>JBGPTS010000125.1:0-11495 GCA_041490745.1 Binatia bacterium | reverse complement strand
TCCTTGCCACCGTTCAAAGCCGCGGGCTGGCTTTTCTCCTCTTACGCGCCATTAAAATAAATGACCGAGCTGCGACTTACCTCCTAAGGATAAGTCATTCTATAAGAGCCGGCAGGCTCTGGCAAGGTCTAATTTTAGACAAGAAATGCGTTCTCTACAGTCGCGGCGGATTTCGAGCCGCGGTCTCACTCGCCGAATATCCAACGCCGCTTGAGGCGCGGGCCGTAGCTCAGGCCGAATCGCGCCATGGCCGTCTCGGCGATCGCCGCGACCGCCTCCTCGGGAGAATCGGTGACAAAGATGCGCTCGGTGTCGATCGGATCGATCGTCTGCTCCTTCATGAGCCGGTCGCGCATAAAGTCCAGCAGCGGCCGCCAGTATTCCCGGCCCATGAGGACGAGCGGAAATTCCCGGATCTTGCCCGTCTGGATCAGCACGGCGGTCTCGAAGATTTCGTCCAAGGTACCGAAGCCGCCCGGCAGCGCCACGAAGGCGTAGGAATATTTAACCAGCATCACCTTGCGGACGTAGAAGTGGCGGAACGTGATCCACTTGTCGAGGTACGGGTTGGGCTTCTGCTCCACCGGCAGTTCGATGTTGCAGCCGATCGACCGGCCGCCCGCCTCCTTGGCGCCGCGGTTGGCCGCCTCCATGATGCCGGGGCCGCCGCCGGTCATCACCGTGAAGCCCGCCCGCGCAAGCCCGTGGCCGACGTCGCGGGCGATGCGGTAAAATGGGTGATCTTCATGAAAACGCGCCGAGCCGAAGACGGTGACGCACGGGCCGACGAAGTGGAGCGCGCGAAAGCCGCGCATGAACTCGAAAAATATTTTGATCGCGCGAGCGAGCTCGCGGCGCCGCTCCTGCGGCCCGCGCAGAAAGCGCACCTCTTCGGGCGCGCCGGGAATTTTTCCCCAACGGGCTTGGGAGATTTGTTTGTCCACGGGCTCGGTCATAAAAAAAGAAAACTCAATTTTTGGGAGAGATCCTTCGCTTCACTCAGGATGACATTTTCGCTATTCACGCGACCATTTATCGATCGTCATATTGTTTTAGTGTCATTCTGAGGCGAAGCCGAAGAATCTCTCTTCGATCGATTCATCCCAGTTCTCTGCTCTCGTCCTGCCGCGGCAGCGAAATCTCGAAGCCGAGCTGGGCGCGAATCGAAGCCGCCAGCGCCTCGCGCGCCGGATTCTCGCCGTGGACGAGAAAAATTTCGCGCGGTTTTTCCGGAATCGCCGACAACCATTCGAGAAGCTCGCGCGAATCCGCGTGCGCCGAGAGCGCGGGGATTTCTGCGATTTCGGCGGCGACGCGCACGGTCTGGCCCAGCACCCGCACTTCTTTCTCGCCTTCGAGAATGCGCCGCCCGAGCGTGCCTTCCGCCTGGTACCCGACAAAGAGCAAAACGGTACTCGGATCGGACAGCCGGTGGATCAGATGATGCAGGATTCGGCCGCCGTTCAGCATTCCCGACGCCGAGAGAATCACCGCCGGCCCGCGCACGTTATTGAGCCGCTTGGATTCCTCAGAGGAGCGGGAGAACTGCACCGAAGGCCCTTCAATCGGGCAAAGGTGGTGGTTTTCCAACTCGCTCATCTCGAGGTCGTGCTCCGGCGTAAACTCGCAGTAAAGATCAACGGCCGAAATCGCCATCGGGCTGTCGATGTAAATCGGCAGCCCGGCCGGCAGCCGCCCTTCGCGCTGCAAAGCGCGCAAGTAGTAAAGCACCTCCTGAGTCCGGCCGACGGCGAACGCCGGGATCAACAGCACGCTTTTCTTGGCGATGATCCGCTCCGCGACGCGGGCAAACGCTTCTTTCGGACTCTCCGGTCCGTGCAGGCGGTCGCCGTAGGTCGATTCGAGCAGCACATAATCGGCGGCGGCGATCGGCTCGGGGTCCTTGAGAATAGGGATATTTTTCCGCCCTACGTCGCCGGAAAAAACGAGTCTCAGCTTTTCGCCGCCCGCCGTCTTGGTCTCGACGAAAATAAATCCGGCGCCGAGAATGTGCCCCACGCGATGAAACGTGAACGAAAGGCCGGGCGCGATTTCCACCGCCGAGCCGAACGGCGCGCGGCGGACGAGCGGCAGCGCGCGGCGCGCGTCTTCCTCGGTAAAAAGCGCGAGCGCGGGCTTGTGGCGCGAGTAGCCTTTCTGGTTGGCAAAATGCGCTTCCTCTTCCTGGAGCCGTCCGGCGTCGGGGAGCAGAAGATCGAGCAACGCCTTGGTCGGCGGCGAGGCGAAGACGGGACCGGTGAAACCGTCCTTCGCCATGCGGGGCAGATAGCCGGTGTGGTCGATGTGCGCGTGCGTGAGAATGACGGCGTCTAGGGTTTTCGGATCGACGCCGAGCGGCCCCCAATTTTTTTGCCTGAGCTCGGATTTTCCCTGAAACAGGCCGCAATCGACGAGCACGCGCCGGCCGGCGGCTTCGAGAAGAAAGCGCGAGCCCGTCACCGTGCCCGCCGCGCCGAGAAACGTGAGCTTTGTCACCGGGCCTCGCTCATTCGACGACTCATGGAAGCCTGAAATTACCTGAAGTGGGCCGAAATGTCTATTTGGCCGGCGGGCGGGGTTGCAATCTCCCGGCGCGTTCAGGATAAGATAGAGGAATGAAGATTATCCTTACCTTCGGTTTTGTCGCGCTGCTGGCGGCGGCCGCGGCCGCCCAGGAGCATCATTATATGCCGGTTAATCCGACAGTCACGGCGAGCGCCGAAGCGATCGTCAGCGCCGAGCCGGACCAGGCCGAGATCGACATCGGCGTCGTGACAGAGGCGAGAACCGCCGCCGACGCGGCGAAACAAAACGCGGCGAAGCTCGCCGCGGTTCTCACTGACGTAAAAAAAATACTCAAAGCCGGCGACCAGACCAAGACGGTGAGCTACTCGGTGAGTCCGACCTACCGTTATCCCAAAGACGCCAAGCCGGAGATCACCGGCTACACGGCGACGAACGTCGTGCAGGTAAAAACCGCGGCGATCCAGGAAGTCGGCAAGCTGATCGACGCCGCGACGCAAGCGGGCGCCAATCGGATTCAGCGGCTCGTCTTTACGCTCAAGGACGTAGACGCCGCGCAGCGCGACGCGCTCCGGAGCGCGACGGTGAAAGCCAAGGCGAAGGCGGAAGAGATGGCGCGCGCACTCGGATTAAAAATATCCCGCGTGATGTCGGTGACGGAGAATGAGCGGTCGGTTCGCCCCGTCATGCGCGAGTCCGTGCAAATGCTTGCCAGGGGTGCCGCGGAACCGACACCGATAGAGAGCGGCGCCGTGGAGATCCGCTCCGCGGTCACGCTGACGGCGGAAGTTTCCGGGCAGTAATCCGCCGCAGGAAAGATGGTCCCGCGATGTAGGGGCGCGGCGATTTCAGCCTAAGGCTGATTAGCCTACGGCTGACATCGCGCCCCGCGTTTATTGTCCCATTGCAACGATCAACCACGACGGCAAGAGCGCAATCACACCGCCGATCCAGCAGGTAAGCGGGTGCAACTCGCCGCCGCGAGCTTGCGCGCGCCGGATGAAATAATCCGTCGCGATGACGCCGACGAGGCCGGCAGCGGACGACAACAAAGCGCGCGGCGGCAGGGGAACTTCTACGCGCGATTGGCTTGCGGGATCGATCACGGCAAGAAACGCGACGAGCCAACCGGGAAAGAGCGCCGCGAGTCCGAGCAACCAGTAGTGCCGCGGCTCTTTGCTTTTGAGAAAGAGTAGCGCCGCGCCGCTGGCGAGAACGCCGATGAACGCGATGATGAGAGAAACTTTGTTCATGAAAATTGACTAAGCTCTTATCATCCGGGTTGCGGAGTCGCAAGAATAATCTCTGGACCCGACCTCGGACCTCTTCTCAATTTGTCCTTCCCCCTCCCCGATGTTATCCTGCCGCGAAAGGAGACCTTTCGCATGGCAATCGGAGACAAGCCTTCCCTTCCCGAATTTCATCCGCCGCGGCGAATTCTGCTCGGCCCGGGACCGAGTCCGGTCGATGACCGCGTGACGCGCGCGATGACCGCGCCGGTTATGGGGCATCTCGATCCTTTGTTCTTGAAGATGATGGACGACATACAGGTGCTGCTCCGCTACGTTTTCGAAACGGAAAACCGCATCACCTTTCCCGTCTCCGGCACCGGCAGCGCCGGCATGGAAGCGACGGTCGCGAGTTTGCTGGAGCCTGGCGACGAGATCGTCGTCTGCATCAACGGCTATTTCGGCGAGCGGATGTTCGAGATGGTGAGCCGCCTCGGGGCGAAGCCGATTCGCGTCGAGGCCGAATGGGGCAGAACCATAGACATAGAAAAAGTCCGCGCGGCGTGGACCGCGTCGAAGGCGCGCGCGATTTTCGCCGTGCAGGCCGAGACTTCGACCGGCGTGCTCCAGCCGCTGGCGCCGCTGCGCGAGATTGCCAACGAGCGTGACGGGCTGTTACTCGTGGACGCGGTCACGAGCTTGGGCGCGCATGAAGTCGCCGTCGATCGGACCGGCATCGACGGCTGCTATTCCGGCACACAGAAAGGTCTCTCGTGCCCGCCCGGTTTGGCGCCGGTGACTTTCAGCGAGCGCGCGTTGAACAAAATCAAAACGCGGAAGACGAAACCGGCCGCCTGGTATCTGGACGTCGGACTCGTCGCCAGCTACTGGGGCAGCGAGCGGACTTATCATCACACGGCGCCGATCACGATGAACTACGCGCTCCGCGAGGGACTGCGCATCATTGCCGAAGAGGGATTGGATGCGCGTAGGCGACGCCATGAGCTGAATCATCGCGCGTTGGTTGCGGGCGTCGAGGCGATGGGACTTTCGATGCACGTCGCGCCGGACGAGCGCCTCTGGACCCTCAACACCGTGCGCGTGCCCGACGGTGCGGACGACGCGCGCGTGAGAAAACGTCTGCTCGATGAATTTAATATCGAGATCGGCGGCGGTTTGGGCGTTCTCAAAGGCCGCGTCTGGCGCGTCGGTTTGATGGGCGGCGGCAGCACGGCGAACAACGTACTGTTGTTTCTCGCCGCGCTGGAAAAATGTCTGGCGGCCGAGAGCTTCAAAGTCAAAGCTTCGGGCGTCAGCGCCGCTGAGACGGTTTATTTGAAGCGGGAGTAGTCCTGCGCAGCTTTCTCAGCCGTAACGTCACAGCGAGTTCAAGAACTCCATCAGTTTCTGCGCGTCCGCGGCGCTGAGCGCGTTGAACCGGTTGCGCGCGGCCTGGCCCTGCCCGGCATGCGCCAGGATAGCGCCTTCCACAGTGCCCTGCGATGCGTCGTGCAAGAAAGTGTTGCGCACGCGCAGACCCCACAGCGGCGCGGTCCGCATCTCGCGCCCTTTCGCCTTTCCCTGCTCGATGCCGTCCCCGAGTTCGCCCATATCGTGGAGGAGAAAGTCGGAGTACGGCCGGAAAACGACTTTGTTGAGCGCCCGAATCGGATTCGGTCCCGTGATCAGCACGGGCAGATGACAACCGCCGCAGCCGATCCTGAGAAAGACTCTTTCACCGGCGAAGACGTCCGGAGTGATCGGCCCGCGCGGCGGCGCGGCTAAGAGCGTCATAAAGTCGGCAAAGGCCACCACGTTGGAACCGTCGTCTTCGGGATCGGCCACCGGATCGCAGGCCGTTATCTGCGCGCAGTCGCCTTGCGGACAATTTTCATTGGGGAAAAACGGACTCGTGATGCCCATCTCGTTCAAATAGGCGTCGCCGGCGAAATGTTTGAGCGACGGCACCTGCGCCTTCCAACCGAACTTGCCGACCGCCATTTTCCCGGTGATAGCGTCTTGCACAACGTTGACGCGGCCGGCGGTCGCGGGCGAAATATTTTTTTCGAGCACCGCGAGCAACTGGAAAACTTTGTCCGGGACGGCGTCGACAAGCCCCAGCCCGAACAACGGCGTGGTTTTGCGCCCCGCGACAATCGTCGCTTCCGGCGGCACGGTCTCGCCGGTGAAATTGCATGAGCCGAACGCGCCGATGCCTTGCGATTGAATGAGCGAGCCGCCGAGCCCCGCCAGCGGGTCGAAATGGCCGGCGGTGGTCGTGCCGAAGCGTGTCTCGGTGAGGTTACTGTCGCCGCCGACCGCCGGGTTCGCGTGACATTCGACGCACGAGCTGCCGTTGAAGACCGGGCCGAGGCCGTCGGCGACGGTTTCTACCTGCTCGAATTCATCTTTGCCGGCGTCGAATCGATTCAGCAGAGTGGCCGCCAGCCCGGCAAACGGATCCCCGAAGGACACGGGGTTGTTTGCCAAAGCGCTCCAGGCGAGAAGCCCTGCAAATGCCAACGTCATAACGATCGCCCCTCTTTTGTGCTTCATGACGGTCCTCCTGATGAGAGATCGAGATGCGAGCAGAATGCATGCCAACGATGCGGCGGAAACGTCGTGAGCAGTTTGGTTCGATCCGGCCGTCTCGGATCAAGCATGACTCGCGTGGCGGACAATATTCGGCAATAACGCCGATTTTTGACTCGCGCGCAAAAAAAGTTGCAGCTGGTTTTAGTTCACCGGGCGGGGTGGCCGGTGCGATGGAGTCGGAACGACTGTAGGGGAAGCACCCCGGCGGGCGGGATTTTCCTTCGGAAGCCGATCGAGCAGAATCGCCCTGCCCACCGTCGAGGGACGAACTCGGGCCTCAGTCGTTCGCCGGCTCGGCGTTCGTCCGGATCCAGTCCTTGATGCCTTTTTCTTCGTCGTCTTTGTGCGCGTGGTGCATCTTGGCGTGCAGCCAGCCCAATTCCGCGACCTCATCCACCGTTCCAGAGATCACGACCGTACAGCCCTTCTCGCTGGGAAATTTTCTGCAATCGACCTTGACGCGTTTCGCCATGGCGACGTTCTCCTTTTTTGGCGTGATAATAATCCGTAACGCTCAAAACTTTCGAAGTCAATGCGCCGCACAAAATAGTCGGACGGAAAATTGCGCCGGCGCAAAATATGTTGTCTAATGCCGAGCTATGACCGATCAGCCGGGAGTACGGTTCACGCACCTAAAGGCAGGACGCTTCACGCTCGCCTTTATCGCGCTCGACAACCCGCGCGCGTTGAACGCGCTGGGCTTCGACATGCTCCGCGCCATCGGCGAGAAGCTGCTTCAATGGCGCGAGCAGGAAGAGATCGCGTGCGTCGTGCTCCACAGCGACTCCGAGCGCGCCTTCTCGGCGGGCGGCGACGTGAAAGAGCTCGGGCTCGCGCTCGGGCGCGCCGGCGGCCGCGCTCTGGCGCGGGACTATTTCACAATGGAGTATTTCGTCGATTATCTCATCCGCGCCTATCCCAAGCCCGTTCTCTGTTGGGCCGACGGGATCACGATGGGCGGCGGCATCGGCATCATGAACGGCGCCGCATGCCGCGTCGTCACGGAGCGGAGCGTGCTCGCCATGCCGGAGATTTTGCTCGGGCTTTTTCCCGATGTGGGCGCGACCTATTTTTTAAACCGGCTCCCGGACGGCGTCGGCCTGTTTCTCGGCTTGACCGGCGCGCGCTTCGACGGCTTCGACGCCGTCGCCGTCGGCCTGGCCGAAGGCGTCGTCGGCGCGGCGGATAAGCGCGCGGTCTTGGGCGGGCTCGCGCGCCTGGAATGGACGGACGATCCGGAGACCAACGAGGAGGTTTTGCACCAATATCTTGCCGGGGCGTTCGAAAGCGACGCCGCCGAGCGGTCGGGCATCCGAAAAAAAGCTGAGACCATTCGGCGCCTGGTCGAGGGGGCGACGCTGGAAGAGATGGACGGCGCGCTTAGAGGCTGGAGGGGCGAGGACGCCTGGATCGCGAGGGCCGTTCGGAGCTATCTCGGCGGAGCGCCGTTTTCGCTCAAGGTGACCTTCGAGCAGCTGCGCCGCGGCCGCGCGCTCGCGCCCAAAGAAGCGCTGCTCCGCGAATGGAACATGGCGCAGCGCATGTGCGAGCGGGGCGATCTCGTCGAAGGCGTGCGCGCCAGATTGATCGACAAAGACAACCGCCCGCGCTGGAATCCCGCTACGCTTTCCGCCGTCGCGGACGACGAGGTCGAGCGGTTTTTTTCGCCGCACGGCGACGGCGCTCACCCGCTTGCCGAAAAAATCCGCGCGGCCGGTCTCGACTGAAACAATCAAAACCGCGCGGCGACTCTCCAATGGAATCAGTAGCTCCCGTAGGAAACGACGATCTCCTTGATCGCCACGTCTTTGAGCGGCTTTTCACGCGCGTCGCGCGGCGTGTTGACGATCGCCGTCACGACCTCCTGGCCCTTGACGACTTCGCCGAAGACGGCGTGTCTGCCGTCTAGCCACGGAGTTGCTTTCACCGTGATGAAAAATTGGCTGCCGTTGCTGTTGGGCCCGGAGTTCGCCATGGAAAGAATCCCGGCTTTCGAATGTCTCAACTCGGGATTGAACTCGTCTTCGAAGCGATAGCCCGGCCCGCCGGTACCGTTTCCGAGCGGATCGCCGCCCTGGATCATAAAATCGGGAATCACGCGGTGAAAGATCGTACCGCTATAAAGCGGTCTTTTCACCTTCGCGCCCGTTTTAGGATCGATCCATTCCTTCGTTCCGGTCGCGAGGCCGACGAAGTTCGCCACCGTCTTCGGCGCCTTGTCGTCGAACAGACGGACCACGATATCGCCCATGCTGGTTTTCAACGTTGCGTAGGTGGGTCCCTTTTTTTCCTGCGCACTCGCCGTCGCGCCCGTCAAGGCCAAAATAAAAGCTGCGAGCAAAATTTTCTTCATCATTCGTCGCTCCTTCACGATAATTGATTCATCGCCATCGCCATGCCGCCGAAGTAGGCCCGGTGGATGTCCATCGATTCTTTCGCCGTGGCAATGACGGCTTCTTCCTGCCCGGCGGCGACGTGCTTCTCCAGAACGTCGAGAAACATATCGGAGTGCTTCACATCGGCGATACTGTGCGCGACGAAGTTCGGCATCTGTTCGGGGCGGAAGCCCAGGTCGCGCGCCCAGATGCGCGCGAGCTGCGTGCTGTTGCCGCCGCCGAGGTCGCCGAGCAGCCGGTCGTCGTTGGTCCACTCGGCGATCGTCGAAGCGGCGATCGCTTCCTGCCAGGGACGATTCCGCGCGATCCACCACCAGCCGTATATCGACGCCTTGGTCGTCGGCAGCGGCTCGGCGCCGTAGACCTGCTCCGCGCTCATGCCGACCTCGCGCGCCTGGCGCACGACGAGATCGACGTGGCCCACCGCGGAGTGCTCGTCCTCCACCAGCTCTTCGTATTCGTGCGCGAGGATTCTCTGCTTCACTTCCAGCTCGGGACAATTCGCCGCGACCTGCGGCCAGTAGTTGCGCCGCTGGCGCACATAGATGCCCAGCTGAGAGAGATAAATCTTCGCCCGCTCCGGCGTCATCTTGACCGAATAGAATTGCTTCATCTCGGGCGAGAGAAAAAATCCGCGGACAAGATCGCCCAATTTTTGCCGCCACTGTTCCGGTTTCATGAACCCACCTCCATATCTATATTAGATAAATAAAAAGGGCCGCGCTACGGCCCAAGAAGAAAATAGACAAATCGCGAACCGGCGTCAAGCAGCGACGATGCACGAGAGATCGTCGGAGACGTATTCACCGCAGAGACTCAGAGTCCGCATGGTTCGACCGTTCGAGAAGCCTCACGGCAGGCTTCCTCGACGGCCTTCAGTTCCGAGCCCGTCGAGGAATCACCACGAGCGGAGTTCTTCATAGCCGCGCATCCTGAGCTTAGTCGAAGGACGCGGCCTCCGCGCCTCGGCGGTGATTGATCCGGGCCATCTCCTCCCGGCAAGCTCCGACGACGCCGGCAACGGTGGCGCCGCCTTCTTGGTAAACGATCCGCGCGAGCTCGGGGGGCGGCCCCCAGTGACGATGGTCCGCCTTCTGAAAAATGGCGACGGTGCGCGCGCCGACGGCGCACGCGAGATGCATCGGCCCGCTGTCGCAAGTGACGAACAGATCGCAGCGCCGAACCATCGCGGCAAAGCCGCGCACGGAAGGCTCGAAGAAGACCGGAACGCCGGGCGCGAGGTTGCGCCGGTAAAAATCGATCAGGTTTTTTTCTTCCGGCCCGACGAAGAGCGCGACTTTCGCCTCGTGACGGCTGATCGCCGCTGCGACTTGCAAGAAATTTTCCGCCGGCCATCTCTTGCGACGGCTCGCCCGGCCGCCGACAAAAATACCCACGATCGGATGGCCCGGTCCAACGCCGCCGCCGAGCGCCGCTTCGACGCGTATCTTTCCTTCACGATTTTCCTCCGGCGACAAAATCAACGATGGAAAGATTTCCTCGGATTCCAGTCCCAGACCGGCGACCAAAGCCGGCAGCGCCCGATATTTATTGCGCTCGGGCGGCTTCGGCAGCCGGATGTTGAACCAGCGGTCGCGTCTGCCGCGCAGCCCGACGCGTAGCCGCGCGCCGGAAAAGCCGACGACGAACGCGCCCATCGCCGACTGCGAGCCGCTCACATCAACCGCGAGGTCGTAGCCCATCGACCGAAGCTGCTCGATAAGGCGGAAATAACTCCACATCGCGTCGGGAAAACGGCGCGTGATTTCATAATGGCGATCGATCGGCAGGTTCTGAAACAGCGTCCGCGACATCGGCGAGCCGACGAAGTCGATCTCGGCGCCGGGAAAATTTTTCCGAAAGAGAAAAATCGCCGGTGTCGCGAGCACCGAATCGCCCATGCGGAAATTGCCGCGCACGAGCAGAATTTTGCGGATCGGCTCGCGGCGGAGATCGACCTCGATATCCGGCGATCTCCCACTCAAGAGGCTCATCATCCCGATCGCCGCGCCGCTGATTTGCTTATTCAGGCGATAATTGGAAAAGCGAGTCATCTTCGACTATTTACACGCTTCACGCAGAGAATGTAAACGGACGCGCAGCGCTTTGAATTCACAGTCTTCAGTCATTGTAGGGGCGGGCCTGCATGCCTGGCCGGTTTTGCGCGACCCGGGCAGCGAAAAGTCTTGACAGCATCGGAAGCGCGGTCCTAATATCGTCTCGCTGCATCCACCGAGGCTCCCAACGGGGTAAACTCATGAGCGAAAAGTACGGCCATCTGATTCCTACCGGCAAACTTCTCGACGGCAAGTCGAGGACCATTTTATTCGACGCGACGAAATGCATCGGCTGCCGCCAGTGCGTTCATGCGTGCAAGGACTGGCACGATCATCCGCGCACGACGATTTACGAATTCTCCAGCACCAACTGGATCACCATGGAGCCGCCGGTGCTCGAAGGTCTTTCGCCCTTGTGGGCGCGCAACAGTTGCATGCACTGCGAGTACCCGATGTGCGCCGCGGTCTGCCCGGTGGAAGCGATCACGAAGTACGAGGAAGGTCCCGTTGTCATCAACAAGGACGTTTGCATCGGCTGCGAGTATTGCGTTTACGCCTGCCCGTGGGGCGTGATCTCGAAAGACGATCTTACGCACAAAGCGTCGAAGTGCACGATGTGCAGCGACCGCGTGAGCGAAAGCAAACAACCCTTCTGCGTCCAGGCCTGCCCGGTCGAGGCGCTGGACTTCGGCCTG
>JBGPTS010000124.1:0-11551 GCA_041490745.1 Binatia bacterium | reverse complement strand
GCGGCGTGAGGGTTTTAAATTTGACCACGGCGCACGATACCGGCACGGTGCTCAATCATCTCACGCTGACGGGGCAGATCGAGGGCGGAGTGATTTCCGGGTTTGGCTTCGCGCTCATGGAAGAGAATCCAATGATGGACGGTAAGATCGCGACATTGACTTTAGGCGAGTCCAAGTTGCCGTCGATCGCCGACGTGCCGCCGTTGAAGACGGTATTGGTCGAAAGTCCCACCGGCCCGACGCCGTTCGGCGGCAAGGCGATCGCCGAGAATCCCAACGTGCCGACGGCCGCCGCCATCGCCAACGCCGTGGCCGATGCGGTCGGCGTGAGAATCTTCGATCTGCCGATCACCGCCGAGAAAATTTATTGGCGCTTGCGCAGCGGCGAAAGCGCGGGATCACGAAAAAATGAATCTTAAAGCTTCGCTTCACGTTCCGGTCATCGCGCTTCTCTCGCTCTTTCTTGCATGCGCGTCGCCGGAATCCCCCGCCCAAGAGAAAAAAACGGTGCGCGTCGCCTTCGTCAGCCTCTCGTGGCATCAGGAGCTGCCGTTCCGAGCCGCGAAGGTAAAGGGATACTTTAAGGAGCAGGGCATCGCGATCGAGCCGATTCTCATCCGCGGCGGTCCGGCGGCGATCGCCGCGCTCGCTTCGGGCGACGTGGATTTCGGCAGCATCGGCGGCGCGCAGGCGCCGATCCGCAGCCGCGCGCGCGGGCTGGAGGTTTTCATTATCGGCTCGCTGTCGAACAGGGTAAATTACACGGTCATCGGCGCTCCCGGCATAAAAACCGTGGACGATCTCAAAGGCAAGATCGTGGGCGTCACCGGCGCCGGAGCTTTCTCGGATTTCGCCGTGCGCATGTTCTTGAAAAACAACGGCCTCGATCCGGACAAGGACGTGATTCTCAGAGCGCTCGGCGGCACGGTGCTTCGCGTCTCCGCGCTGGAGCGAGGGATCATCGCCGCGGCGCCGTTTTCGGCCGAGGAGGCCGTCGGCCTCTTGAAGAAAGGTTTTCCGATGATCGCCAACCTGGCCGAGTCGCTGGCGATACCGCAAAGCATTTTGATCGCGCGCGGCGAAATGCTGGAGAAATATCCCGAGACGACGAAACGATTCTTGAAGGCCGTGATTCAAGGCGTGCGCTTCGTTCGCGCCGATAAGAGAGAAGCGCTCCAGGCGGGTTACGATGCCGGCCTCAAAGGCGACCCGGACATCGTCGGCCGCGCTTACGATCTCTACCGCGCCGCCTATACGACCGACCTCTCGGTCGCCGCCGACGGCATGCAGCTCATGCTCGACGAAGATATTCGCAGCGGTCTCGTCGATAAAAAGATGACGCTCGACAAAGTCGTCAGCGATCGGATTTTGAAGAAGGCGCAAGAGGAATTGAAACGGGAAGGGCGGTTAAATCCTTAGGGCAATGCTCCAATCCCTCCAACCAGCGGGCGATTCCGTGAGTAGGCCGTCTTTGTTGCGCAGCCGCAGCCTGTACGTCAACCTCGTCACCGCGTTCGTGGTCGTGCTCGCAGCCAGCATGTGGAGCGTGGTGTACTTCAACTATCGCAACAACGCCCGCGTCGTGCTGCGGCTCGCCGACGATTTGATGACGCGCGTGAGCGAGACGGTCCTGGAACGGACCCGCGCTTATCTTCAGCCCGCGGCGGTGCTCGTCGAACTGAGCGGGAATCTGGCGCAGCGCGGCGCCATCCCGGTCGAGCCGACCGACGAGTTCGAGCGCTACGCCCTCGAGGCGCTCCGCGCGTATCCGCAGGTGTCGCAATTCTACTTCGGCGACGAGCAGGGCAACTATCTCATGCCGACGCGGCAACCCGACGGCACGATCGCGACCAAGATCATCGACCGCCGCGCGGGGCGGCACTCTATCCTATGGAAATATCGCGACGCGTCGCTGCGCGTGGTTCGTACGGAGAGCGCGAGCGACGATCCGTACGATCCCCGTACGCGTCCCTGGTACATAGCAGCGAAGCAAGCGGGCGGCCTGTTCTGGACGGACGTGTACGTGTTCTACACCGGACAGCAGCCCGGGATTACCTGCACGTTTCCTTTCACGGCCGGCAACGGCAAGGCGCGCGGGGTGTTTGGTGCGGACATTCCCCTCGGCGACATCTCCCGGTTTCTCCAGACTCTCACCATCGGCAAAAGCGGGATCGCGCTCGTGGCGGACAAGCACGGCGAAGTCGTGGCGTACCCGGACCTCTCGCGCACGGTCACGCGCGACGGCGAAGCATGGCGGGCGGCGCGGCTGGAGGAACTCGGCGCGCCCAGCGTGGCTGCGGCGTTTACGGAGCATCGCCGCACCGGGGCCGCGAAGGGCTTCGTCGAAGTCGGCGGCGAGCGCTACATTTATTCGATTCGCGATCTGTCGGGCGTGTTCCATCGCGATTGGCAGATCGCCGTGATCGTGCCTGAAAACGAGCTGGTGGGCGCGCTGAAGGACGCCAACCGCGTCGCGCTGTGGATCGGACTGGCGGTGCTGGCCACGGCCATCGCGATCGCGACGCTTCTCGCCCGCAGTATTTCGCGGCCGATCAGACTCCTCGCCGAGCAAGCCGACAGGGTGCGCGAGTTCCATCTGCTCGGCCCGCTGAACCTCCGGTCGAGCATCAAGGAGATCCAGTTGATGAGCCGGTCGTTCGCGGCGATGGAAACGGGCCTGCTCGCCTTCCGCAAGTACGTGCCCGCCGAGCTCGTCCGACAGCTCATCCACACGGGCGAGGAGGCGCGTCTCGGCGGACAGCGGCGCGCGCTGACCCTTTTCTTCTCCGACATCGAGGGGTTTACGGCGCTTTCGGAACAAATGAAGCCCGAAGAATTGATGGTGCATCTCTCGGAGTATCTCGATGAAGTCGTGAAGGTGATCCTCGCGCAGCACGGGACGATCGACAAGTACATCGGCGACTCCGTCATGGCGTTTTGGGGCGCGCCGTTGCCCGATGCCCGGCAGGCGCAGCATGCCTGCGAGGCGGCGCTGCGTTGTCAGGAACGAATCGCGGAATTGAACGACCAGTGGCGACGCGCGGGCAAGTCGCCGATGCCCACCCGCATCGGCATTCACAGCGGCGAGACGATCGTCGGCAACATGGGTTCCAGCGAGCGTCTCAACTACACCGCCATGGGCGACAGCGTGAATCTCGCGAGCCGGCTCGAAGGCGCGAACAAATATTTCGGCACCGGCGTCTTGGTAAGCCAGGCCACCCGCGATCTCGCGGCGGACGATTTCCTTTTTCGTCCGATCGCCTTCGTCGCCGTGCAGGGCAAGTCGGAAGCAATCGCCGTGTACGAGTTGGCGGGGCGAAAGTCGGACCCGCCCGATACGGCAACCGAGGCGTTCTGCCGCGAGTTTGCCGAAGGCGTCGATGCCTACCGCCGCCGGGCGTGGAGTGACGCGCTCGCGATCTTCGAGAGGCTGCGCGCGCTAAGACCCGGGGATGCGCCGACGCAACGCTACTTCGAACGATCGGCGGCGTATGCAACTCAACCTCCTTCTGCGGACTGGTCGCCCGTCGAGCAGCTGGTCGCGAAGTGACGCCGGCGCAGCTCACGTGAACGTCGCCGGCAATCTTGACAAAGCGCAGGCCTCAGCAATAATAGCCTCACTACGCATGTCGCACGAAGAAAAATTTCTAAAGTCAGCGCGCACCCGATAAGGAGGTCGTATGCGTCACTTTGAAGCCGGCCTTGCGGCCCTTGCTCTGTCGTTGCTCATCGGTGCAGCAGTCCGACCCGCCGCGGCGAGCTGCACCGCCGACAGCACGCCGATCTACGATAACAGCGTGCCCCCAAAGGCGATCGACGCCGACTTGATCGACTCGGCGCCTTGCGGAGTTTACAACACGGTGAATTCGCGCTTTCAGCGCGTGTGCGATTCCAACAACGTCTGTGCGGAGGTGCAGGTGACCGTGCCCTACATGAAGCATGAGCCTGCCGGCAACGTGAAAGCGATCGCCGTGCTTCTCGCCGGAGGAAACGGCGAGGCCCACCTCACGCCGGACCCCTGCATCAATAACAATCCCCCGTGCGATCCCGTGCCCCTGACCCACTCCGGAGGCAACTTCCTGGTCCGAAGCGCGCAACTTTTCGCCGAGCGCGGCTTCAGGGCGCTGACCATCGATCAGCCCTCGCCGCTTCCGAGCGGCGACACGTGCGGCGGCACCGGCGAGTGTTATGATGTTTACCGCGTTTCGCAGCGGCATGCCCTCGACATCGCGGCGGTTGTCCGCAAGGAAAATCCGGGTCGCAAGCCGGTGTTCCTGGTGGGAACGAGCCGGGGGACGGAGTCGGCGGTCGCGCAACATGTGCTCGGAGTCGGCAGCATGCTTTCGAGCCCCGTGACGCTGGCTCCCGTGACGCCGGCTACCGTCCCGCCGACGGCGGAAATTCCGAATCCGTGTGATGCAAATCACAAGCCCTATGTGGACGACTGCTACTACGGCCAGCTAAAGGCGACGTCCGTGACCGTGCCGGTGCAGATTCTCATGCACGAGGAGGACCCGAGTACGACCGTCTGTTATGTCGCGACGGTTCAGGACGCGAAGAATCTCAGAGACGACCTGAAGACCAACGGTAACAACGGCCTCGGAGTGGATACTTTTTTCCACCAGGAAACCGGCGGCTTCGAGGTAGTGGATCCGAATACCGGCCTGGTCGTCGATGCCTGCGGCGCCGAAAGTTTTCACGGCTTCCTCGGCATCGAGAGCGAAGCCGTGCACCGCATCGACAGGCGGATGACGTTGATCTTGCAAGATATCGCGAACACGCCCGATACGACGACTCCCATCTCCGGGAACGCGACCCGGACGCTCGATACATCCGTCCAAACTTCGCGCACCGTCAATCTCGCCAACCTCGCGAGCGACGCGGACGGCGATGCGTTGACTTTCGCGTTGCCGGGCGGACCCCATTCGGCCCGCGGCGCCGCTCTGAGCCTGTCCGGCACTGTCGTAACGTATGACACCACCGGGGCGTCGTTCATGACTCAGGGAAGCGCGACGGTCCACGACGCCTTCGTCTACGTCACATCCGACGGAAAGGGAAGGAAGAGCATGGGCATTGTCAAAATGACTGTGACGGTGCCGTAGTGGAGCGTGGGAACCGGATCGCAACGGCGTTACGCGTAGAGAATAGGAGATGCAAATGTCGAGGCTGAAGACGACAAATATCAGAACGTTGATTCAGCCGCTCTTGGCCGCCCTCAGTCTGTGGGCCATCGTCGCGCCGGCCCGAGCTCAGGAGAAAATCGCCATCAGCTATTCAGCCGTGGCGCCGAGTGTCGCTTCTCTGTGGATCCCCCATGAGGAAGGTTTTTTTAAGAAACATGGTCTTAACGCGGATCTCATACTGATTGAAAGCGGAAGTTTGACTTCGCAAGCGCTGGCGGCGGGGGAGATCGGTATAGCTCATAATGCCGGTGCCCCGGCGATCATCGCCAATGCTTCGGGTTCCGGCGAGACCATCATCATGGGCCTGATCAACGGGCTGGAATACAGCCTGGTGGGAACGGTGAAAGTTAAAGGCATAGAGGATCTCAAGGGCAAGAGAATCGGCGTGAGCCGCATCGGCAGCTCATCGCACGCTGCGGTCGCAATCGCACTCGACCATTTTAAAATGGAGCCTTCCAGAGACAAAATCACCTTTATCCAGGCCGGCACGATGACCACGCGCGTGGGAGCGCTGAGAGCCGGGTCGATCGACGCTACGGTCGTCGATCCTTCATTCGTTCCATTTCTCACCAAAGAAGGTTTCAAGGAACTGGGTTATCTCGGCAATATGGGGATCCCGTATCAGCACGAGGTTCTGGTGAGCACGCGCTCCTACTTGAAACAACATCGAGACCGGGTGCTGAAGGCGGTTAAAGCCGTCGTTGAAGGGATTGCCTTTACCGCTCAGGATCGAAACGCGGCCGAGGTCAAGCGCGTGCTCGGCAAATATCTCAAGTTGGATGCCGGTAAAACCGAGGATGCCTACAAGGCCGTCAAGAGTTACGCGATCAGAGCCCGGAAACCTTATCCCACGATTGAAGGAGTCGACGCCCTGATCCAATTTTTCGCCCGTTATAATCAAGCGGTCGCGAAAATCACGCATGCCAGCGTGATCGACTCGGCGCTGGTCGAAGAGCTGGATAAGAGCGGCTTCATCGACGCGCTTTACAAGTAATGGCGATGCCGGGATTCACCACAGAAATTCCCCGCTGGAGGGCGAAGATTGAGCCATGGCCATCGTAAAAGTAGAGCATCTCTCGAAGAGTTTCGGCGACTTCCAGGCGCTCGACGACGTCGGCTTCGAGTTCGATCACGGAATCCTCAGCATCCTGGGGCCGTCGGGCTGCGGCAAGACGACGCTGCTCCGGTGCATCGCCGGTCTCGAAGTTCCCGACGACGGCGCGATTTCCATCGACGACAAGATTCAAACCTCGATTCGCGAAGGGATTCTGGTGCCGCCCTATTCGAGAGAGATCGGCTTTGTTTTTCAAAACTACGCCCTCTGGCCGCACATGACGGTCTACAAGAACGTCGCCTTCGGTCTCAAGCTCAGAAAAATTCCCGAAGCGGATATTCGCCGGCGCGTGCTCGCGGCTCTCGATCTGGTCGGCTTGCCTAACCTCGAAGAGCGCTATCCGTCGCAGCTCTCCGGCGGGCAGCAGCAGCGCGTGGCGCTGGCGCGGAGTCTCGCGATGGAGCCGCGGTTGATTCTCCTCGACGAGCCGCTCAGCAACCTCGACGCCAAGTTGAGAGAAGAGATGCGCGTTGAATTGAAGAAACTCATCAAGAAGGTCGGGATCAGCGCGATCTACGTCACGCACGATCAGGAAGAAGCGTTCGTGATCTCGGATTTCGTCATCGTCATGAACAAGGGAAATATCCTCCAATATGCGACGCCGGATGACATTTACAATTGGCCGTCGCATCAATTCGTCGCTTCTTTCATCGGCCGGTCGGTCCTCGTAAACGCCCGCATCGAGCGCGCGGAAGGGGAGCATTGCTGGGTCACGGTGCCGGAATTCAATCGCGCCACGCTCGTGTGCCGTAGCTCGAAAGAAACCGTTCCCGGCGGCGAATGCCAGCTCGTGATCCGAACCGGCGAAATAAAACTCAGCAACCGAAAATTCGATGACGTCGAAAACGTTCTCGAAGGCTCGATGACGAGCCGGGATTACCGCGGCGGGCTGACCGATCATCGGGTTCAAGTCGGCTCGAGAGAAATCGTCGTCACTTCCCACAAACTCTGTCCGATGATCGACGTCGGCGAAGACGGAGAAAAAATATTTCTCCACATCGATCGGACGGCGATCAGCGTGATCGCGACACAAGGGCTGAGGGATGAAGGCTGAGGGATGAAAAAGAATACGGCTCTTGCGTTATGATCGAGTCTTCATTCATCCCTCCGCCCTCATCCCTCGGCCCTTAATCTAAGGAGCTTCCCATCAATCTAAACCGCCTCAAACTCGCCTACCGCCAGGGCGCGCTGGTCCCGCTGTTGTCCAGCGTTCTGGCGGGTTGTTTGATAATCACGCCGGTCGCGATCGTGTTGTTCCGGAGCTTTACGACCACGCGGCTCGGCGCCGCCGCCGGCTTTACCGTCGCGAACTATTTGAGGGTCTTCCACGATCCGCAAATCCTGCCGATGATCCAAAACTCGATCGTCTATGCGGGCGGCTCCGCCGTGCTGGGCACGCTGGTCGGCGCGCTGCTGGCGTGGATCGTCGCGCGCACCAACACGCCGGGCAAGGCGCTGGTCGAGCTGATGCCGCTGTATCCGATCTTGATGCCGCCGATCATGAAAAACATCGCGTGGATTCTCTTGCTCTCGCCGCGCTCGGGCATCTTGAATAATTTTCTCCAGGAAAAGTTCGGCGTCGAAGGCCAGCTTTTCAACGCCTTCTCGATGCCGGCGATGATTTGGGTCTTCGGCCTCACCTGCGTGCCGCTCGGCTACCTGTTCCTGCTGCCGGTCTTTCTTTCCTTCGACCCGTCTCTGGAAGAGAGCGCCTATATCGCCGGCAGCAAGCCGGTGCGCACGCTGCTGCGCATTACTTTTCCGCTGGCGATCCCGGCGTTCCTTTCCGCGTTGGTGCTGAATTTTTTGCGCGGCCTGCGCTCCTTCGAGACGCCGGTGCTCCAGGGCAGTCCCGGCGGCATTCAGGTCTTTGTCGCCAAAGTCTATGACTCCATGTCGATTGAGTACAATCCGGGCCTCGCCACGGCTTACAGCTCCGTGCTGGTCGCCCTCTCGGCGCTGGCGCTCGTTCTCTACGTAAGGACGACGCGATTTTCCGAGCGTTACGCCACGATCACCGGCAAGGGCTACCGCGTGAAGATCATCGATATCGGCGCGTGGAAATACGCGACGTTCCTCGCCGTGTTCGGCTATTTTCTCGTCGGCATCGCCGTGCCGTTCGTCGTCCTGATCGTCAGCTCGCTGATTCCGTATTACGACTATGAAACGTTCATGAAATTTCCCGCCAACATCAGCATGGCGAATTATTTAAGAGTCCTGCACCATCCGAGCTTCGTGAGCGGCCTTTACAATTCGCTCGCCCTGTCGGTTGTCATCGCCGGCGTCACGGTCCTGGCCGGCATCGTCATGGCCTTCACGATCTACCGGACGAAAGTTTACGGCAGCAAGGTCTTCGAGTTTATCGGCACGATGCCGCTCGCGTTCCCGCCCCTCGTGCTGTCGCTCGGCCTCGTCATCGCCGTCATTGGCACGCCGTTTTACAACACGCTCTGGGCGCTCGGCCTCGGCCTCTTCATCGCCTATTTCCCTTACGCGCTCCGCAACGCTTCCGGCGCGATCGTCAATATCCACAAAGAGCTCGACGAAGCGGCCTGGGTGCACGGCGCGCGCTGGCGCCACGTTTTTTTCAAAATCACGCTGCCGCTGCTCAAGCCGACGGTGGCGGGCGCGCTGTTTTATATTTTCATCGAGGCGATCCGCAACATCGACGTCGCCGTCCTGCTCGTTGCGCCGGGAATCGAGTACGGGCCGGTCACGCTCTTCGAATATTTTCGAGTCGGCCAATGGGCGGAGGCCGCCGCCGGCGGGGTGATCTATCTCGTGATTTTGATTCTGGCGGTCTCGGCGGCCAAGTTTATATTCAAAATAAAACTCAGCTTGTAGAGAGGCTTGCAACCCGGCATACGTTGCCGATAGTATGCCTCAGAAAACACCGTCAGGAAAAGGAGCAGAACCATGGGACAAAAAATGCGATTTCTGGCAGCGCTTTCGTCGCTCGCGGCGACGCTGGCGTTTAACAGCCTCGTTCTCGCGGCCTCGGCGCCGCAGGACCCTTACACGAAGATCGCGGCCGAACTCTACGAAAAGGCCAAACAGGAGGGCGCGGTCGTCGTCTACTCGGTGTGGGACGTCGAGCACATCGTCACCATCCTCGACGGATTTTCCAAGCGCTATCCGGGAATCAAAACTTCATACTGGCAGGGGAGAAATCCGGAGATCGTCACCCGCGTCATCACGGAATTCCAGGCCGGCAAGGACACCGTCGACGCGATTCTCTCCGACAACGCGCCGCCGGTCATCCGAGCCGCGGGCGCGATCATGCCTTACGAAACCGTGCAGAAAAATTTTCTCACGCTGCACGATCCGACCATGCCCGTCGTCAGTCTGCAAATTCAGGCGCTGGTTTATAATACCAAGAAATTGAAGCCGGCCGATCTACCGAAGAGTTGGGAAGACGTGGCGAACCCGAAATACAAAGGCAACGTCGCGCTCGACGATCCGATGCGCGCCGGGCCGCTGAGCTCCCAGCTTGCGGGCCTCAAGGAGATGTGGAACGACGACGCGCGCTTTGCGCGCTTCGTCAAAGGTCTCAAGGCGCTCGGCGTTCCCGTGCACAAGAGCACCAGCGCGATGTTCCGGCTCGTGGTCTCCGGCGAATACGCGATCGCCGAGCCGGCGCTGCTACACGACGCGCTGGAGGAAAAACACGAGAAGGGCTCGCCGGTGGATATCGTGACGACGGCGCCTCCAGTCGTGTTCCCGCGCTATGCGGGTATTTACGCCAAAGCGGCGCATCCGAACGCGGCCAAGCTCTTGGCCGAGTGGTTGATCTCCATCGAAGGGCAGAAGGCGTTGGATTCAGTCGGCCGCGAAGCGTCGCGCAAGGGTTTCGAATCTAAGACTTCGATCGAGCACGCTTATCCGAAAGGAACCAAGCCGATCCCGGTCAACGACAAGGGCTTTATGGAAGATCCGAAGAAGTGGCTCGACACGAACGTCAAGCCGCTGTGGGAAGGCTAAGAGGCCGTCGCGGTTGCCCGCGGCTGCTGCTCGACTCGAGACCGCAGCCGCGGGTAAAACCGCAGAGCGTTGTCGAAAAAGATTTTTCGTTTTAGCTCCTCGCTCACGTCGGCGCGGCGGATCAGCGCCGGGATGTCCTCCTTGAAATCCCGTTGATCCCGCTCGTGCGGATAATCCGACGCCCAGATGATCACGTCCGCTCGCAACGTCTGGGCCGCCAGCGGCAGCGCCGTTTCTCCCACTTCGGCGGCGAAGAAAATATTGCCTTGGCGAAAATAGTCGCTCGGCTTCCGCTTGCAGCGCGGCGAGTATTGCCCCTTCCGTTCGAACTCTTCGTCCATTCTATCCATCAGCCAGGGCACCCAGCCGATGCCGCACTCGAGACAGCCGAAGCGGAGGTTGGGAAATAGTTCGAAAACGCCTTCGAACATCATGCTCACGAGCTGCCGCATCTGCGCGAAGGGGTGCTCCAACGTGTGAGCCACGGTGAAATTGGCGGCGAGGTCGAGGCCGAGATTCGGGAAACTGAGGCCTCCGTGCGTGGAGACCGGAACATCGAGCCGCTGAGCTTCCTCCCATAAAGGATAAAAATCCGGTCCGCTAAAGAGCTTGCCGCCGGTCGCCACCGCTGGAAGAACGGCCCCGACCATGCCCAACTCCGTCACGCAGCGGCGCAGTTCTTTAACGGCTTCTTGAATATCCTGCACGGGCAGCAAGGCGACGCCGACGAGTCTCGGACTTACCTGCATGAAGCGGTGATGAAGCCAGTCGTTGTAGGCGCGCGCGAGCGTCACTGCCCAGTCCCGGTCTTGAATCGCGGCATGCGTCAGTCCTTGAGTCGGATAGAGAACGGTCAGCTCGATGCGGTTCTTATCCAGAAACGCGAGCCAGTCCTGTGCACTGGGGCCGCTGCCGCCTCCGGCCCAACCGCCGGGCTTGCGCAGCGAGCGTAGATAACCATCCATCGTGAGGCCCGGCCAGAAGGAATAACTCCGGTGCCATTCGAGATCCGCATACGGCGCTCCGATGTGTTCGCGCAGTTGATCGTCCAACTCCATCACGTGCCCGTCAGCGTCGATGATACGATAGTCAGACATAGATGCCTCCTTCTTGCACGGCCTGCCCGAAGTCTCCGTCGGGATGCAATTTATTTCTTGGTCCCGTACAGTCCATCGATGAAGCCGCTTTGATCCAGCTCCCTGACCAGACTCATGTCGGCAAAATCTTCGGGCCTGGCGCCGCGCGCCTTGGCGTCTTTCTCGCCCAACTCCAG
>JBGPTS010000123.1:0-11595 GCA_041490745.1 Binatia bacterium | reverse complement strand
TTTTCGCCGCGGCGATGGAGATCGCGCCGCCGGAACTGGCGGGCACAACGGTGGGGTTTCTCTACAGCGGCAACATGGGGCTTTCGTTCATCGCGCCGCTTTCCGCCGGACTCGTCGCCGACGCCTACGGCCTGCCCGCGGCCATCACGTTCCTCGGAATTTTTCCGCTGCTGGCCGGACTAGTGCCGCTGGGGTTTCTACAGAGGCGAGTTGGCGTTGCTTAGAGCATCCCTCTGTCGCTGAAACTGTAATACCTGCCGTGGCCGATGACGACGTGGTCGAGGACGCGGACGCCCATGACTTCGCCAACCTGCTTTAGTCGCCGCGTGATCTCGATATCCTCCGGGCTCGGCGCCGGATCGCCGCTCGGATGATTATGAACGAAGATTACCGCCGCGGCGGACTCGCGGATCACCGGATTATAAACTTCGCGCGGGTGGACTAACGACGCCGTGAGCGAGCCTTCGGAAATTTTCACTTCACGGATCTTCTTGTTTTTGTTGTTGAGCAAGACGACGTAAAAAAGCTCCCGCTTCTCTTTTTCCATCTGCTCGGCGAAATGGCGAAAGACGTCTTCGGAAGAGCGCAGCGACCGTCCCGCTTCCCACTTTTCGCGTCCCAAGCGCCGGCCGATCTCGAGGCCCGCTTTTAACTGGGCGCTCTTGGCGGAGCCGATTCCCTTGATCGCGCTGAGTTCTCGCGCCGGCGCGTCGTCGATGCCTTTAATGCCGCCGAATTGCGTGAGCAGAATGCGGGCGTGATCGAGAGCACTCGCTCCGGCGTTGCCGGTGCGGAGCAGAATCGCCAGCAGCTCGGCGTCGGTCAGCGCCGCGGCGCCGCGATCGAGAAGTTTTTCCCGCGGGCGGTCCTCTTCGGGCCAGTCCTTGATCGGCTGGTATTTGCCGGCCATGATGGACTGCATTTATCATGCTTCGCTTATTTACTCCAGCACTTTTAACAGCAGGCCTTTGAGATACTCGCCTTCGGGGTGGTGCAGGCTCACCGGATGATCCGGCGCGGGGCCGAGGCGCTTGACGATCTGCGCGCGGCGTCCGGCGTCCACTGCGGCGCCGAAGACGATCTTCTGAAAAAGATCGAGAGGAAGGTGCTGCGAGCAGGAGAAGGTGAGCAGCAGGCCGCCGGGCTTAAGGATTCGCAGCGCATGCAAATTTAAAAATTTATATCCGCCTGCGGCGGCTTCGACATCGCCGCGCCGGCGCGCGAGCGAGGGCGGATCGATCACGACGATGTCGAACGAGTCGGTCGAATTCTTGAGATAGGCGAAGGCGTCCGCGCGGAGGAGATCGCCCGCCTCGATCGAGAAGCCGTTCAAATCGAAGCTCTGCCTGGCCAGATCCAGCGCCGGCCGAGAAGATTCGATGGAAACGACGCGCTTCGCGCCGCCCTTGAGGGCGTAGGCGGCGAAGCCTCCGGTATAAGCGAAGCAATTCAAGACGGACATGGCGGGCGCGAGAGACGCGAGCAGGGCGCGGTTATCTCTCTGGTCGAGAAAAAAGCCGGTCTTCTGACCCTGCCTCAGGTCCACGAGAAATTTAATTCCGTTCTCTTCGATGCGGACCGACTCCGGCGGCTCTTCGCCGGCGAGAACGCCGACCGAAGGCGGCAGGCCTTCTTCGTCCCGGACTCCGCCTTCGCTGCGGTCGTAAATCCCGCGCGGCTTGAACAAATTCATGAGCGCTTCCACCACGAGACCTTTGAGGCCGTCGATCCCCGCGGTAAAAAATTGGCAGACCAAAAATTCTCCGTAGCGGTCCACGATCAAGCCGGGCAGGAGATCGCCCTCGCCGTTGACCAGGCGATAACTGTCGGCGGAAGGGGAGACGAGCTTTTCTCTCAACGCCGCGGCTTGCGTCAGGCGCCGGCAGAAGAACGACGAGTCGATCGCTTCCTTTTCCCACGTGAGCACCCGCACGCGGATCTGCGATTTAGGATTGTAAAGCCCGCGCGCGAGCCAGTTGCCCCGATGGTCGAGCACGTCGGCGACGGCGCTGTCGGAGTCGTCGGTCTTCTCGATCGCGCCGGAGAAAATCCACGGATGGCCGTTCAGGACCGGCCGCTCGCGGCCTTTTTTTAAGTAGATTTGCATAAAGCGATCAGCGGTCAGCGATTAGCTCTCAGCAAAAGCGGCGGTCCTAAATCTTAGCTGAAAGCTTCAGCCTGAGGCTGATCCGCCTCCGGCGGAGACCGCTGACGGCTATTGGGCTACTCTTTGCGGATAAACGTGCCGCTCTTGCCGCCGCTTTTTTTAACCAGGCGGATTTCGCCGAGGGTCATTTCGCGATCGACCGCTTTGCACATGTCGTAGATCGTGAGTCCGGAGACCGCCGCCGCCGTCATCGCCTCCATCTCGACGCCGGTTTTTCCCGTGACGCGCACGACGGCTTCGATCTCCACGCGGGGGGGATTTTTCTCAGGATTGAGATCGATTTCCACGGATGTGATGTTCAGCGGATGACACATCGGGATCAGCTCGGAAGTTTTCTTGGCGGCCATGATCCCGGCCACGCGCGCGACCGAGAAGACGTCGCCCTTCTCGACTTTTTTCTCCATGATGAGAGAAAGCGTCTCGGCGCGCATGAAAACCGCGCCGCGCGCGACCGCGATTCTTTCCGTGACTTCCTTTCCCGTCACGTCAACCATGCGGGCTTTGCCTTCGGCGTCGAGGTGCGAGAGTTTGGCCATGAGGGTCTCCGATGTCTTCTTTCGGGGAATGCGGTTTTATGCTACATAAAAACCATGGAGAAAAAAAGTCATTATCGCGTAATTATCCTGGGTTCGGGCGCCGCGGGCCTGACCGCCGCCATCTATGCGGCGCGCGCCAATCTGGCGCCGGTTGTGATCGAAGGCTCGCAGCCGGGCGGGCAATTGACCATTACCACCGACGTGGAAAATTATCCCGGCTTTCCGAAGGGCATCATGGGGCCGGAGCTGATGGAAGAATTCAAGAAACAGGCGGAGCGCTTTGGAACCAAGATGATTTTTGGCGACGTGGCCGAGGTCGATTTGAAGCAGCGACCCTTCGAGCTGACGGCCGGCAAGGAATCTTACACTTGCGATGCGTTGATTGTGGCGACCGGAGCGTCGGCCAAGCTCATGGGCTTGCCGTCGGAGAAGACGCTCATGGGCTACGGCGTCTCCGCCTGCGCGACCTGCGACGGATTTTTCTTCAAAGAGAAAGAGGTGATCGTCGTCGGCGGCGGCGATACTGCGATGGAGGAGGCGCTTTTTCTCACCAAGTTCGCTGCCAAAGTGACGGTCGTGCACCGGCGGGACGAGCTGCGCGCCTCCAAGATTATGCAGGACCGCGCGCGGAAGAATCCCAAGATCGAGTTCGTCTGGGACTCGGTGGTGGAGGAAGTCTATGGCGACCCGAAAAACGGCGGGGTCACCGGAGCGAAGCTTAAAAACTTGAAAACCGGCGCCACCCGGGATTTCAAATGCGACGGCGTTTTCGTCGCCATCGGCCACGAGCCCAACACAAAGCTCTTCGCCGGACAGTTGGACATGGACGAGTTCGGGTACTTAGTCACGCGCAAGGGAACTTCGACCAACGTCCCCGGCGTCTTCGCATGCGGCGACGTGCAAGACCGCATCTACCGCCAGGCGATCACCGCCGCCGGCACCGGATGCATGGCGGCGATCGACGCGGAGCGGTTTTTGGAGAGTCACGAACCCTGATCACCGTCGCGAGTCGAGCGCGCCTTTTTTCTACTTTTTCGGCCCGCCCGCTTGTGGTAAGTAACTGTCCCAATGCTTACGGCGCGCTGCGCCCGGCCGGGAGGCCGGGTGGAAAATATTTCTCTCGACGAGACGCGCGGTCTCTTAGGCCGAACCGACTGTACGCTCTGGTTCGACTTCGATTCTCCGACGGAGGCGGAGCTCGCGTTCCTCGAAAAAGAAGTCAAGCTCCACCACCTCACGCTCGAAGACCTCGTAAAGCAAAACCAGCGGCCCAAGATCGAAGCGTTCGAAGGCTACGTTTATATCGCGATCCATGCGCTCGTGCGCAAAAACCATTGGGAAATCGAGCCGGCCGAGGTCGATCTGATGCTCGGCTCGAACTGGGTCGTCATGGTCCGCTACGGCGCGATACCCGGGCTGGTCGAAGCTCATTTCAACGAGCGCATCGACAATGCGATTGCGCGCGGCGCGGATTTTCTTCTCTATACGGTCGTCGATCTCGTCGTGGACGGCTACTTTCCGCTGCTGGACGACATGGAAGAAGAGATCGACTTGTTGGAGGACCGGCTGCTGGAACAGACGGATCTCGAAGACATGAACCGGCTGTTCAGCTTCAAGCGCTCGCTGGTGCACGTCCGGCGCGCGGTGGGACCGCAGCGCGAAGTGTTCAATCAGCTCACGCGGCACGATTCCCCGCTCGTGCGCCCGGAGCACACGGTTTACTTTCGAGACGTTTACGATCACCTGCTCCGCATCTCGGACGAGCTCGACAGCTTGCGCGACATTCTCTCCGGCGCGCTGGAAGTCCATCTCTCTTCGATCTCCAACCAACTGAACGTAACGATGAAGCGGCTGACGGCGTGGGGCACGATTTTCGTCATCGTGACGGCGATCGCGGGTATCTATGGCATGAACTTCGAGTCCATGCCGGAGCTTAAATGGCGTTACGGTTATGCGTTCGCTTTGTCGCTGATGGTCGTGATCTCGGCGGGACTTTACTTTTATTTCAAGAAAAAAGATTATCTCTAAAAAACCCGCGCTATCTCATTTTCCGCCAATCTTTCAATATCTCCAGCGCCGCCAATCTTCCAGACGCGCCCATCACGCCGCCGCCGGGATGCGTGCCGGCGGCGCACATATATAAATTCTTGACCGGCGTTCGGTACTGCGCCCAGCCGCCGAGCGGGCGCATGAAGAAGAGCTGGTCGAGCGCCAGCTCGCCGTGAAAAATATTTCCTTCGGTGAGGCCGTACTCCTGCTCCAGGTCCCACGGCGTCACCACCTGGCGGTGGAGAATGATATTTTTCAAATTGGGCGCATACTCGCCGAGGGTCTCGATCACCGTGTCGCCGAATTTTTCCCTGAGATCGGGCCAGGTTCCTTCTTTTAGATGATACGGCGCGTATTGAACGAAGATCGACATCACGTGCTTGCCCGGCGGCGCCATGGTGGGATCGATCGTCGATGGGATGACGACGTCGAGATAAGGCCGGCGCGAAAAGTTTCCATATTTCGCGTCGTCGTAGGCGCGCTCCAGATAATCGATCGACGGGCTCACCGATATCGCGCCGCGAAGATGCTGGCCTTCGCCGGGAAGACAGGTAAAGTTAGGCAGAGCATCGAGGGCGAGGTTCACTTTGGCGGAGGAGCCGCGCATGCGAATCCGGCCCACGCGCCCGACAAACTCCGGGTCCAGGTGAACCGGATCGACGAGTTTCAGAAAAGTCCGCTTGGGATCGACCGCGGAGGTAACGACCGTGCATTGAATTTCCTCTCCGCTTTCCAACAGGACGCCGCACGCGCGGTCGTTTTTGACGACGACGCGCGCGACCGCCGCGCCGGCGCGAATCTCCGCGCCGTGGCTCTCGGCGGCGCGCGCGAGCGCGCCGCTCACGCTGCCCATGCCGCCGCGCGCCCAACCCCACGAGCGAAAAACCGCGTCGATCTCGCCCATGTAATGATGCAGCAGCACGTAAGCGGTGCCGGGAGAGCGCGGGCCGAGAAAAGTCCCGATGATGCCGCTCGCGGCCATCGTCGCTTTAAGCGCCTCGGTTTCAAACCACTCATCCAGATAATCGGCCGAGCTCATCGTCATGAGCTTCGTCAGATCGTAGAGCAGGCGGCTTCCGAGTTTGCGAAAATGGCGGCCGAGCCCCAGAAACTTCAACAACTCGCGCGGATGAAGGGAAGTCGGATCGGGCGGCGCCATGCCGAGAAAAGGTTTCACCGCCATCGCCATCCGGTGCATGAGCCTGCCGAACTGATCGTAGGCTTCCGCGTCCGTTGCCGAGTGGCGCAAAAGCTCGCGGCGCGTCGCCGCGTGGTCGCTCCAGCGCGCGAGATAATTCCCGTCGGGAAGCGGCGTGAAGGTGGAGTCGAGAGGAATCACTTCCAATCCGAACCGCGCGAGATCGAGCTCGCGGATGACTTCCGGTCGGAGCAAGCTCACCACATACGAGCAAACGGAATATTTGAATCCCGGATAGATCTCTTCGGTGACGGTGGCGCCCCCAATAACGCGCCGGCGCTCCAATACCAGGACTTTTTTTCCGGCTCTGGCGAGATAGGCGGCGTGCGTGAGGCCGTTATGGCCGGCGCCGACGATGATGGCGTCATATTTTTTCTCAGGCATGATGTCGATCCTTGCTTAGGCGGTCATTTTTTGTAATTTTGTGGCCGAAGTCAACGACAATGCCTATCGGAACCCCTTTTCACTCACGCACTTCCGCTCTGTGCGTCAGCCATAACTGGCGGGTCTGGTCCGGGTATCTCGCGGCCAGCTCCTACGAAGCGCTCCATGACCACGAATATCACGCCATCAGAAATTCCGCAGCCCTGATCGACATCTCGCCGCTGTATAAATACGAGGTAAGCGGCCGGGACGCGCTCAAGTTCGTCAACCGCGTCGTCACCCGGGACGCGGCCAAGTGCGCTCTGCGGCAGGCCATGTACACCTGCCTCTCGGACGAAGAGGGCAAAGTGATCCAGGACGGCACCTTTTTTCGTTTGGAAGAAAATCGTTTTCGCTTTCACCTGGCCGAGCCGAGCCTGCGCTGGTTCCGGATCAACGCGACCGGCATGGACGTCGATATTCAAGACGTTTCCGAAAAGATCGCGGCCGTCGCCATTCAGGGACCGACTTCGCGCGACATCGTGCGGCGACTGTGGAACGGCGAGGTCGATAAACTTAAATTCTTTCGCTTTGACGTCGCTTCGATCAAAACGATTTCGCTCGTAATCTCGCGCACGGGTTACACCGGCGATCTCGGCTACGAATTGTGGATTCCCGCCGATCACGCTGAGGAAATGTGGGACCAGGTAATGGAGGCCGGCAAGCCTTACGGGATAACGCCCGCGGGCATGCTCGCGCTCGATATGGCGCGCCTCGAAGCCGGCTTTATTTTGCTCGACGTCGATTACACAAGCGCGGAAAAGGCGCTGATCCCATCGCAAAAATATTCTCCCTTCGAGATCGGTCTCGGCTGGACGGTAAGCTTCGACAAAGAAAACTTCGTCGGCCGGAGCGCTTTGCTGGAAGAAAAGCGGCGCGGCTCGGCGCGGCAACTCGTCGGCCTCGAGATCGACTGGGACGCCTATGAGCGGCTCTATCGCGCCGCCGGCCTCGCCCCCGCGCTCCCGGCCGCGGCCTGGAGAGGCGGCGTGCCGGTGTATCACGCGAACCGGCAAGTCGGGCAGGCGACCACCGGCGGCTGGTCGCCGGCGATTAAAAAATATATCGCGCTCGCCAGCGTGCAAAGCCGGTTTTCCGCTCCCGGAACGGAGCTTCTCATGGAGATGACGGTTGAGTACGCGAGAAAGACCGTGCGCGTGAGGGTGGTGAAGACTCCGTTCTTCGACCCGCCGAGAAAACGGCGGTAGGCTTCGTTTTCGATCGGCGCGCGGAGCTTCTGGTTCGAGGTGGTCAGGTATTCACGGGCCGCACCGGAATGCCTCTCTCCTGCAAGAAATGCTTGCATTCACCGATCGTGTATTCGCGATAATGAAAAATCGAGGCCGCCAGAGCGGCGCTGGCCTTTCCGGCGGTGAGCCCTTCGTATATGTGCTCAAGATTGCCGACGCCCCCCGAGGCGATCACCGGGATCGGCACGCGCTCGGATATCGCGCGCGTGAGTTCGATGTCGTATCCGTCTTTCGTCCCGTCCCGGTCCATGCTGGTGAGAAGAATTTCTCCCGCGCCGAAGGCGGCCATTCTTTCCGCCCATGCGACCGCGTCGGTTCCGGTCGGTCTGCGCCCGCCGTGAGTGAATACTTCCCAGCGTTCGCCGGCGCGCTTGGCGTCGATCGCCACCACGATGCATTGGCTGCCGAAGTTCTCCGCCGCCTCGCGGACGAAATCCGGCCGGGCGACGGCGGCGGTGTTGATCGAGACCTTGTCGGCGCCGGCGCGCAAGAGCTTGCGGATGTCTTCGAGCTTGGCGACGCCGCCTCCGACCGTGAGCGGTATGAAAACCTCGTCCGCCGTGCGCGCGACCACGTCGAAAATAATTTCCCGGCCCTCGTGAGACGCGGTGATGTCCAAGAAGCAAAGCTCGTCGGCGCCTTCGCGGTCATAGACGCGCGCAACCTCCACCGGGTCGCCGGCGTCGCGGAGGCCCAAAAATTTTACTCCTTTGACGACGCGTCCCGCCTTCACGTCGAGACAGGGAATAATACGTTTGGCGAGCATAAGAAGAGTTAGTCTAGCCGAGAGTTCACGGCCGGGCAACTGGGCGACTTTAGATTGACATGAATCGGGCGGAATGGTAAGAGCGGTTTATCTCTGAAAATAATCAAGACCGGGTCGCAAACCGGGAGACCTTTCCAAATCTAAACAGACGGGCCTTTGCCTCTTGACAAGGGGGCAAGCGGTACAGTATACGGGCATAAGTTGCAAAAGAAATAGTCCAACTCTTTAACGTCAAGGAGGAATGGTATGAATCGGAAATCGGTTTTACTTGCCGGCGGGGCGGTCGCGCTGTCGTTGTGCTTCGGCGTCGGTTCGATGGCGCAAGAGAAGAAGGAAGAAAAAAAAGAAGAGAAGAAAGCCGAAGAAAAGGCAAAGGCCGAGAAGGCGAAGGGCGACGTCGGGCTTCTCGACACCGAGAAGAACTACATGATTCTCGTGACCAAGGAAGGCAAGCTCATCACGCTCGACTTCGATCAAAAGACAAAGGTGACTCAACTCGAGGAGAAAGACGTCAAGATGGGCGAAGTCGGCCTCGGCTCCGCTGCAGACGTGGAATACGTGACCAAGGGCGAGCAGAAGGTGGTCACCAAAATGGAGTTCAGAGCCGCCAAAGGCGAATAGCTCCCCGATCCTCGCAGACAACTTTCCTCTGGGCAGGCTTTGGCTTTCGATGAGTCGGAGCCTGCCCGGAAATCAACTCAGGTTCCCCGTTTGTAGCTTTCTGTCCGTAATCGAACGCGGGGAGGATGTTTATCTCTGCGTCGACGATTATCCCTACCCTCCGTCGGTCAACGCGATCACAAAATCCAATACATTGGTTCCCGTCGGTCCGGGGCGAAAAAGGTCTCCCAATCGTTCGAAAAAAGGATGCGAATCGTTGTGGTCGAGTGCCCGGCGAGGATCGAGCTCCGCTCTTCGCGCCCGGGCGACGGTATCGCCGTCGACAAACGCGCCCGCGGCATCCGTCGGTCCATCGCTTCCGTCGCTGGCGGCGCATAGCAGATGAAGCTCGCGATAGCCGCGCAATGCCAACGCGCTTGCGAGCGCGAATTCCTGATTTCTTCCGCCCAATCCCTGTCCTCTTACGCTGACGGTCGTCTCGCCTCCCAGTAGGAAGCAACGCGGCCCGGCGCCCGAGTTTTTACCGCTCGATGCCGATTTCAACTTGGAACAGACTTCTCTTGCCCTGGTTCGGGCGTCGCCGCTCAATTCGGCAGTGAGAATCGTAGCCGGAAAACCCAGAGATTCCGCCCGGCGTTTGGCTGCCGCCAAGGAATCTCTGTTGCTCGCGAGCACTACATAATAAGAGCTTCGGCGCGCAAGGGAGCTTCCCGGTTTCAATGTCTCGGGCAGCTCTCCCTGAATCCCGCGCAAGAGATGGCTCTTCACCGCCTTGGGAATCGTCGGCATAAGTTTGTATCTTTGCAAAATCTTCCATGCCTCTGCGAACGTCGTTGGATCGGGAAAACTCGGCGCGGAGCCGATGACCGCCGGATCGTCGCCGACAACGTCCGAAATCGCCAGCGTCAGCACTCTCGCCGGATAAGCGGCGCGTAACAGCCCGCCCGCCTTCACTAACGAAAGATGCTTCCTCACGCAATTCATCTCGGCGATGCTCATGCCGCTTCTCAAGAGCGCGAGCGTGACTGCGCGTTTGTCGGCCAGTGTGATGCCGCCCGCCGGCGCCACCATGAGCGAGGAAGCGCCGCCCATGAGAAAAAAAATCACCGAGTCATCGCGCCCGGCTTGGCCGAGCATTTGAAGGCACGCCCGAGTTCCCGCGACGCCTCTCTCGTCGGGCAGCGGGTGGCCGGCGACGGCGATCGCGATGCGTTTCAAGCGGCCGTGAAAAAGCCGGTCGCGGACGAGAAGTCGTCCTTTGACGAGTCTTCGGCCGAGCAGCCGATCCCAGAACGGCGCGGATAGATCGACTCCTTTGCCGACGCCGACGAGAAAAACCCGGCCGGTAAGCGGAAAGCGGCGGCGCTCGCGCGCCGTCTCGATCACGAGCCGATCGCCGGCGATTTTTATTCTCCGTTCGAGGATCGACGCCGGCGAGGCGGCGGCGACCGCCGCCTGGTAAATCCGCTCCAGGGCTTGTCTCATGGACGTTTTCAACTCTGCTTCCAGGACCTTGCTTCCCGCGGCGCGATTCATCTATATTGGCCCAGCCCGACCGAGTGTTTCAGGAGAGTTATGACCGACAACGAGTTCATTCCGCAAGAAGGCCCGAAAGGTTTTGTCAACGTCTGGCGCAAAATCGTCCTGGAGCCGCATGGTTTTTTTCGCGACATGCCCGTCGGCGCCGGTTTTGAAAATCCGCTGATTTTTGTCGCGATCTCGGGCCTGCTTTACTTTATTTTCCGCTTGATTGTCAGCGGTCCGCCCGACGCCGTCAATAATTTATTTCTGATTTGCCTGACTTATATTTTCGGCCCGGGCATTTTGATGCTGGTCTCGCAATTCGTTTTCCAGGGCGAAGGGGATTACGAGGGGAGCTTGCGAATCTGCGCTTACGCGGGCGCCTGCCTGGCGTTGGCGTGGGTGCCGGCGTTGGGCATCCTGGCTTACGTGTACGGTCTCTATCTGGTTTTTCTAGGGACGGCGCGGATTCATCGGTTGGATCCGACCAAGGCCGCGTTGACCACGCTCATCGCGACGCTGGTGACGGCGGTGATTATGGCTTTTGTGCTGAAAGATATTCGCCACCCGCTCTTCTAGAGAAGGGATTAAAAAACGTCTTCTTCGGTGTCGGTGATTGCCAACTTTCGATAGGTTCTCTCGTCTTCGAATTTTCTTTGCATCTTGCTTTCTCTTTCCGTTTCTTCCTGGCACCGCACGCACAACCGGGTAAAGGGCAGCACCTGCAGCCGGCCTAAGCGGATTTCCCCTTCGCAGTTCTCACAGCCGCACTCGCACATGCCGTAGGTTTTTTCCTTAATGCGTTGCAGCGCCTCGTCGATGGCGAGCAGCTTCTCCCGTTCGCGGTCCGTCAGGATGAAGTTGATCTCGCGGTCGCGCTCGTCGCTCGCGAGGTCGTAGGTGTCGCGCCCCTCGTCTTTGGTGCCTTCGGTTTCGGTCTTAACGCGGTCCCGAATCTCGCGCAGAAGCTGTTTCTTGGTCTCCAGCAGCGTCTCCTGGGCCTTCTTGAGGAGGTCTTTTCGGAGCTTCTTGTCCTGGGCAAGTTTCTTGTCCCGGCGCGCAGT
>JBGPTS010000122.1:0-11605 GCA_041490745.1 Binatia bacterium | reverse complement strand
TAGTGATCCGGAACCGAAAACTTCACGTTCCGCCGGGCGGGATGGAGGCGGCACAGGCCCTGGAGAAAGGCCGTTTTGCCCGATTCGTTTTTTCCGACCAGGCAGGTGACCTCGGGCTGTATTTCCACCTCGCCCGAGTCCAGGAAATTTCTGAAATTTTTGAGCAGAACCTGTTTAAGTTTCATTGGTTAAGATGTATAACAAAAGCGCCCGGGAAGTAAACAACAGAATGGGGAATCAAAGGCGCCGGAAGTCTTTTTCCCGCGCCTCAGTTCCCTTTGACGTTGACGATCTGCTTCAGGGCGTGCTCGACAGTCACCAGCTCCTTAGAATTGTCCATTGTACTGCCCCACTCAATTTCTGGACGGCCTGTTAACCATTCATTGTGCAGAGAATCCAGCCCTCTTTGAGTCTCCACTTCTAAAGAAACACCCGGTTGCACGCGCTCATTGCTCTGTATAGAGGTCCTCAGCTGTCTTCTATGAGAATGGTTTTGAATAATTTCATAGAGTTTCCGCATCCGAGTGACTCATCTACCTGTCCAAATCCTAAGTGGGGCACGACAGTCGGGGCGCGGTATACACTTCTAAGCATCACTCTGTTCGTCTGGTCTATTCTGAGCAGTTCGGTTCACGAGAAGATGCTGTTACACGGGAGCGGCAGCTCAAGCGTTGGAGTTATGGAAAAAAAGAAGCGCTAGTCGCGGGCGATCTCGAACGTTTGAAACATCTCAGTAAACGGCGCGGGTAAATTTGCGCATGAAACGTCTTTCTCTTTTCCTCGTTCTGACGGTTTTACTCTTCCCACGCCTTCTTCCCGCCGCAGAGTCGCCGCTAGGCAAATGGCAAACGGTTGACAAGAATACCGGCAAGGTCGTGTCCACGGTGGAGATTTATAACCAAGACGGAAAGCTCTTTGGCAAAATCGTCGCCCTGACCGAGCCGAACGATAGACAAGGCAAAGCGCGAATCTGCGCCGTATGCACGGGCGCCGACAAAGACAAACCCATCGTCGGACTCGTCATTCTCCGGGACCTAAGCCCGCGTGGAGATCGCTACAAAGACGGCACCGTCCTCGATCCCGAGGACGGCAAGGTCTACCCGGCGGAGATCTGGGTTGAAGATGGAGCGCTCAAGATGCGCGGCTATCTCGGAATCTTGTACCGAACGCAGACGTGGCCCCAGGCAAATTGACACCCTGCCGCTTACTCACTTCGAGTTGACGAGTATCGACTTTTCCTCCGGACTGATCATTCCGCCCGATACGATCAGCTTGAAGGCTTCTTCGGGCGTCATCTCCAGCGTCACGATGTCCTGTTCCGGAACCAGCAGATAAAATCCCGCCGTCGGGTTCGGCGTGGTGGGGACGAAGATGTTGACGAGACGCGCTTCCGAATATCGCGCCAGCTCGCCGCTCGCATAGCCCGTGGCGAAACCGACGGTAAAAATCCCTTTGCGGGGATACTCGAACAGCACCACCTTTCGGTCGCCCTGCTCCTGGCTGAAAATATTTTCCACCAGCTTCTGCACGGAAGTATAGACGCCGCGGAAGATCGGAATGCGGATCAAAATACTGTCCCAGACGGCCAGCGCGCGCCGCGTGACGACGCTCGTGGCGAGAAAACCGAGAACGACGACGAGCAAGAGCGTGATGATCGCGCCGAGGCCGGGGATCGGCAAATAGGTCGTGGGGCGGGCCGCCGCCGGAAGCACGTCGAGCAGGCTGTCCATCCAACTGATGATCCAGCCGAGCAGCCAGACCGTGATGACGAGCGGGAGCAGCACCAATAGCCCGGCGAAAAAGTAGCGCTTGAGATTTTCTTTGAGGCTCATCCGCATCGTTGCCGACTCCGTCGATACGCCCGATATCTAACCCGCCGCGACTCTTCTGCGCTCCGGTCGCCGTTCCGAGATTCGATTGCGGCCATCGACGAACACGATACGCGGCTCGTGCTTCACGGCTTCCTTCTCATCCATCCAGGCGAAGGCGGCGATGATGACGACTTCGTCTTTTTTGATCCGATGCGCCGCCGCGCCGTTGATGCAGACGTCCCCGGCGCCGGGCACGCCCGGAATCGCGTAGGTCGCGAGCCGCTCTCCGGTCGTGACGCTCCAGACCTGCACTTGCTCGTGCGGCAAAATGCCGGCGGCATCCATCAACGCCGCGTCGATCGTGATGCTGCCTTCGTAGGCGACGTTCGCGTCCGTCACGACGGCTCCGTGAATTTTTCCCTTGAGCATAAAATTTTGCACGGCGCATTCCTCCTTACGTCTTCAGAAAAGTGTTGTCAATCAGCCGCGTCTTGCCGACGCGGACGGCGAGCGCAAGCAGCGTTTCGCCTTCGACCGTGGCTATCTCTTCGAGAGTTTCGGGATCGCACACCCTCGCGTACTCGACGCGGGCCAAAGGCTCTTTCTCGATCTCGGCGCGCGCCGCGGCGACGATGCGCGCGCTTTCCCGTTCGCCTTTCAGAACCACCGACGCCGCCGCCTTGAGCGAGCGTGAGAGACTCAACGCCGCCCTTCTCTCCTCCGGGCTGAGATAAGCGTTGCGCGAGCTGAGAGCGAGGCCGTCTTCGTCCCGAACTATCGGGCAGCCGACGATCTCCACGTCGAAGTCGAGGTCCTGCGCCATGCGCCGGATGACGTGCAGTTGCTGGTAATCTTTCATCCCGAAGAGCGCCGCGTGCGGGCGCGCGATGTTGAACAGCTTGGCTACCACCGTGGCGACGCCGCGAAAATGGCCGGGGCGGAATTCGCCGCACAGCAGCGCGCTCAGTTTCTCGACATCGATGTGAGTCTCAAATCCGTCCGGATAAATCTCCGCCGCCGACGGATGGAACAGAACGTCCACGTTTTCCTTTTCGAGCAGCGCGCTGTCGCGCGCAAAATCGCGCGGATAGGCCGCCAGATCTTCGTTGGGGCCGAACTGAGCCGGATTGACGAACAGCGAGACGACGAGGCGCTCGCCTCTTTTTCTTCCCTCGCGCACGAGGCTCAAATGACCTTCATGCAGAGCGCCCATTGTCGGCACGAGAACGACGCGCCGTCCGGCGCGCCGCTCGTCGTTGCTCCAGGTTTGCATCTCTTTGATGGTTTCAATGACTCGCATATTCACTATCGGCGCCGAGCACGAGCCACGAGCACGATCACGAGCTAGTGAAACGAATGCTCCTCGCCGGGGAAGCTCCCCTCCCGCACTTCCGCGATGTAGCGCTTGACCGCGTCCGCCGTGACCGCCGTCAGATCGGCGTAGCGCTTGACGAACTTGGGCCGGTACATGTCGAAGAGACCGAGCAAGTCGTGCATCACGAGAACTTGCCCGTCGCAGTGAACGCCCGCGCCGATACCGATCGTCGGAATCTTAATCCGCCGCGTGATCTCCTCCGCCAGGTCTAGCGGAATGCCTTCGAGCACGATGGAGAACGCGCCGCCGGCTTCGACGGCGAGCGCGTCGCGGAGAATTTTCTCTCCCGCCTCTTTTTCCTTGCCCTGAATCTTGTAGCCGCCGAAGCGGTGAATCGACTGCGGCGTCAAGCCGACGTGCCCCATGACCGGGATGCCCATTTGCACAATGGCTTCAATCGTTCCGAGCATGTGCACGCCGCCCTCCATCTTCACCGCCTCGGCCGCGCCTTCGCCCAGCAATCTGCCGGCGTTCCGCTTCGCCTCTTCCACGCTGACTTGATACGAGAGAAACGGCATATCGGCGACCACCAGGGCGCGCTTGCGCCCGCGCGCGACGGCCCGCGTGTGATAGATCATTTCTTCGAGCGTCACCGGCAGCGTGCTGTCGTGGCCCTGGACGACCGAGCCGACGGAATCGCCGACGAGCAGGATATCGATGCCGGCGTCGTCGAGAATACGCGCGAAAGAATAATCGTAAGCGGTCAGCACGGCGATCTTCTGCCCCGCTTGTTTCATCTTGACGACTTCCGGCACGGTGACTTTTTGCGCCATTGCTGACCTCCTAAAAAACGAAAAGCCTTCCGCCTGAGGCGGAAGGCCATCAAACCGCTTGCAGTCGCAGGATGCGGTAAGCCGCTGCTTACTAACTTCTGCTTACTGCGTGCTTCTTCAGCCGTCCGTCTCGGTCCAAACTATCTGGATCCAAGCGGTATATAATGCTGCGTCCCCGAACCCATGCCGTTGATTTCTCGGACCAAGTCAGCCAAGTCTTGACTGCTCGCGACGAAATCAATCTCGGAAGTATTCACCACCAGAAGCGGGCTCTCGTCGTAACGGAAGAAAAACCGGTTGTAAGCTTGAGCCACCTCTGTCAGGTATTCCGGGGTGACGCTTCGTTCATAAGTCTTATCTCTCTTTTTCAGCCGTTTGTAAAGCACTTCGGGCCGGGCCTGGAGGTAAACGACGAGGTCCGGTTTGGGCAGGCGCGGGTCGAGCAGCGAATAAATTTGATGGTAGAGCGCGAGCTCCTCGGCGCTGAGCGTGAGGCTGGCGAAGATTTTGTCCTTGGCGAAGAGATAATCCGAGACCGTGGCCTGGCTGAAAAGCTCGCGCTGGATTAAGTCGCGCTGCTGTTGATAGCGGCTGAGAAGAAAAAAAAGCTGGTTCTGAAAGGCGTAGGTCTCGCGATCCTGATAGAATTTGGCAAGGAACGGGTTGTCCTCGACGCTTTCAAAAACCGTGCGCGCCTGGAACTCGGCGGCGAGAATCTTCGCCAGGCTCGTCTTCCCCACCCCGATCGGCCCCTCCACCACGATATAATTTTTCTTCGCCATCCAGGCTCACGAATTTACACAAAGCCTGGAAAATTGTCTAGGTTGATTTTCATGTCGCTAAAAACCCCGGCCTCCCCCGCGCAGGCCACGATTTGAGTTTTTTCGAGACGCGATCGTGCGACTCGATATGATATAATAGCCTGGAGAATGTCCGAGATCAGAGAAAAAATAGCACAACTCCTCATGGTCGGCGTCGCCGGAGAGGAACTCGCGCCGGACGAGCGCAGTCTGTTGCGCGATTATCCTTTCGGCGGCTTCATTCTTTTCAGCCGCAACCTGAAGGAGCCGAAACAAATTCTTTCTCTTTGCCGCTCGCTCGGGCAGACGGAACGGGAGCTGCGCCCATTCATCGCCATCGATCAGGAAGGCGGCCGGGTGCATCGCCTGCCGCCGCCGTTCACCCATTTTCCGCCGGCGGCCGCGCTCGGTCGAACGGGGAATGCGGAACTGGCTTACAAAGTAGGTCTGGCAACCGCGCGCGAGATTGCCGCCGTCGGAGTCAATCTTAATCTCGCCCCGGTGTTCGACGTGCTCTCGAATCCGAAAAATCCGATCATCGGCGACCGTGCGCTCAGCTCGGACCCGAACGAAGTGATCCGGCTCGGCTGGCAAATGGTTCGAGGCCTGAGGGAAGGCGGCGTGATTCCCTGCGTCAAGCATTTTCCCGGCCATGGAGACACGGCGGAGGATTCGCACGTGGAGCTTCCGGTCGTGCGCAAAGATGCCGACGAGCTGCGCACCGTCGAGCTTCCGCCGTTCGTTCACGCGTGTGGCAACCGGGTCGAAGCCGTGATGACGGCGCACGTCCTCTACCCAGCGCTCGATCCGAATTTTCCGGCGACGCTTTCGCCGCGCATCGTAGGGGAATTGTTACGCCGCGAGCTGCGCTACGACGGCGTCGTTTTCAGCGACGACCTGGAGATGAAGGCGGTGCGCGGGAATTATTCCGTCGAAGAAGCGGTTCGGCTGGGGTTGCTGGCGGGCATCGATGTGCTGCTCTTCTGCCATGAGACGGAGAAAGCGGCGGCGGCGTTCGATTTCCTTTGCCGCGAGACCGAGCGTGACGAAGAATTGCGGCAGCGCGTCGAAGCGAGCTATAGGAGAATCGGCAAGCTCAAGCGGCGCGCGCTCATCGGGCTTGCGGTCGTAAGCGAGTCGGAGTTGGACGATTTAATCGCTCAATCGCAGACGATCGTAAGCGAGTTTCACGGCAATCGGTAGGCGCTGTAGTCGATGAGCTTTTTGATGTCGTGCTTAAGCTCCCCTTCCCATTTTTCCAGCAAAAGGTCCGCCGGGCACTTGCCTTGAGAGACGAGATCGCTGAGCGGTCTTAAGTAAATGGTTTCGTCGTCGCCGTTCTCGTTCAGCGCCGCCTGCCGTTTGAGCCCTTCCCAGGCGATTTGGATCAGCTCTTTAGCAAGATCGGCTGCGGTGTGCCGCCGCGCGCGCGCCGCCAGCGCGTAGCGGTGCGCGTCGTGGTAAAACTCCATGCGCTCGTCCCACGTCCAGCCTTTAACGAGATCCCACGCCGCCGCAAGACAATCGGCTTCGTAAAAAACTCCCTTGATGAGCGCGGCGAGCGACGGCATCAGTTCCGGCGGCTGGCTGTCGGCGGAGCGCACTTCCAAGTATTTTTTTATCCTCGCTTCGGGGAACAGCGTCGTCAGATGCGCGTCCCAATCCTCGATCGTCGCCGTGTGTCCCATGTGACCGTGCGTCCAGAAGCGGCGGAAAGTGATTTCGGTGAAATCGATATAGTCGCCGCCGCGCCGGATGAAATACATCGGGACATCCAGCGCGTACTCGACGAAGTGCGCGAACGAGACGGCGGGGTCGAAGGCGAACTGGAGCAGGCCGCAGCGCGCCTTGTCCGTGTCGGTCCAGATGTGGCCGCGAAAACTCTTGTAGCCGTTGAGCCGCCCCTCGGTGATCGGCGAGTTGGCGAACATCGCGGTGAAGAGCGGCGCGAGCCCCATCGCCGCGCGGAACTTCGCCATCGCGTCATTCTCGCTGCTGTAGTCGATGTTCGCCTGGACCGTCGCGGTCTGCTTCATCATGCGCTGGCCGAGCGAGCCGACCTTCGGCATGTACGGCCCCATGATCCGGTAGCGCTTCTTCGGCACCCACTCGATCTCTTCGATCGCGCTCACGGGCTGGATGCCGAGGCCGAGGAAAACGATATTCATCCGCTTCGACACTTCGAGCAGCTCGCGGATGTGCAGCGTGAACTCGGCGTGCGTGCAGTGGATTGTCTGGCACGGCTCGCCGGAAAGCTCGATCTGTCCGCCCGGTTCCAAGTGAATTTGCGCGGGACCGCGCACGAGCGCAATGATGTGCCCGTCTTCTTCGACCGGCTGCCAGCCGTATTCTACGACGAGAGCTTTGAGAATCGCTTCGACGCCGGCGGGGCCGGAGTAAGGGATCGCCTTGGCGCTGTCGCGCCGGATGCCGATCTTTTCGTATTCGGTGCCGACGCGCCACTCCGAGCGCGGCTTCGCCGAGCCGTGAAAATACTCCTCCAGCTCGCGGGTGTTACGAAGGTTGGACATAAGCGCGGATGTTCTGCGCGAACGGCGGCGTGATGACGCCTTTCTCCGTGATGATCGCCGAGATAAGATCGTGCGCGGTCACGTCGAAGGCGGGATTGAGAATCGCCACTCCCCGCGGCGTGATCGCGTGGCCGAAGATGTGCGAGACCTCGCGCGGGTCGCGCTGCTCGATCGGAATCTCGGCGCCCGAAGGACACTTGGCGTCGATCGTCGAAGTCGGCGCCGCGACGTAAAAAGGCAGATTGTGCCGCTTGGCGAGAACCGCGATGAGATACGTGCCGATTTTATTCGCCACGTCGCCGTTGGCCGCGACGCGGTCGGCGCCGACAATCACCGCGTCAACTTTGCCTTTCTGCATGAGATAGCCGGCCATGCTGTCGGTCACGAGCGTGACGGGAATTTTATCTTTTTTGAGCTCCCACGCGGTCAGTCGCGCGCCCTGCAGGAACGGCCGGGTCTCGTTGGCCAGCACTTCGACGTTCTTCCCGCTCTCTTTCATCGCGCGGACGACGCCGAGCGCCGTGCCGTATCCGGCGGTGGCCAAAGCGCCCGCGTTGCAATGCGTCATGATGCGCAACGAGTTCCCCAGCAGCTTGGCGCCGTATTTTCCGAGCTGGCGGTTGGCGGCGATGTCCTCCTGGTAAATCTTGAGCGCCTCGTTTTTCAAAAGCTGCTTGACGACCTCGACTCCCTGGCTGCGTTTGTCGGTGTAGATAGAGCGCATGCGCGCGAGCGCCCAGAACAGATTGACCGCGGTCGGCCGGGTCCGCTCCATGGTGCGGAAGATGCGCTCGATCTCGCGGTCGAAATTTTTTCCTTTCACCCAGAGCGCGCCGAGCGCCACGCCCATCGCCGCCGCCACGCCGATGGCCGGCGCGCCGCGCACGACCATGTCGCGGATCGCCTGCGCCACGTCTTCGTAATCGCGATAGGACCGGTAGATCTCCTGGTTGGGCAGGAGGCGCTGGTCGAGCATGACCACGCGATTGTTATTCCAGCGAATGGTTCTGACAGCCATCATCCTGCTTTCCATTTCCGAGGCCGCTGAGTATAGTAAGCGAACGAAGGGAGCGTCAAGAGCCGATGAGCTTTCACGCCTTCTTGGGTTATTTTTCCGGACTCTATTTCATCAAAGCGGATCTCGACCCGACGACGCTGTTGCGCACGGCCGCGCTCGTCCACGTTCTCGACGCAATTTTCTGCGGAGTGATCGCCCGCCAGAGCGGCCGCGACAAAAAATTTTGGTTCGTAGCCGGACTCGGCTTCGGCATCTGGGCGCTGGCGACGATTTTCCTGCTTCCCTCGAAAAAAAATCCGAAGTCGCCGCGCACTGCTGATCCCCTGCCGAGCCGTTAAAAACTCTCTTCCCAGGCCCGGTCAAAAAGGTCCCAGATGCTAGGCGCGCGCCGATTTGACGAGCGCAGGCGTACTTTTTTCATGAGCCTGTCCTGAGCGAAGTCGAAGGATCGAGCGAGCGCGATTGAGCGCGCCAATTTTAACGCCCGCCGGTGGCTGGCTATGGCAGATGGGCCTTTTTCAGCGGCCTGCCCCGTCCTCGGCAATGACGTAAGCGAGCGCATGCTCCGCGGTGTGCGTGATTGACAACAACAGACGGCGGATGCCGAGCTTTTCCGAGAAAGCGGAAGTGTGATCGTGCAACCGCACTTCGGGCCTGCCGCCGCGCGCGCGCACGACTTCGATATTCAACCAGCTCACCTTGACGCCCCAGCCCCTGCCGAGCGCCTTCATCACGGCCTCTTTGGCGGCGAAACGGCCGGCGTAACTTTGATATTTGCCGACGCCCTTGCGCTCGCAGTACGCGATCTCGCCTTCGGTGTAAACGCGCGCGCGGAGTCTTTTGCCGATCGTTCGATTCTCCAAGGCCCGCTGGATGCGCGCGACCTCGATCATATCGACCCCGACGCTGATAATCATGGTTCGAGTTCCCTCACCATGACCCTGACCCGTTCGATGAACTCATGGTTCGATCTTCCTCGCCATGACCCTGAGCAAAGTCGAATGGGTCAGGGTCACCCTGAGCCCGTCGATGGGTGAGTCCAATCGAATGGGTCATTTGATAAAGTTTGCTCTTCCGGCGAAAGACTGTCAACGGGAGTCCGGGCTTGGTAGTGGGTTATTTTGGGAGAGATCCTTCACTTCGTTCAGGATGACAATCCAACCCACGTTATTCTGAGCCCTTCGCTTTCTGTCATGCTGAGCGAAGCGAAGCATCTCTCTTTTCCGCTCAGGGCTCCGCGAAGAAACTCGGTTCTGGATTATATTGCTCGCAAGCTGAAAATGACCCACTACCCCGGGCTTTACACCGACATTCGCCATGTTACATTGAACGTTCATTGGTCGTTCAACTTCGATGCAAAAATATGCGCCAGGGAGTTCTGCAGCCGGGCTCAGCATGACGCGATTCGCGCTCGTCGCGTCGCTATTTTTTCTTTCCGGCTGCGCGGTGACGCAGCCGACGCCCGGCGAGCCCGGCCCGCCGCCGGAGCCGAAGAAGCTCGCCCGGCCGGATGAGCTTCGGTTTTTGCGCGCGCGCCCGGCGGAGAGCCGCCCGCGCGCGCGGATCGTTTTCATCGGCGTCTATGGCGGCGACATTCCGTCGTGGGAGAGCGCGCGCTATTTTATTCCCCAGGACTGGCCGCCGTATCGCGACGCGCGCCGAGAGGACGAGCTCGGCCGCATCGCGTACCACGATTCGCTGATGCACGTGCTGGCCTTGGAGATCTCCCGGCGTTTTCCCGAAAGTATCGCGCTGATGATACGAGGCGACGCCGAGGTGGTCGCGGACGTCGCCGAATATTTGTACACTTCCGGTGATAAACTCTATCTCGTCGGCCACAGTCAGGGCGGCGCGGTCGTCGGCGCGGCCGCCCACACGCTCAAGAAAGCCGGCGTGCCGATCGAGATGATGGCTGAGATGGAAGGCTTCATGGCGGGCGAAACCGTGCCCGCGAACGTGCGCCGGGCATTCAATTTTTATGTCCCTGCCGCCTTCTCACTTTGCCCCGGCCGCGTTAATCTCGTCGCCGAAGAGCCGGCGGCCACGCGCGTGACGAACGTGCCGATCGAAAATCCCCGGGGCCCGTTCACCGGCTTTTGCGCCGCGCATCGCAACATCGACAGCGATCCCCGGGTGTGGAAGCCGGTGTTGGACTATATTATCGCATCCGCCGGCTCGTGAGATCGGCAGCCCGGCCGGAAATGATTTTTCACGACGTGAAGTAGAGTGTGCGTAGTTGCGCAATTGCGCAACTACGCAACTCCTGAAGGAAGGCAAACGTTGATTGATCGCAAACCACAAACCGGTTAAATAGCAGTCGCGACACACGCATTACAGGGAGGAGCCAGTTATGAGCGGAGTACGAGTACTGGTTGGCACGCGCAAGGGCGCGTTCATCTTGACGTCGGACGGAAAGCGCGATCGGTGGGACGTCAGCGGCCCCCTCTTCGCGGGCTGGGAAATTTACCACATGAAGGGATCGCCCGCCGATCCGAACCGACTGTATGCGTCACAGTCGAGCAGCTGGTTCGGGCAAATCATTCAACGCTCGGATGACGGCGGCAAGACCTGGCATCAACCAGGAACGCCCGCCGGGGAGCCGACCCGGACGCCGGAAGGCATGCCCAAGGGCGAGAGCAACAAGTTCGTTTACGACACGTCGCCTGCAACCGGCAAACCTCTCACCACGCATCAGTGGTACGACGGCACGCCGCACCCGTGGGAGTTCAAGCGCGTCTGGCATCTCGAGCCGTCGCTCAACGATCCGGATACGGTTTACGCCGGGGTCGAAGACGCCGCGTTGTTCCGCTCGACCGACGGCGGCAAGAGTTGGCACGAGCTTGCCGGCCTCCGCGGCCACGGAACCGGGCCCAAATGGCAACCCGGCGCCGGCGGGATGTGTTTGCACACGATACTTCTGGATTCGAGCAACCCGAACCGGATCTTTATCGCGATCTCGGCCGCGGGCGCGTTTCGGACCGACGACGCCGGCAAGACGTGGAAACCGATCAACCGCGGCCTACATTCGCAATACATCCCGGACCCGACTGCCGAGGTGGGCCATTGCGTTCACCGCATCGCGATGAACCGATCGCGTCCGGGCGTACTGTTCATGCAAAAGCACTGGGACGTCATGCGCAGCGAGGACGCCGGTGACTCGTGGCAAGAAGTCAGCGGCAACTTGCCAACCGACTTCGGTTTCGTAATCGACGTGCACGCGCACGAGCCGGGCACCATCTACGTCGTACCGATCAAGAGCGACTCGGAGCATTTTCCGCCTGACGGCAAATTGCGCGT
>JBGPTS010000121.1:0-11641 GCA_041490745.1 Binatia bacterium | reverse complement strand
GGTCACGATAGTCATCACGACGGGTTTTATCCTCCTCTGTTATCTGGTTCGATCGCATTACGACCAGGTGCGCAACGCGCTCAAGGGGCTCGACGAAACTCTGACCCATATTCCGTTCCAACCGGATTTGAATCCCGTTCCTCCCAAGTCGGCCGGCGCGCCTACGGCCGTTATTATCGCAAGGGCGTTCGACGGCATCACGATCCACTCGCTACTCAACCTCCAGCGGCTTTTTCCCAATCATTTCAAAAACATCGTCTTTCTCTCCGTCGGAGTGATCGATTCGGGCCAGTTCAAGGGGCTGAAAGAAATCGAGAATTTACGTAAGTCGAAAGAGGAAGACCTTAAGAGCCTGGTCGAGTTTGCGAATTGTCTAGGATGGTACGCAGAGTCGCGTTGTTCTCTCGGCGTCGATCTCATCGCCGAACTGGAGAAGCTCTGCACGGCGGTAGCGGGGGATTTCCCGCGCTCGGTGTTTTTTGCCGGCCATCTCGTTTTCGACAAAGAGCCCTATTTGGCCCGCCTGCTGCACAACCAGACGCCGTTTGCGTTGCAGCAAAGGCTTTATTTCAACGGCCTCGACATGATGATTCTACCGATTCGCGTATTTCTTTCGCAGCCGACCCCGCAAGTCGCCACCTAACTTCCTCGTTATCGCCCGCGCGAGAGCTTTAATCCTTTTTTTACTCTCCCGGGCCGACTTTTAATTTGGCCTCCGTCGCTTGAGGACTTAGAATCTCCTCATGAAGATCATACCTAATTATTCCTCTGAGGCATGCGTTCTTGTCGCAGACGAGGATCGCCACATTCGCAACAGTCTCAAGGTGCTGCTCGAGACCTCAGGATATCGGGTCGATACGGCCGGCGACGGGGAAGAGGCCCTCAGCAAGTGCAAAGAATGGCACCCCGATATCGCCCTCATCGATATGCAAATGCCCAAGATGAGCGGCCTCGAGTTGCTCGGCTACATTCGCGCTTTGAGCCGAAAGACGTCGGTCGTCATCCTAACCGCTCATGGAACCGTAGCCGAAGCGGTTGCTGCCATGAAGCTCGGCGCTGTGGACGTTCTCGAGAAACCGTTCGATCCCATGGCGATTCAGCTGCTCTGCCAAGAGATTCTCCAGAGGCGGAAATTAGAAACAGGCGCGTCCGTCGACGAGATCCTCAACTTGGCGGAGATTGCCCGAGGGCGGAACGCCCATGTAGAGGCGCGCATCTATCTGAAAAGAGCGATGGTGCGGGATGTCACCCGACCGGAGCCGTATTACGAGCTGGGCGATCTTTACGAAAACGAAGGCGACGTGCGCCAAGCCGCGCACTATTACTATATGGCGCTCGATGCGAGAAGCATGTTTCCGCCCGCGCGGGACGCTCTCAAGCGCCTGGGATATCTCGACGCCTGGACGAACTCATAAATCGGAGCGATAGCGAAAACGGGAATCGCATGTCGATCATTACAATATCTCATTCGGCGTTCGATGGCGGCCGCGCCCTGGCGGAAGAAGTTTCCGGCATCGTCATGGCGGGAAACTCGGCGCACACCATCGCGCGAAGAATCGAGAAAGTTCCGGCTGTCACCAAAGTAACGACGTGTTTTCGGGGTATTCCCTTCCGGGCGTACCTATCTTTATGCCTGTTTGGCGTATTCCAGCACGCAGAAGCTGCCGCTGAGTCTTTAACCATCTTTTAATGCGCCCTGTATGTCTTTTAATTTGGTATTTCCATTGCAGCTGCTTAACATGAAAATATTCACAAGGAGAGGAGAGCTTACATGCTTGATGCTATTCTCGTCGCCGTTACGATCGTCTTTTTTGTTGTCTCGTGGTGGTACGTCAAAGGATGCGACCGAATCTAGGAGGAAAATCATGGGACTGGAATATCTAATTGGGATCATCGTTTCATTTCTCATCATGGGATACCTGATTTACGCCCTGCTGGCGCCGGAAAAATTCTAAGTCGGGTTCCCATGTTTGAAAAACTTTCAACGAATAAGTTCGCAAGGCTGCGAAATCACGAGGCTGAATCATGACTACAATCGGCTGGCTTCAAATTCTTATCTTTTCGGGCGCCATATTGGCCTTAACCAAGCCGATCGGCGTTTGGATGTTTCGAATCTTCGAGGGAGACCGGCAGCCGTTGCCGCGTTTCTTCGGGCCGATCGAGCGGTTTTTGTACAGGCTCTGCGGCGTCGATCCAAAAGAGGGGCAGGATTGGAAGCAATACACGCTCGCTCTTCTGTTGTTTAGCGTCATCCCGCTGCTGGTGACCTATGCGATCGAGCGGTTGCAAGCTGTTTTGCCGTTAAACCCGCAAAACCTTGGCGCCGTCGGCCCGGACCTCGCGTTCGGTACCGCCGTGAGCTTCACCACAAATACCAACTGGCAGGCGTACACCGGCGAGGCGACGATGAGCTATCTGACGCAGATGGCGGGACTCGCCTGGCACAACTTCATCTCGGTGACCTCCGGTATCGCCGTCATGCTGGCGATCGCACGGGGGCTGACCTATCGACTTCAACCCGGCGCTGCCAAGACGATCGGCAACTTCTGGGTCGATACGATCCGCGGGCTGGTTTATTTTCTGCTGCCGATCTCGATCGTCCTTGCGTTGGTCTTGGTTTCACAAGGAGTGATCCAAAATTTTTCCTCTTACATCGAAGCCACGACACTCGAAGGCGCCAAGCAGACGCTGGCCATGGGACCGATGGCGTCCCAGATCGCCATAAAGCAAATCGGCACCAACGGCGGTGGTTTCTTCAACGCCAACAGCGCGCATCCGTTCGAAGGCGGAAATCCGCTAGCTAACTTCATCGAGATGGTGGCTATCTTGGCCATCGCCGCTGGGCAGACCTACATGTACGGCCGCATGGCCCGCAGCCAAAAGCATGGCTGGGCGCTTTTCTCCGCAATGGCGTTCTTTTTTCTCATCGGTGTAACGACGGCTTATTACTTCGAGACGCGCCCCAATAGCAACACGGCCATGCAAGGCTTGGCGGTCGATCAAACGGCTGGAAATCTCGAAGGCAAAGAGATTCGCTACGGCATCGCCAACTCGGTGACGTGGGCGACGGCGACGACCGACGCGTCGAATGGTTCGGTCAACTCGATGCACGACAGCTTCACGCCGCTCGCCGGACTGGTGCCGCTCGCGAATATCCAGTTCGGCGAAGTCATCTTCGGCGGCGTGGGCGCGGGCATGTACGGCATGCTGGTAATGGTTCTCTTGTCCGTCTTCATCGCCGGCCTGATGGTCGGCCGGACTCCGGAATATCTCGGCAAGAAAATCGAGTCGCGGGAAGTGAAGCTCGCGATGCTCTATGTGCTGATTTTTCCCCTTATAATCCTTTATTTCTCCGGCTGGTCGGCCGTCGTGCCGTACGGTCTTTCCTCGTTGAATAACGCCGGGCCGCACGGCTTGAGCGAGATCCTGTACGCCTTCAGCAGCGCCGCGGGAAACAACGGCTCGGCCTTCGCCGGACTGAACGCGAACACGCCCTGGTACAACATCACGCAAGGTTTGACCATGCTCTTCGGCCGCTTCTGGATGATGATTCCCGTTATGGCCATCGCGGGCTCGATGTTGGGCAAGAAAGTCGCGCCACCGAGTCTCGGAACTTTCCCGACCGACGGCACCCTCTTCGTCCTCCTCCTGGTCGGTGTCGTCGCTATCGTCGGCGCCCTGACTTTTTTCCCGGCGTTATCGCTTGGGCCCATCGTCGAGCATTTCTTAGCCCAAGCGGGAAAGGTTTATTGATATGGCAGATCTCAAAAAACAAGAACTCTCGCTTTTCGCTCCGGAAATCTTGAGACCCGCCGTCTGGCAGAGCTTCCGCAAGCTGACCCCGCGGCTGGTCATTAAAAACCCGGTCATGTTCGTAGTCGAGATCGGCGCGGTTCTCACGACTTTGATCTGGCTGCGCGACCTCGTCGCTCCCACGGCGCAATCTCAGCCGCTCTGGTTCACCGCCAACGTCAGCGTCTGGCTCTGGTTCACCGTCGTATTCGCGAATTTCGCCGAAGCCGTGGCCGAAGGACGCGGCAAGGCGCAAGCGGCGAATCTACGCAAGATGCGCAAGGACACGATCGCGCGCCGCCTGGTCAACGGGAAACGGGAAGAGCACGTCCCCGCCTCTGAGCTTCGAAAGGGAGACGTCGTCGTGATCGAAGCCGGGGAATTCATTCCCGGAGACGGCGAAGTGATCGAAGGGATCGCGTCCGTCGATGAATCGGCGATCACCGGAGAATCTGCCCCCGTCGTTCGGGAAGCCGGAGGCGACCGCTCGGCAGTGACCGGAGGGACCAGAGTCCTATCTGATCGTATCGTCGTGCGCATCACGACCAATCCGGGGGAATCCTTTCTCGACCGGATGATCTCGCTGGTGGAAGGCGCGAAGCGGCAGAAAACGCCCAATGAAATTGCGCTCAACATCTTGCTCGCCGGACTCACGCTGGTCTTTCTTTTCGCCTGCGTAACGCTTGTGCCTCTGGCGCTGTACTCCAACATCTCCATTTCCGTGACGGTGATCGTGGCGCTGCTCGTGTGCTTGATTCCGACGACGATCGGCGGGCTGCTCTCGGCTATCGGCATCGCCGGTATGGATCGTTTAGTGCGAAAAAATATTCTTGCAATGAGCGGGCGCGCCGTCGAAGCGGCGGGCGATGTGGACACTTTGCTCCTCGACAAAACCGGGACCATCACGCTCGGCAACCGCATGGCGACTCAATTCATCAGCGCGCCCGGCGTTACCATGACGCGGCTGGCCGATGCAGCTCAATTGGCGTCCCTGGCCGATGAAACGCCCGAAGGACGCTCGATCGTCGTGCTAGCCAAGGAAAGCTTCGGGCTGCGCGGCCGCCCGATAGCGGACCATCCGCAGTTTATCCCCTTCAGCGCAAAGACTCAGATGAGCGGCATCGATTTTACCGACAACGGGACCTTGCGTCGAATCCGCAAAGGCTCGGTCCTTGCGATCCGGCAGCACGTCGCGGGCATCGGCGGCTCTTTCCCGACCGAAGTCGGCAGCGCGGTCGAAGCCGTCTCCCGTCAAGGCGGAACGCCGCTGGTCGTTTGCGACGACGCGCAGGTGCTTGGCGTGATCCAGCTCAAAGACGTGGTTAAGGGCGGAATCAAAGAGCGCTTCGCTCAATTACGTCAGATGGGCATCAAGACCGTCATGATCACCGGCGACAACCCGATCACGGCGGCGGCCATAGCCGCCGAGGCCGGCGTGGACGACTTCATGGCGGAAGCAAAACCCGAAGACAAGCTCGCCCGCATCCGCGCGGAACAAGCCGGCGGACACCTGATCGCGATGACCGGCGACGGCACCAACGATGCGCCGGCGCTCGCACAGGCCGATGTCGCCGTGGCGATGAACAGCGGCACGCAAGCGGCCAAAGAGGCCGGCAACATGGTCGATCTCGATTCCAACCCGACGAAACTTCTGGAGGTCGTGGAGATCGGCAAACAACTATTGATGACCCGCGGCGTGCTGACGACCTTTTCCATCGCCAACGACGTCGCGAAATATTTCGCGATCATTCCGGCCATGTTCATGACTGTCTTTCCGGAGATCGCCCCGCTCAACGTCATGCACCTGGCGTCGCCTCAGAGCGCGATTCTCTCGGCCGTGATCTTCAACGCGATCATCATTGTCCTGCTCATTCCCCTATCGCTTCGCGGCGTGAAGTATCGTCCGGTCGGCGCCGGCGCCTTGTTGGCCCGTTCGCTGCTTATCTATGGACTCGGAGGAATCATCGCCCCGTTTGTCGGAATCAAATTCATCGACATGACCCTGGTAGCGATGGGATTAGTCTAAGAAGTGACAAGGAGTTCACCATGAATAAAGCGTTGCAGATCTGCTTACGGACGACGGTCGTCACTCTCATCTTGACCGGAGTCATTTACCCTTACGTCATGACGGGCCTCGCGCAGACTCTCTTCCCGTCGCAAGCTAACGGGACTCTCGTGGCGGACGAAAAAGGGCAAACCCTCGGCTCCGAGCTAATCGCGCAGCCTTTTATGAATCCGGCCTACCTACAGCCCCGGCCGTCGGCCGCGGGAGAGAAGGGATACGATGGCACGTCGTCCGGCGGCTCGAATTTCGGCGTCACCTCGAAGAAGTTACAAGATCGCGTGGCCGGAGATGTTAAACGACTTAAAGAAGAAAATCCGGACGCGCAAGGCGATGTTCCCGTCGAGCTGGTAACCGCTTCGGCCAGCGGGCTTGATCCCGACCTATCGCCTGGAGCGGCGCTGTGGCAGGCGCCACGCATCGCCAAAGCGCGCAAGACCTCTCCCGAGCAGGTGAGCGCGATTGTGACTTCCGCGGTCGAAGGAAGGACTCTCGGTTTTATGGGCGAGCCGCGGGTCAACGTTCTGCGCGTTAATCTCGCGTTGGATAAGCAGTTCGGCCGCCCTGAGCCTGTCCCGGGGCAGGACAGGAAGGAAGAGAAGAAGGACGCCGACAAGGAAGCCCCGGCCAGCGCTCAGCCCACGACGGATGCCGCACCGCAAAAATAACGAGGCTGGAATGAAAAAAATCGAAGCCGTCGTCGAACCCTTCCATCTCGACGAGGTCAAACGGAGCTTGGAGAACGAGAACGTCCAGCGCCTTACGATTTTTGAAGTGAAAGGCGTCGGCCGGCAACCGCGCAAAATTCATGCTGCAATTCACGATGAATAGAGATCTCCGCGCCAACGAGGCTTCGGTACGCAGGCTCCTGGAAGCTCACGTCGTGTTCGAACGTATGAGCGCGGCCAAGCGGTTCTCGCTCCATTTATTGGTGCTCGTCGGTGTGGTGATCTGGATCGGCGCCATGTGGCCGGCTCTACTTCCCGGAAACCTGCTGGAAACCGCGCTTGCCGTCTGGGGAGGTCTTCTCTTCATCGCTGTATTAGCGAGCGTCGAGGAATGGGTGTGGCACCGCAGGGTGGTGCGCTATCGCAGCGAGCATCAGGCCCATCAGAATTCCACTCTTACTCCGTGAGTCGCGCGCGAAGCCCCCGCGGTGCAGATCACTTTGTATAGCAGCGAAAAGATCGGTTAGAATACAGCATGGCACAACAGGAACGGCGCGACCCGGATGCCCTGCTGGCGGAATTGCGCCAGGAGATGCCCGCCGATCGAGGACGCCTCACGGTGTTCCTCGGCATGTGCCCCGGCGTCGGCAAGACCTACACGATGCTGCAGTACGCACGCCGGCATCTGCGAGAAGGCGTGAACCTGGCCATCGGCGTGGTCGAAACGCACGGTAGAAACGAAACCGAAGCTTTGCTGGTAGGATTGCCGATCATTCCTCGCCGCGCCGTCGAGTACAAAGGCGTCATCCTCGACGAGATGGACCTGGATGCCATCCTGGAACAGCGTCCGGAGCTTGTCCTGGTCGATGAACTGGCGCACACCAACGCCCCCGGCACTCGCCATCCGAAGCGCTATCAAGACGTTCTCGAACTCCTGGACGCCGGGATCTCCGTCTATACGACGCTCAATGTCCAGCACCTTGAGAGCCGAGTCGACGTCGTCCATCAGATCACCGGGGTGACCATCCGAGAAACCGTGCCGGACTCTTTCCTCGATCGGGCCGATGAAATTCAACTGGTGGATCTCACGCCGGAGCAGCTTCGCGAACGACTCGAAGACGGGAAAGTTTACCTTGGAGAGATGGCGCAGGCGGCCGCGGCCCATTTCTTCAAGTTCGAGAACCTGGCGGCGCTGCGGGAAATGGCGCTTCGCTTCACCGCCGAAAGGGCCGATCAGGATGTCCGGGGCGCGATGCGCGAGCGGAAGATCAGCGGGCCGTGGAAAAGCGGCGAGCGGCTGCTTGTCGCGATCTCGCACGATGCCCAGGCTGAAAGTCTCGTTCGCTGGACCCGGCGGATCGCGGGAGAGCTGGACTGTCCCTGGTTGGCCGTTTACGTCGAGCCGAACGCGCCGCCGGACGGAGCCGCCAAGGAGCGGCTGACGAGAAACATGTCTCTAGCGCGCCAGCTCGGGGGCGATGTCATCATCACCTCCGGCCAGGACGTGAGCGAGGCGCTTCTCAGAGTGGCCCGGGAGCACAACGCGACGCAGATCGTGGTGGGAAAGCCGACCAGATCGCCGTGGCTGCACTGGTTGACCGGCCGGTCGCCGGCCTATGATCTGCTTCGAAAGAGCGGCTACATCGACATCTACGTCGTCCAACCGGAGAAACGAACGCCAAAGGAGCAACGCGTCAAAGGGTTCCTCTTGTCTACCGCGCCTGCGAGTGAATTCCTGGCGGCGGGAATCTCCACGATTCTGGTTACAGCCGCAGCGCTATTCATCGAGCCGTTGATCGGCTATCAATCCATTGCGCTGGTTTATCTGCTCTTCGTCGTCGCGGCAGGATTTAAACTACAGCGCGGACCTGTGCTCTTGGTCGCCGCTGCCAGCTCGCTGCTTTGGAATTTCCTTTTCACCGAACCACGCTTTACTTTTTACATCGACACGTTTGCGGATGCCATGATGTTTACGACGCTTTTAACCGTAGGCTTGGCGATGGGTCATCTCACGAGTCGTTTGCGTCAGAGTGAAATCGCGGAACGACGCCGCGAGCGGCGCACCGCCGCGCTGTACGATCTCGCGCACCAGGCGGCTCTCGCGCCCGATCTTGATACCGGTCTTCGTGCCGCAGTAAAATTGATCGAATCGCTCTTCGGCGCTCAACCGGCGCTGCTTCTTCGCTCGCCGGACCATACGCTTTCGGACAAACCGCATCCCGCGAGCTCTCTTTCTCTCTCGGAAAAAGAGAAAAGCGTGGCGGTCTGGGCTTTCGGCCACCGGACGCCGGCGGGAAAATTTACCGACACGCTGCCGGATTCCGACGCGCTGCACCTGCCGCTGCAGGCGCGCACCGCGGTCATGGGGGTGCTGTCGGTGCGCCCCTCTCCCGGTAAATCGTTCGACCTGGGCGAGAGAGAGCTGCTCGAGGCCTTCGCCGCGTTGATCGGTACGATTCTGGAAAAGGACCATTTCATCGAAGCGTTCAAGCACGCCGAGATCATCGAGACCTCGGAACGCTTGCACCGCGCGCTTTTCGACAGCGTCTCGCACGAGCTTAAAACTCCGCTGGCCGCCGTGCAGGCGGGGCTCGATGCTTTACGCAAACAGATCGGCGAGGAGGAAAATGCCAACGCGACGCTTCGCGAGCTCCAATCCGCCGTGCGCCGGCTGCGCCGGGTGATCGACAATCTCCTCGACATGACGCGCATCGAGGCCGGCGTGATCGAGCCGAAGCTGGAGTGGGCCGAGGTCGGCGAGCTGATCCATGAATCGATCGCGCTGGGCGGCGAGGCGCTCAGCGCCCATTCCGTGATCGCCGATGGCGCGGATAACCTTCCCATGGTGAAGCTCGATCAGCCGTTGATCGAGCAGGCTCTCTGCAATCTTCTTCTCAACGCCGCCGCTTGGAGCAGGCCGGGCACGAAGATTCTCGTTCGCGCCCGCTTGGAAGGAGGCAAGCTCGCGCTTACGGTTCTCGACGAGGGGCCGGGTTTGAACGAATCCGATTTTAAACGCATCTTTGAAAAGTTTTACCGCGCTTCCGACGCGCGGCCCGGCGGTACGGGCCTCGGGCTCTCGATCGTCGACGGCTTCGTGCGCGCGCACGGCGGCAGCGCGCGCGCGGCGAACCGCGAAACCGGAGGGGCGGAGTTCACGATCGAGATTCCAGTGGAAACCATGCGGGCGGATGCCATGGAGAAATTGGCTTGAGCGACAAGACGACGGCGCTGATTATCGACGACGAGGTCCAGATCCGGCGGCTACTGCGCGTCGTGCTCGAAGCCGACGGCTACCGCGTGCTGGAATCCGAGACCGGCGAGCAGGGGCTCTCGGACATCGCGCTGCGCCGCCCCGATGTCGTTCTTCTCGATCTCGGTTTGCCGAAGATAGACGGATTCGCGGTCCTCAGGCGCCTTCGTGAATGGAGCCAAATACCGGTGTTGGTCCTCACGGTAAGAGCCGGCGCTGATGAAAAAGTCGCCGCGCTGGACGCCGGCGCCGACGATTACGTAACCAAACCATTCGATTCGCCGGAACTCCTCGCGCGGCTAAGAGCCATTCAGAGGCGCGCCTCCGGCGATAAGAACGAACCCTACTTTCAGGCGGGCCATCTCGCCATCGACTTCAACAGCCGCGCCGTGACCGTCAAAGGCGAGGAAGTAAAACTCACCGCGACCGAATACGCGCTGCTGAAAGTCCTGGCGCAGAATGCGGGAAAAGTGGTGACGCACAAACAGTTGTTACGAGACGTCTGGGGACCGAACGCGGAGGAGCAGTCGCAGTACCTGCGCGTGTATATGACGCACCTCAGAAAAAAAATCGAAGTTGCCGCCGAGAAAGAAAAACTGCTGAGAACGGAAAGCGGTATCGGTTATCGGTTGGTCGTTCCGTCAGGAAAAAGCGGTAAACTGTAGAGTCTTTTTTCTTGCTATTGCCTAGTGCCTGATGCCTTCTTTATGGCGGAGAGGGGGGGATTCGAACCCCCGGTACCCTGATTAGGGGTACACACGATTTCCAGTCGTGCACCTTCAACCGCTCGGTCACCTCTCCGTGCCGTCAACCCATAACATGAATAGACATCGGAAGAAAGTTTTCGGCTTGGAAGCCGCCGCAATCGGCGCTACAATTCGCGTGGGAGGGCTGCCGTCATGATTTTAATCGTTCACTGGTTGTTGAGCGCGTTGAGTCTGTTGGTTGTGGCGTACCTCGTTCCCGGCGTCGAAATTCGCAGCTTCGGCACCGCGCTCGTCGCCGCCGTCGTCATCGGCCTGGTCAACGCCACGCTCGGATTTGTCTTGAAGATCCTCACGCTGCCGCTGACGATCGTGACCTTCGGCCTCTTCTTGATCGTCATCAACGCGCTCATGCTGAGCTTCGCCGCCATGCTGGTGCCGGGATTCAGCGTAGACGGATTCGGCGCGGCACTGTTGGGCGCCATCGTGCTGAGCCTGGTAAGCTTTGTGCTGCGAGGGCTGATTTTCAGTCTTTAACAGCCTGCGTTGGATTTTCGAAGGGCGCGAAATTTTGGCGGAGAGGGAGGGATTTGAACCCCCGTCACGGTTCCCCGTGAACTTGATTTCGAGTCAAGCGCCTTCAACCGGGCTCGGCCACCTCTCCTTAAGAATAGCTGTCAGCTCTCAGCTGTCAGCCTTCAGGCCCTCCCCTATCCGTCCGGGCTGAAAGCTGATCGCTGACGGCTGAAAGCTTTTTTTTTCTCAAATCAGCGAAGAACTCACTTAAAATCGCGCCGCACTCATGCTCCATCACTCCACGTGCGACCGGCAGCGAATGATTGAGGCGCGGATCGTCGCAGAGCCGATAGAGCGATTCGACTGCCCCGCCTTTCGGATCGAGGCAGCCGAAGACGAGACGCGCGACGCGCGCCTGGAGAATCGCGCCGGCGCACATGACGCACGGCTCGAGCGTCACGTACAGCGCGCATTCGTCGAGCCGCCAACCGTTCAGGGCAGCCGACGCCGCCTGCAATGCGAGCATCTCGGCATGCGCCGTGGGATTTTTAAGCTCTTCGCGCCGGTTGTGAGCGCGCGCGATGACTTCATTTTGATGAACCACCACCGCGCCGACCGGAATCTCGCCGGCCTCGGCCGCGGCGCG
>JBGPTS010000120.1:0-11695 GCA_041490745.1 Binatia bacterium | reverse complement strand
TTTCCGGCGGCGAAAAAAAGCGCAACGAAGTGTTTCAGATGGCGCTGCTCGATCCCAAGCTCGCGATCCTCGACGAGACCGACTCCGGCCTCGATATCGACGCGCTCCGGGTCGTGGCGGGCGGCGTCAACGCGCTCCGCGGCAAGGAGCGCGCGATGATCGTCATCACGCACTATCAACGGTTGCTCAACTACATCGTGCCCGACTACGTCCACGTTCTCTCCGAGGGCCGCATCGTCAAGTCGGGCGACAAGGGTCTCGCCCTGGAACTCGAAGAGCGCGGCTACGTCTGGCTCGAAGCCTAGTTCCCGAACGTTTGGTTTACTCATGGACGCGAGCGAAGCCAAAGATTTTTTTCTGGACCGGTTTGCCGGTTTCGAGCGCAAGCTCGAAGGGCGCGCGAATGCCGGCAATGACGCGAATGCCGGCAACGAATGGACCCGCGAGACGCGCCGGGCGGCCGCCGCGCGCTTCGGCGCGCTGGGTTTTCCCACGACCCGCGACGAGGAGTGGAAATACACGAGCGTCGAGCCGATCGTAAAAACCGCATTCGCGGCGGGCGACGGCGCGGCAGAGGACGCGGGCGATCGCATGGCGGATTTCATTTCAGGCGCGCCGGCGGAAAATTTATTCGTTTTCGTCAACGGACGGTTTTCCCAACGGCTGTCTCATTCGGAAAAGCTGCCCGCGGGAACGATCGCCGGCAGTCTTGCGGCGGCGATGACGGATCACCGAACTGAGGTCGAGCCGCATTGGGCGCGCTACGCGGATTACCGGGAGCATGGCTTCGTCGCGCTGAATACCGCGCTGATGGAAGACGGGGCCTTTCTGTTCGTGCCCGCAGGCGCAGTGGTGGAAGCGCCGATTCATTTTTTGTTTCTTTCGACCGCGCCGGACGAAGCGATCGTGTCGCATCCGCGCGCTTTGATCGTGCTCGAGCCGAACAGCCGGGCGACCGTGGTGGAGAGCTACGCGGGATTCGCCAAGCAGGTGTATTTCACCAATGCCGTGACCGAGATCGTCCTCGGCGACGGCGCGGCGCTGGACCACTATAAGGCGCAGCTGGAGAGCGCGCGGGCGTTTCACGTCGCGACCGCTAACGCGCAGATGGGGCGCGACGCCGAGCTGATTTCGTATTCGGTCGCGCTCGGCGGCGCGCTCACGCGCAACGACGTCAACGTCGCGCTCGACGGCGAAGGCGGCGACTGCACGCTCAACGGGCTTTACGCGACGGCGGGGCGCCAGCACGTGGACAATCACACGCGCATCGATCATCTGAAACCGCGCTCGACGAGCCGCGAGCTTTACAAAGGCGTGATGGGAGGAAAATCGCGCGGCGTCTTCAACGGCAAAATCTACGTCCATCCGGCGGCGGAGAAAACGGACGCGCGGCAGACCAACAGGAATCTCCTGCTTTCGGAGGAGGCCTGGATCGACACCAAGCCGCAGTTGGAAATCTACAACAACGACGTCAAATGCAGCCACGGCTCGACGATCGGCCAGCTCGACGAGGAGGCGCTCTTTTACCTGCGCGCGCGCGGCATCGGCTTGAGAGACGCGATCGGGCTTTTGATCCGCGGATTTGCGACCGACGTTACGATGCGGATGAAGTGCGAGCCGGTCATGAGCTGGATCGCCGGGCGGCTCGAAGAAAAACTCGACTCGATATCGATCGACGAAGGGAAACGGTGAAAGCTTCACGGGAATTACAATCCGCTCCGCCCGACCGGGCGGCGTCCGCTCATCTCGACGTGGAGCGCATCCGCCGCGACTTTCCGATTTTGCGCCAGCGGGTGCACGGCCATCCGCTCGTCTATCTCGACAACGCGGCGACCACCCAGAAGCCGCAATGCGTGATCGACGCGGTGACGCACTATTACTCGGCGGACAACGCGAACGTGCACCGCGGGCTGCATCAACTGAGCGAGCGCGCGACCGAAGCCTACGAAGGGTCGCGCGAGAAAATCCGGCGCTTCATCAACGCCGGCGACGCGCGCGAGATTATTTTCGTCCGCGGCGCCACCGAGGGCATCAACCTCGTGGCCGAGAGCTACGGCAGGCGCAACGTCGGTCCGGGCGACGAAATCCTCATTACCGCCATGGAGCATCACTCGAACATCGTGCCGTGGCAGATGCTCTGCGAAGAAAAGGGCGCGCGGCTCAGAGTCGCGCCGATCGACGACGCCGGCGATCTCATGATCGACGCTTTCGAGCGGCTGCTCGGCGCGAAGACGAAACTGGTCGCGCTGCCGCACGTCTCCAACGCGCTCGGCACGGTGAATCCGGTCGGGCGGCTGGTGGAAATGGCGCATCGCCGCAATATTCCCGTGTTGATCGACGGCGCGCAGGCGGCGCCGCATTTGAAGATCGACGTGCGCGAGATCGACTGCGACTTTTACACGTTTTCCAGCCACAAGGTTTTCGGCCCGACGGGGGTCGGCGCGCTCTACGGCAAGGCGAGCCTGCTGGAAAAGATGCCGCCTTATCAAGGCGGCGGCGACATGATACTATCGGTGACGTTCGAAAAGACGGTTTACAACGCGCTGCCGTACAAGTTCGAGGCGGGCACGCCGCACATCGCCGGCGCGGTGGGATTCGGCGCCGCGCTCGATTATTTGGAACGCATCGGCATCGGCGCCATCACGACCTATGAAGACGAGTTGCTCGCCTACGCGACGGCAAAGCTCGCGGCGATCGACGGGGTAAGAATCATCGGCACGGCGAAAGAGAAGGTCGGAGTGATCTCCTTTGTCATGGACAGCGCGCACGCGCACGACGTCGGCACGATCCTCGACCAGGAGGGCGTGGCCATACGGACAGGGCACCACTGCGCCATGCCGATCATGGAGCGCTTCGGCGTTCCGGCGACTGCGCGCGCCTCGCTGGCGTTCTACAATACGCCGGCGGAAATAGACGCGCTGGTCCGGGCGATCCACAAAGTCAGGGAGGTATTTGTCTGATGTCCGATCTGCGCGATCTCTACCAGGAGCTGATTCTCGACCACAACAAGCGGCCGCGAAACTTCAAAGCGCTCCCGGATGCAAACCGCACCGCGGAAGGGTACAATCCTCTGTGCGGCGATAAAGTCAAAATTTTCCTGCGGCTCGAGGACGGACTCGTGCAGGACGTGAGCTTTCAAGGCTCCGGTTGCGCGATCTCCAAGGCCTCCGCGTCGGTGATGACGGAGAGCCTCAAGGGCAAAACGGTCGCGGAAGTCGAATCCTTGTTCAAGCGTTTTCGCGATCTGGTGATGGGAAAAGAGGCGGAATCGGACGATCTGGGAAAGCTCGTGGTCTTCTCCGGCGTGTGCGCGTACCCGACCCGGGTAAAGTGCGCGACGCTCGCGTGGCACGCGCTGTTCGCGGCGCTGCAGGGCAAAGACAACGCCGTCTCGACGGAATAGAGGTGCATTATGGCTGAAGCGACTCTGAATCCCGTAGTGATCGAGGCCGAGGTGATCGAGGCGGTGCGTAACGTGTTCGATCCGGAGATCCCGGTGAATATTTACGAGCTGGGTCTGATCTACGAGATCAAAGTGAGCGAGACCGGCGCGGTGGCGATTCGCATGACGCTCACGGCGCCGAGCTGTCCGGCGGCGCAGTCGCTGCCGGGAGAAGTGCAGACCAGAGTGAAGGAAATTCCCGGCGTGAGCGATGTATCGGTCGATGTCGTGTGGGACCCGCCCTGGGAGGCGAGCCGGATGTCGGAGGCCGCGCGCCTCCAGCTCGGAATGTTGTAAGCCGATGAAGACGAAAAATTGGCTCGTCAAGATCGAAGGGGGAAAAATGGAGAGGCAGTTGCCGATCGAAGAAAAAGACGAAAAAACGCCGGCGGACGCATTGCTCGACGAGGCGAGTCCGCTCGAGCCGGACGCCGACGAGCTGGAAGACGGCGGCGACCTGCTGGCCGTCGATGAAGCCGAGCCGGAAGAGAAGGAAGAGAGCGACCCGGAAATCGACCGCATCCAGAAGAGCAGCGATCCGATCGCGCTCTATCTCCGCGAGATCGGCTCCGTGCCGCTGCTCACGCGCGAGCAAGAGGTGTCGCTGGCCAGGGAAATCGAAGAAGGGGAAGGGCAGGTGTTCGCGGCGGCGCTCTCCGCGCCGCTGGCGCTTCGCGCCGTGCTGGAAAAATCCCGGCAGGCGCAGGCGGGCGAGATCGGCGTCGGCGAGCTTCTGGCGCACGACGAAGGCGGCGACGCGCCCGCGCCCGGCAGTCCGGCCGAGAAGAAGTTTTTGAAGGCGACGAAGAAACTTCGCCCGCTGGCGGCGGCGCACGATCGGGTCGTGCACGAGCTCGCGAAGCAGCGCGTGTCGAAAAAGCGCAGAGAGCGGCTGGAAAAGCTGTTGCAGAAAAAGCGCGGCGAGGTCCTGGCGGCGCTCCAGGGGCTGCGCCTGGGCAAGGCTTTCGTCGAAAATCTCGCCGAGCGGATCAAGAAATTCAACGACCGGCTTTGCCGGCTGGAAGCCGGCGCGGCGCGGGCCAAGCCGAGCGAGCGCAAGCACATGCGCGCCGACATCGCCCGGATCGAAAACGATACCGAGATGACGGCCGCCGAGCTCAAGCAAAAAGTCGCGGCCATCCGCCAGGGCGAGGCCATGACGAATCACGGGAAAAAAGTTTTGACCGAATCGAATCTCCGCCTGGTGATCACGATCGCGAAGAAATACGCCAACCGCGGCCTGCCGTTTCTCGACATGGTGCAGGAAGGGAACATCGGCTTGATGCGCGCGGTCGAGAAATTCGACTATCGTCTGGGATACCGTTTTTCCACCTACGCGACCTGGTGGATCCGCCAGTCGATCACGCGCGACATTCACAACTCGGCGCGGACGATCCGGCTCCCGGTCCACGTCATCGAAGACCGGAATCGCCTGCTGCGCACGGTGCATTATCTGCTGCGCAAGCTCGGGCGCGAGCCGCAAGCGGAAGAGATCGCCTCCGAGATGGGGCTCGAGGTCGAAGAGATCAAGCGCATGCTCGGCCTCGTCGGCGAGCCGGTGTCGCTCAGCACGCCGATCGGAGAGGACGGCGAAAGCCGCCTGGAAGATCTGGTCGAAGACAAACATTCGCCGAAGCCGATGGATCAGGCGATGGACGCGCACCTGCACCAGCAGATTCGCAAAGCCCTGGCGACGCTGCCGCCCAGGCAGGAAAAAGTCATTCGCATGCGCTTCGGCGTCGGCGAGCCGCGCGATTACACGCTGGAAGAGCTGGGGGACAAATTTTCCGTCACGCGCGAGCGCATCCGCCAGATCGAGGCGACGGCGCTGCGGCGATTGAGATCGCCGTTTCGGGCGTTGAAGAATTAGGGGCTAGTTGATCGGGAAAGGCGCGTCGCTCTGGTCGCAGATTCCCGGATAGTCCACGCTACAAACACGAATTAGCGCCGTCGCTCCAACAGTCGTCGGAGCCGTAACAGTCCAAGTCCGCGTACCCGTATTGAGCGTCTTGGCGATATTTTTCCAGGTCGCACCGCTATCCCGAGAAAGATCGATTTTTACGTTGACCGTGGGGGCAAAGCCGGTTGGTGTCCACGTGATTGTCGCCGGCGTTCCTACAGTCAAAGTGTCAAGGGCGGTGTCCGGAAACGTCACATGGAATGCGGCGAGCGGGGGCGGAGGCACTGTATTATTGAGCAGTATCCCGACCTGACCGTCCGGCACCGCCAAATCCGGCTTTCCAACTAGATCAGTGTTTGAGTCGAAATTCCCGGCGACGATGCTGAAGAGACCCGTGCCTTTGGTGGGGCTCTTGAAAGACGTTATCTTGTTGGAGAAAGTGCCGTCGCCGTTCCCCAATAAAATCCCTATAGTGTGACTGGGAAAAGTAGCGATCGCGAGGTCCATCGCGCCGTCTTTATTAAAGTCGGCGGCGACGATCTCGGAGGGCGTCTTCCCGAACGACTCGTCTTTCGATAGTTTGACGAACAGCCTGGCCGCATCGCCCGGAATAACAGAAATGGATTTGTCCACCTGGTTGGCTACCACGATATCGTCAAATGCATCGCCGTTGAAATTTCCCGCGACGATAGAGATAGGTTGATTTCCAACAGTCCTTACGATCTGAGTGTCAAAGGTGCCGTCGCCGTTGCCGGGGAGGATCGAAACCGAGTCGCTGCCGAAATTGGCCACCGCTACATCCTTATTCCCGTCGTTGTCAAAATCTCCAATGGCTAGCGCGGCCGGGTTGTTTCCTACGCTCAAAGGCACAGCGGGTTGAAACGTTCCGTCTCCGTTGCCTATGAGAATCGAAACCGTCGTTCCCACGACGGGAGGAGACCCATTGTTGCCGAAATTCGCCACAGCAAGATCCAGGTTGGTAGGCGGCGTTTCGAAATATCCGGCTGCGACATAGAGCGGGCCGTTTCCGCCTGTGAAGACGGACGCGGCGATCAAATGGCTCGCCGCAATCGATCCGTTGACATGTCGCGTCACGGTGTAGGTGCGAGGGTTTGCGGCGCCCGCGCGGGCCGTGACTATCATCTGCTCGGAGTCGATCTTGATGATGAAGGGCAGGGCTGGAAGCGTTGCCGTCTCGTTCACGTCGATCGAGGTCACAACAGAGCTGATCGCCGCATTCAGTGTTCCGGTTATTGATGTGAGCGAGAAGGAAGCAGCAGTGCCAAAATTAAGAGCGCCCGCCGGTCCGTAGCTGGTTGTGGTGTTGAGCAAGATGACGACTTCGTCGGTCGCAAAGTTCGTGATGGCCAAGTCCGGCATCAAATCGCCATTGAAATCCCCGACCGCCACGGAGGTCGGCTGAAGGCACGGCGCGGGAGGGGTGGTGCAAACCGGCCCCGTGCGAAAGTTCACAGCGACGGATGCGGCGATCGAGTGGCTCGCCGCAGTCGATCCGCTGACATGTCGCGTCACGGTGTAGGTGAACGGGTTTATGGCGCCCGCGCGGGCCGTGACCGTCATCTGCTCGGAGTCGATCGTGATGGTAAAGGGGACGGCTGGAGGCGTTGCCGTCTCGGTCACGGCGATCGAGGTCACAGCATTGCTGATCGCCGCATTCAGTATTCCGATCGATGGGAGCGAGAAGGTGCCGTCGCCGTTGCCCAAGAGAATCGAGACGTCATCGCCGCCGGAATTTACCACCGCGAGGTCGAGCTTGCCGTCGCCGTCGAAATCGCCTACTCCGATAAAAGCCGGGATCGTGCCCGCGTTGCAGTACGAGGCCTTGATCGCGGGGCCATTACAGTCTTTCGGGGTAAACAAAACAGCCTGAGCGAACCCGGGGCGAACCGGCAGGAAGAAAAACCAGGCGGCGAGCATTAGCAGGGAAGCGGCTGCAGAGACCGACTTCGACGAAAAACTTTTCATTGTACCTCTCAAAACGACACGGCGGAGATAAAGACGCGCAGCGGCTCCCGAAGTTCTCACCGGCCGAAAATTTGGCTCAGTTTATACCGCGCCGACGGTCAGTTCAATCGCTCCGGCGGATTTTTTTCTCAACGCGGCGGCGAATTGAATTCGGCCGGGCGGACGTGTATCGTGACTCTCGTATGCAGACGCTTTTCGAGCAGCTCGGCGGCGAGGCGAAGCTCAGAGAAATCATCGACGCCTTCATCGACCGCGTGTTCGCCGACCGGATGATCGGTTTTTTCTTTCGCAATGCCGACCGGGGCAAAATCAAGGAGCTGGAATATCAGTTGACGGCCAAGTTGCTCGGCGCGCCGGTCGAATACAGCGGCCGGCCGCTCGACGTGGCGCACGCGAAGCATCCGATCATGGGCGGGCAATTCGCCCGCCGGATGCAGATTTTGAAAGAGACGCTGGCGGATTTTCACGCGCCGCCGGCCGTCGGCGACGCCTGGATCAAACACAACGAGAGCCTGCGCGCGTTGATCACGCCGAACTCGGGCTCCGATTGCGATCCGGTCGAGGCGCGAGCGAAATCCCAGGCGATGCACAAGGGCGCGTAAGGCTCGTTCGACTCGTGGTGAGATTGCTGCGGTGAAGTTGCGAGAAATATACGCCCGGCCGGGCGGCGCCTTTTCGGTCGAGTTCTTCCCTCCAAAAACGGACAAGGGCGACGAGGCCCTGTTCAAAGAAATCGCGCTTCTCAAGACTCTCAATCCGGCTTTCTGCTCGGTGACTTACGGCGCCGGCGGCAGCACGCGCAACAAGACCGTCGATCTCGTCGATCGGATTCACCGCGAATGCAATCTGGAAGTGATGTGCCACTTGACGGTCGTCGGCCAGTCGAAGGACGAAGTGCGCTCGGTGCTGACGCGGTTGAAGGACCTGGGAATCGAGAACGTCATCGCGCTCAGCGGCGATCCGCCGCAGGGCGTCACGGACTGGAAGCCGCATCCGAACGGTTTTCAACATTCGATCGAACTCGTCCGCGAGGCCGCCGCGCGCGGATGTTTTTCCATCGCCGTCGCCGGTTTTCCCGAAGTTCACCCGCGCTCGGAGAGCCGCGACCACGATCTCAAATATCTCAAGGAAAAAGTCGAAGCCGGCGCCGACGCCGTGATCACGCAGCTGTTTTTCGACAACGCGGAATATTTTCGCTACGTCGAAGACCTCCGCAAGCTCGGCGTCGCGGCGCCGATCGTGCCCGGATTGCTGCCGGTGTTGTCCGCGCCGCAGGTGCGGCGATTCACCGCGCTCTGCGGCGCGAGGATTCCGCCGCGACTCGAACGGGCGCTCACAAAAGTCGAAAACGACGAAGAGGGCGCGACCCGGCTCGGCATCGATTTTGCCACCGAGCAGTGCGAGGCGCTGCTCGCTTTCGGCGTGCCGGGAATTCATTTTTACTCGTTGAACAAGTCTCGTTCGGTGAAAGCTATCTTCGGCAATCTGAATCTTGCCTCAGGCCGCTAAAAACGCCCATCTACCATTATCCGGGCGCGGCAGTTGCGATAGGTCCGCTGGAGCGGAATTATTTCTGCTTACGGATGGAGAGTGCTGGGTCATTTTGGGAGAGATCCTTCACTTCGTTCAGGATGACATTTCGCGCAAGTGTCATTCGGATCCCTTCGCTTTCTGTCATGCTGAGTGAAGCGAAGCATCTCTCTTGTCTGCCCCGGGCAGGCTCCGCGAAGAATCTCGCTTTGCGCATTCGCTTTGCCGGCAAATTCCAAATGATTCACTACCGGATGAAGATCATCAATTGAATTCGCGGGTGCGCGATAGTAAGGTAGGGAATATTTTTTTGCGCCGGTAGAAAAACAATGGACGAAACCAGCGAACAGATGGAGGTGCGGCGGGAGAAGCTCGTGAAACTCAAGGAAGCGGGGCACGCGCCCTATCCCAACGACTTCAAGCCCGCTCATCTCACTTCGGACATCGCCGCCGCGCACGGCGCCCTCTCCGACGAGCAGCTCGCCGCCTTGTCGGATGAGTTCTCGCTCGCCGGGCGCATTATGAGTATTCGCTCGTTCGGCAAGGCGTCGTTCTTTCATCTTCAGGACCGCAAGGGGCGGATTCAGGTTTACGTCAGGCGCGACCGCGTCGGCGACGACGGCTACCGCCTGTTCGAGCAAATGGACGCGGGCGACATCGTCGGCGTGTGGGGCCGGCTGTTCCGCACCAAAACGAAAGAGCTGACGATCGAGGCGCGCGGGCTGAGACTCTTGTCGAAGTGCCTGCGCCCGCTGCCGGAAAAATGGCACGGGCTGGCGGACGTCGAGGCGCGCTACCGGCAGCGCTACGTCGATCTCATGGTCAATCGCGAGGTCAAGGAGCTTTTTCAAAAGCGCTCGCAGATCATCCGGCTGATTCGGAAGTTTTTCGAGGCGCGGGATTTTCTCGAAGTCGAAACGCCGATGATGCAGTCGATCGCGGGCGGCGCGGCGGCCCGGCCGTTCATGACGCACCACAACGCCCTCAATATGGAGCTTTTTCTCAGAGTCGCGCCGGAGCTTTTCTTGAAGCGCCTGCTGGTCGGCGGGCTGGAGCGCGTCTTCGAGCTGAACCGGAATTTTCGCAACGAGGGCGTCTCGGTGCGGCACAACCCGGAATTCACCATGCTGGAGTTTTATCAGGCCTACGCGACTTACGACGATCTCATGAAGCTCACGGAGGATATGTTCGCCGCCATCGCCGAGGAGACCGCAGGGTCGCTCAAGATTCGCTTCGGCGAGCACGAAATCGATTTGCAGCCGCCGTGGCGCCGGCTGCCGCTCGCCGACGCGGTGGCGGAATTCGCCGGCGCCGCTCCGGCGGAGCTGGCCGACGCGGCGAAGCTCCGCGCGGTGGCCGAGGCCAACGGTCTCAAGCTCGAGCCGGGCCTCTCGCACGGCAAACTCATGATCGAGCTGTTCGAGAAGCTGGTCGAGCCTAAGCTCATCCAGCCGACTTTTATCATGGACTATCCGCTCGAAGTCTCGCCGCTGGCGCGCAAGAACGAAAAAAACCCCGCGCTGGTCGATCGGTTCGAGCTTTACATCGGCGGCCGCGAGCTGGCCAACGCTTTTTCCGAGCTGAACGATCCGATCGATCAGCGCGAGCGCTTCGAGAAGCAGGCGGCGGCGCGCAAGGCGGGCGACGAAGAGGCGCACGCCGTCGATGACGACTACGTGCGCGCGCTGGAGTACGGCATGCCGCCGGCGGCGGGCGAGGGCATCGGCATCGACCGGCTGGTGATGCTCTTCACGGATTCCGCTTCGATCCGCGACGTGATTTTGTTTCCACTGCTCCGGCCGGAACGGTGACCTGATTAATCACTTATTCGAGTCGTCCGACGAACGCTGAATAAAATGCGATATGAGCTTTTCATCGGCCTGCGCTATCTCCGCGGGCGGCGGCGCGAGACGTTTATCTCGCTCATCACCGTGATTTCGATTCTCGGCGTGATGATCGGCGTGATGACGCTCGTCGTCGTGATGGCGGTGATGACCGGATTCGAAGAAGTGCTGCGCGACCGGCTGCTCGGCATCAACGCGCACGTGATTCTGACGAAGCCCGGCGACCGCCTGCCGGAATACGAAGAAGTTCTCAAGAAAGTTGCGCGCGAGCCGGGCGTCGTCGCCGCCGCGCCGTCGGTCTTCGGCCAGGTGATGGTGACGTCCGGCAATCGCGTCACGGGCGTCGTCGTGCGCGGCGTCGATCCGGACCGGACCAACCGCGTGGTCGATATCGAGACCTATATTAAGGGAGGCAAGCTCGCGGATCTCAAGACGGCGCGGGCGGTCAAAGTCGAAGGCAAGTCGATCGAGCTGCCGGCTGTGATCATCGGCGCGCGGCTGGCGGATCAACTGCGCGTCGGGGTGGGTAGTCCGGTGCAGGTCGTGTCGCCGCTCGGCCAGCCGACCGTCATGGGAATGATACCCAAGGTGCGGCGCTTCGTCGTCGTCGGACTTTTCGATTCCGGGATGCACGAGTACGACTCGTCGTTGATCTTCATGAGCCTCGCCGACGCGCAGCGTTTTTTCGAGATGGGCGACAGCGCGACCAGCATCGAAATGCGCGTCGCCGACGTTTACGGCGCCGAGGCGCTGGCGGCAAAAATCCAGCAGGATCTCGGGTACCAGTACATCGTGCAGGACTGGTCGCGGCTCTGGCCCAACCTTTTTTCCGCGCTCCGGCTGGAGAAGACCGTCTATTTCCTGGTGCTGCTGCTGATGATCCTGGTCGGCGCGTTTAATATCGTTTCCACGCTCATCATGGTGGTGATGGAGAAGCGGCGCGACATCGCGATTCTCCAGTCGATGGGCGCCAAGCGGAAGAGCGTGCGGAAC
>JBGPTS010000119.1:0-11778 GCA_041490745.1 Binatia bacterium | reverse complement strand
CCCAGCTCCCCCCACCGCCGCAAAACTTTCTGCGTCAGCTCTTTGCTCACGTCGTTCACCTCGGGGAACTCCACGCCTTTGAATTTCGACGTCGCATCGATGGCGATGCGCGAGGTGAAGCCGTGCTTGACCAGCGGCTGGTGCCCGCCGTGCTGGCGCGGCGGCGTGATCCAGACGTCGCGGTGCGGCTCGCTTCTCGAATAGATGCGCCACCATATATTGTTCCAGTCGTCGAGGTCGGCGTCGGCGTCGACCACGATGATCCAGTTCGGCCCCATCGCGTTGACGCCCCAGACCGTCTCGACGATCTGCATCACCTGTCCCGGCTCCGTGATATCGGCCGCGACGACGCAGATTTCGCGCCCGCAGCCGGGATCGGGAAACCGCACATCGACCACGCCGGGCGTCCCCAGGCTCTTCAACTTGCCCCAGAGCACCGCCGAGCGCGTGATGCGCTTGCCGCCGTCTTCCATGTAGTTGCAGATGAGCCCCGTGAGGATCGGATTTTTCCGGTGCGTGACGCATTTGACCTTGAACACGAGGCCGTGCTTTTCGTCGCCGTAAAAACCGTGCGACTCGCCGTGCGGCCCTTCGGTGACACGGGTGTGCGGCAGCACCTCGCCTTCGAGGACGATCTCGCTCTCGGCCGGCACGAGCATGTCGATCGTCTCGCATTTGGTCACCGGAACGCCCTTGCCGCGGAGCCCGCCGGCGAACGCCAGCTCGGCGTGGCGCGCCAGACCGGAGCTTATCGGATTCATCGACGCGATCGAGAGCAGCGGCTCCATGCCGATCGTGACCGCCATCGGCATCGGTTCGCCATGCGCTTCGTACTGGCGATAGTGCGCGAGACCGTCGCGGTGCATCGACATGTAGAGCGTGTTCTTGTCCTGGATGACGAGCCGGTACATGCCCATGTTCTGATCCCCGGTCGCGCGGTCTCTGGTGACGCAGCCATGGAATGTGCCGAGATAAGGCCCGACGTCTTTCTCGTGCCACACCGGCGTGGGGAATTTGTAGAGGTCGACCTGCCCGTCTTTTTGAATTTCTTCTTTACATGGGCCGCCTTTGACCTCGACCGGCGCCGTCGGATTTTTGAAGCCGGAGAGAAATTTTTCGAACAAGCTTCGCATGCCGCCTTCGACGCCGAGAGCGACGGCCATTTTCTTATCCGTCGAGAGAACGTTGGTGACGAGCGGCGTCTTGTGGCCTTTGATATTTTCGAACATCAGCGCCGGCCCCTTGCGCAGCAGCGAATGATAGGCGATGGCGCCCAGCTCGTGCACCGGATCGACCTCGGCCTTGATGCGTTTGAGCTCGCCCATTTTTTCCAGAGAGCTTAGAAAATCGCGCAAAGAATCGAACGCCATGACTTGCTCCTTTCGAACCGCCCTTTAATTCCGATATAGCTGCTCGACGAATCCCGACTTCGCCACTTCCCGCGCAATCCGGTCGTCCATAAACGCCGCCGGATCGGCGCCCTTGGCCTTGGGATTCGTCACGGCGATTTCCTCCAGCACGAGCTTCAGATCCTCCGGCTGCACGTCCGGAATTTTCGGGAACAATCGCACGTGGAGATCATACGACGCCTTGAGAATGTCCGGATCGTCGATGCGCGCGTAACGGCGCATGATCTCCATCCCCTCTTTCGGCCGGGTGTGAAGGAAATGGATCGATTCCGCGATCACTCTGAAATAGCGCGCGACCAGCGATTGTTTTTCCGCGAGAAAGCTTTTCTTCGCGACAAAGCCGGTCAATTGATAGCGCAGCCCGCTGCGTGTCAAGTCGGCCATCTCTCGGAGCCCGTTTTTCTTGGCGACGAAGACCGCAGGATAACCGAGCACGGCGGCGTCCAGGCTCTTCGAGAGCAACGCGCGAAGAATATCCTCCTGCGAGCCGACCTGTATCAAAGCCACGTCTTTGGCGGGATCGAGGCCGTGCTGCCGCAAATAGTAGCGGGCGGCGAAATCATTGGAGCCGCCGAAACGCGTCACGCCGAGCTTCTTGCCCCTCAACTGCGATACCTCCTCGATCCCCGGAAGCGCGCAGATCGAAAACAAAAACGTGTTGATGAGACCGCCGAAAACCGTGATGTCCTTGTAGCCTTGAAGCTGCATGGCGATGGCCGGGTTCACGCCGCCGACGATCATGTCGAGCTCGCCCGACAGAAGCGCCGCCATGGCGATCGGCGAGGAGCGGATCGAGATCAAATCGATCGGCAGATTTTCTTTCTTCAAAAACCCCGCTTCCTTGGCGACCCACAGAGGGGCGAAGGTCACGGCCATGGACGGGTAGGCGACGCGGATCGATTCCGCGGCTGAGACATGCGCGCACCATGTCAAAACCATCACGGCGCACGCGAGCCGAATTCCAGGGCGTACTCTCATCTCGCGCTCACTTGTAAAGCTGTTCGGCAAACCCGGACTTCACGACTTCTTTCGCCGCGCGGTCGTCGATAAAACTCGCCGGGTTCGCGCCCGCCGCTTTGGGATTGGTCAAGGCGACTTCTTCCAACACGAGTTTCAGATCCTCGGGAAAAATCTCCGGCACTCTGGGAAAGAGCTTGATGTGCAGATCGTAGGCCGGCTTGAGAACATCCGCCGCGTCGATGCGCGTGTAGCGCCGGAGGATCTCCGTGCCTTCCTTGGAGTGCGTCCTTAGATAATGGATCGCTTCGACGAGCGCCTTCATGAAACGCACCATCGCGTCGTGATGGTCGCTCAAATAACTCCGCTTCGCCAGAAAAGCGGCGAGCGCATACCGCGCGCCGCTGTCGGAAAGATCGGCCAATTCGCGCAGCCCGAGCTTTTTAGCCTGGAGGTTCTGCGGAATGCCGATCACCCCCGATTCGATCGCGCCGGTAGCCACCGCGACCGCGATATCCGGCATTGCGCCGATCTGCACGAACGAGACGTCCTTTCCCGGCTCCAGGCCGTTGCGCTTGAGATAATAACGCGCGGCAAAGTCGAGCGTGCCGCCGAAGCGCGTCACGCCCATCTTCTTGCCGCGCAGTTGGGATACGTTGGTGATCGACGGCTGGGTCATGACGGAAAACAAAAAAGTCTGAATGATGTTGCCGAACAGCGCCATGTCCGTGTACCCCTGCAACTGGGCCACGATCCCGCTCGATCCGCCGCCGGCCAGGACATCGATCTCGCCCGATACCATCGCCGCCACTCCCCGCGTCGAAGATCCGACGGAGATCAGCTCGACCGACAGGCCGTGCTTTTTGAATATCCCCGCGTCTTGCGCCGCCCAGAGCGGCATGAAAGCGCCCGCGGGCGCCGGGTACGCGACGCGGAGCGGCCGCTCGGCGGCACTCGATACTGAGACGCCGATGAGGACAAAATCTAACAGCAGGCCAACTACGCAAATATCTTTACAGAGTCGACGCATGATCAATCCCCCCGGGGAGAGATCCTTCACTTCGTTCAGGATGACATTCTGAAATGGGTAGTACTGTCCTTTCCTTGTCTGTCATGCTGAGCGGAGCGAAGCATCCCTCCGAAAATTTCTCGCTTCGTATTTATTTCAGCTCGGTTAAAGCCTCGATGACGAACCTCGGCTCGGTGAATTTTTTCAGGTCGACTGTCTTCCCGCGCATCTCGGGAATGCTTTCCCAGGCGTTTTGCAGCCCGTCGAGGTCGGGCGTCGGCTCGGAGCGCAAAAATCTATTCGTATCAACGTAGATGCTGTCGATGTCGGCTTCGGAGACCTTGTAATATTTTCTGAGATACGGCTTCACCAGATCCGGGCGCGTCTTCCAGCTTCGGATGCCTTCGAGAAAGCCGAGCACGGCCTGCTTCAACAGCGCCGGCCGCTCTTTCACGAGCTGGTCGTTCGCCACCATGATCTGGCTCGCGAACTTGGTCGTGATCGTCGACAGGTCGAAAATGACCTGCAGCCCGGCGTTGCGCGCGAACGGCACGAACGCGGGCGTGACGATTGCGCCGTCGACGCCGCCGCTCGCGAGCGCCGCCGAGCGCGCGGCGGAATTTCCGATCTGGAGAATCTGCACGTCCCTCTCCGGGTCCATGCCCCACTGGCGCACGAGGAAGCGCGTCTGGATGTCGGAGAAGGCGCCGTAGCGGCTCACCGCGATCTTCCTCCCCTTCATGTCCTTCGGGCCGTTGATGCCGGGCCGCGCGACGAAGAGGTGCTGGAAGTGGTCGATATTGACCATGACGATCTTCATCGGCGCGCCCGCCGCCATCGCGCGCAGCGCGTCGGTCGCCGTCGTCGTCGCCACGTGAGCGCTGCCCGACGCCATGGTCTGCGACGTGATGACGCCGCTGGTAACGTAAAGCATCGTCATGTTGAGGCCGTATTTTTTGAAAAATCCCGCCTCGTAGGTGAATCTGAGCGCGTCGCTCTGCGAGCCCGAGCCGGTGTAGACGAAGTTGAGAGGAATGAGCTGAGCATGAGCCGGCGCGCACAGGAGAAGGAACAGGCAAGGCCAGAGGGAAAACCGGAAATTAATTTTTCGACTCATTTTTCTTTTCCTCGAGCCGGCTTTCACCGGAGCGCTTTGAGCACGTCATGGACAAATCTCGCGTCGACAAATTTACTTAGGTCCACATCTCTTCTCGTCCGCAGCTCGGGCATGCTCTCCCAGGTGTTGCGAATGCCGTCTAACTCGGGAACCGGATCCGGCAACAAAAACCGGTTGACCTCGGCATAAACGGTATCCACCTCGGCGTCGGAGGTCTTGTAGGTTTTCTTCAGGTAAGCCTTGGCCGTGCCCGGACTGCTGCGCCAGCCCCTGATGCCGTCGACGTAACCTCCGACCAGCGCTTTCACCACCTGAGGCTGCTCTTCGATGAGCCGGTTGTTCACGACCAGCCCGATGACGGCGAACCTGTTCTGCAGCGTCGAAAGGTCGAACAGGACATTGAGCCCGGAGCGCTGAACCACCGGGATAAAACTGGGCGACATCAGGGCCCCGTCGATCGCTCCGCTCAGCAGGGCCGCGGCGCGCGCCGCCGTGTTGCCGACCTGAACCAGTTGGACGTCTCGATCGGGATCCAATCCCCACTGGCGCACTACGAACCGGCTCTGGATATCGGAGAAGGAGCCGTAGCGGCTGACCGCGATCTTCTTGCCGCGCAGATCGTCGGGAGTGCGCAGGCCGGGACGGGAGACAAAGAGGCTATCGAACCGATCCATCGTGATCATCGTGATCTTCATCGGCGCGCCCGCGGCCAAAGCCCGCAGCATATCGGTGATGGTGCCGGCGGCGACCGGCACCGTTGCGGACGTGACCGTCTGCGCGGTGAGCACTCCGCTCGTCACGTAAATCATCGTGAGATCGATCCCGCGCCGTCGGAAATAACCGGCCTCGTAGGAGAATTTGATGACATCGGTGCTGCTGCCGGTGCCGGAATAAACGAACTTCAGCGGCGTGAGTTGGGCCGAAGCGACCGCAGCCGAGACTAAAAAAGACCCGGCAACGGAAAAGAAAAAGGCCGTTCGTTGTTTTGCCGTCATAAGCACAAACGTTACGCAGCCGCCTCTTCGCGGTGGATTCCCAGGCTCTTGAGCAGCGGCTCGTCGGTATAGGAAATCAAGATCGCGTTCTCGCGCGCCGACAGGTTAACATGCTCGTGCCAGTGCCAGCCGGGCACGACGAAGATGTCGCGCTCCGACCAGTCGAATCGCCGGCCTTCGATCATGGAATAACCGCCGCCGCGAAACACGTGATAGATCGCCGCCGAGCTGTGGCGGTGGCTCCGGGTGTGCGCGCCGGGGCGCAGCTTTTGCGTGTAGCAGCCGATGGTCGGCATCACCGGCCCGCCCGTGTGCGGGTTGAAATATTCCAGGCGGAGATCATCGTAAGCGCTGGCGTCCGTCTCTTTCATGTCGTCGAGCGCGTGGACCATTTTTTTCCACGAGTACTTCGTCAGCGGCGAATAATTTTTTTGCCAGGTGAAATTCGCCGGCCGCATGCCGGGCGCGGAGAAGCGGCTCATCGACGCCTCGTCGGCTTGCGTGGCCGGCTGGGTTCTTTTCCCCGGAAAGAGCTCGAAGAACATGGTGTCCATCGATTGGATGAGCGGAACGTCGAGGCCGTCGAGCCAGAACATCGGAGCGCCGCTCTCGTTCTTGTGATCGTGATAAGCCCACGCGGGAGTAAGAATCAGATCGCCCGGCTCCATCCAGCAGCGCTCGCCGTCGGTGCAAGTGTAGGCGCCCTCGCCCTCGATGATGATGCGCAGCGCCGCCGGCGTGTGATGATGCGCGAGCGCCGTCTCGCCCGGCATGATCATTTGGATCGCGGCGACCAGATTGGGCGTTGTCGCGAAGCGGCCGATGTCCTCCAGGCCGGGATTCATGAGCCCAAGCACTCGCCGCTCGACGTTTTCGGTGCTCACGACCTCGGCGGCGCGCATCATTTGCACGCGCAGCTCCGCCCACTTCCATAGATAAGGCACGGCGAGCTTGTGCGGCGCGTGCGCCTGTTCGAGCCACAGTGGCCGAAGGTGCAGCCGCTTCACTTCTTCGTAAAAAGCGCTGGGGTCGATCATTTTCCTAGGCGCCGTCTTGCTCATACAATCACCTTCACGCGATCACGGTATGCGAGGCCTCACGGCGCGAGTCTTCGGGTCGCGGCCTCAGCCTGAGGCTGATCCGCCTCTGGCGGAGATAGAGTCGCGCCATGAGTCGAACCGTCCCAGTCGGACGTCCGCGCCCTCTTCCTCGCGCCCCTCGACCTCGCAGGGAAAGCCGGCGACCGCTCGAAGAGCCCGCGCATCCGACACTGCCGGTCGGAATGACCACAAATCTATTGCGCGGGCTCGGAGTCAGCCATAGGCTGATCAGCCTCAGGCTGAAGCGGGTGGCGGCTTTCACTTGGACGCCCCTTGAACTCCGAGCGACGCTGGGGCCCCGGTAGAGAACTCGATCGATTCCTTGCTCAAGTTGGGCAAAACTTCCTTCGTCATGAGCTGGAGACTCTTCTTCACCTGGCCGAGTCTCAGCCTGCCGAAGACCGGCCGCATCATGATCTTGTCCGTGCCGAGCGTCCTACATTGATGCAGGATCTGTTCGGTGACATAGTCGGGATCGCCGACAATCGTGATGCCCTCACGCTGCAACAGCTCGAACGACCAGTTCTTGATTTCCATCACGCCGACGTGCTCGCCTTTCTTGTAGTCTGTCGCGCGCTCGGAAAAATATCCATCGGCGACGTTGCGGCTGTATTTCGCCGGCGAGCCGCCGAACTCCTCGGCCGGGCCGACCAGAAGATCCTTCTCCGCTTCTTCGCGCGCCTTCGCGTTGCTCTCCGCGACGTAGACGTCGCGCGACACCACGCAATGTTCGGGGCCGGGCTCCCAGCCGCACTTCTCCTTCGCGTATTTTCGATAGTACGCGAAACTTTCCCGGATCTGATCCGTCGGCGACCAGGAGGCGGCGAGACAAATGCGGTTTTTCGCCGCCCATTCAATGCTCTCCGCGCTGATCGACGGAATCCAGGTCTCGGGAATCGGCTGTTGCAGCGGCCGCGGCAGGAAAGCGACATAATCGAGATTCCAATACTTGCCGTGGTATTCGAACGGCTCCTCGGCCGTCCAACCCTTGCGGATAATGTCCCAACCTTCCTCGAAACGCTCGCGCGATTCGGCGGAAGGAATCTGAAACGCCCAGAAATCTCCTCCGCGCGTCATGCCGACGACGAGCCTGCCGTTGGTCAGATTGTCGAGCAGCGCGAGCTCCTCTCCGAGCCGGACCGGATGGTGCAGCGGCAGGCAGTTCCCCATAAGCCCGATTTTGATCTCCTGGGTCAGGACGGCGGCCATGGCGACGAAAATATTCGGCGACGGCGAAAGGCCGTTGGCGGCGCGGCTGTGATGCTCGGGAAAAAAGACGCCGTCGAAGCCGTAGTCTTCGACGCCGCGCAGGAACGCGACCACCTCGTCGTAAATCTCTTTTCCCAACAGCCGGTCGTAGTCCTTTCCCGCAAGCAGGTAGGAACCGGGAATGCGCTTGGGGTATCCGACGCGCAAGAAAAGCCAAACCTTCATAGAACCTCCTTCAGTCCGTCACGTTGCCGAGTAAGGAAAAATTTCCTCCGCCGTCACGCGGCGCGGAAGCAAGCCGTCCGATACGAGGATGTCGATGCATTTCTCGACCGTCCTTTTGTGAATCTCGTTGAGGCCGCAGGCGTTGGGATCGACGCCGAGAATCTCTTGCTCGCGCTCGTAGAGCCTGCGCTCGGCCGCATCCATGTAGCGCGGCGCCTGCTTCGCGGCGCGATCGAACGCGTGAACCAGCGCGGCGGCAAGCCCGCGGCTGTTTTCGCGAAGACTCTTGCGCACGGCGAGGCAGTGGTACGTGGGATAGATTTTCGCCTTTTTGAACCACGCGACCTGCGCCGATGGATCCCCGATCGGAAACGAAAGATTGGAGCTCGCAGCGACCATCTGCTCCAGGTCGCCGTAGGGATCGGGAGTGCGGCTCGCCCCGCTCTCGGCGAGCCAGTTGAACCAGTGGCCGCCTGCGCCGCCGGGATAGATGACGGCGTCGATCTCGCCGGCGTCGAGCCGCCGGATCAGCTCGGCAGGTTTGATCCCGCTGCGCTCGCGGAGATACTTCCACTCCCCTCCCATCGCGCCGTCGCTCGTGATCGGCTCGGCGGCGATCCAGCGCGCGGCGCTTCTCCCGATGCCGTATTCGTCTTCCAGGATTCCGCGAAGATAGACGCTGGTCGCGCCCAGAACGCGCCCCATTCCTACCACGCGACCTTTTAAATCTTTCGGCGTCGCGCCCCGGCGCATGACGAGCTTTCTGTGCACCATGCCGCGCGTGACGAAGATCGGCAGCGCGACCAACTCCGTCTCCGCGTCGCGCGCGATACGGACGATGTAATCGGTCAGGACCTGCTCGGTGCCGGAATATTTCTCCTCGACCTCGCCGCGCAGCCGCCGCGAAGTCCGCTGATCGAACGGCGCGGCTTCGCAGACAACGTCGAACCCGTCGACTTCGACGCTGCCGTCGAACAACGCTTTGGTCCAGATGCAGTCGGGGACCTGGATCGAGAGCGCCGCCATTTATTCTCTCACTCCTTTGGCCTGATAGATTTGCAAGACGTTTCCCTCCAGGTCGCTGATAAACGCGATCCAGCCGTGCGGCACTTCCAGGACATCGTTGACGATGCGCACGCCGCGCCGGCGATACGTTTCGATCAGCTCGCGGATTCCCGCCGCAACTTCAAAGCTCGGCACGAAACCCACTCGTCCACGCGGCGCGGCGGCAGCGCGCCCGTCGCGGTGCAGCACCAGCGGCGGGCCGGAAGTGGCGAACTCGAAATTGGTCCCGGCAACGCCGCCGAGCGGCTTGAAGCCGAGCACATCGCGATAAAACGCGACGGCCCGATCGAGATTCTCGACGTACACGAGCAGACGCCGGGCGTTGAAGAGAAGCGGAGCGATTTCCGTCGTCATAAAGTTTACGCCCTCAGCGACGAGGCTTCCGATCGCAGCCGATAGGCCTCTACCTCGAGAGCCGCCACCCAAGCCCCTTTGGCTACTTACTCCGGACGTCGAGGCCTACCGTGAACCGGCACGTCCCTGCGTCTGCGATCTCCAGCCTCGCCGCTTCGGGCTTCGTCAGCGGCACCGTCCTGATCTCGCGCAACTGAATGGTCATCATTTTTCCGCCAACGGAAAAAGTTCCGCGATGCTAAAACGCCGGCCGAGCAGACCGTCGGCCTGGAGATAGTCCATCAGCTTTTCGATCGTCCGCCGCTCGACCTCGCCCAGCTCGTAACGGTAGGGATCGAATCCCAGCAGGGATCGCTCCCGCTCGATCAAGGCCCGCTCCGTCGCTTCCAAGCGCGATTCGCTCGCCGCCCAGCCGCGCGTGAAAGCATCGACGAGCGCGCCGGCGAGCCCGGGATTTTCCTCCAGGCGATCGCGCCTGAGCTGCAACGCGTGAACGACCGGGTAGATGCGCGCCTTCTTGAACCACGCCGCGATCCCGTTCGCGTCGCCGAGCGGCTCGTAGAGATTCGGAAAACGTTTCAGCGTGCCGCCGATCATCGCGTCGCCGCCGAAAAGAGAATAGAAGCCGTGCCCGCCCGGATGGATGAGAGCGGCGAACTCGCCCCGGCTCAGCAGCTCGCTGGCGGCGACCACCGCCTCGAAGCCTTCGGGTTTGTTCAATCTGCCTTTGAGCCACTTCCAGTCGGCGTCTTCTTCGGCGCCGTGAATCGTGTGCCACTCGATCGCATCGCGCTGAATGCCGAACTCGTCGGCCAGAAGGCCGCGCACGTAGACGCCTCCGGGAGTCAGCACGCGCGGCAAAAGCACTTTTTTGCCGCTCAACTCTCTAACCGACGTTCCGTCGCGCCGCATGAGCAGCGTGCGCTGGCGGAAGCCGCCGAGCATAAAAATCGGCAGCGCCACCTTGGGCACGCCCGCTGCCTGCTCTTTTTCCAGCAAGTAATCCGTCAGCGTGCCGTCCGAACCGTCCCATTGTCCTTCGCGCACGCCGTGCAACCGGTCCGGCAGCGTCGTCTTGGCGTGGAACGCGACGGGAAATCCCTCGACACGCACGCTGCCGTCCGCCAACGCGCGCGTCCAAAGATTGTCGCCGATGGCGATGCGGATCGGCCGGGCTGCCGTCGTCACAGGCGCACGTCCTCTTCGCGGCCCTTCAGCCCGGCGTAAGGCTCGATGAAATAGCGGCGCAAGAGCTTCCTTCCGATGTCCATCACCTTGAGCCTGAGTTTTTCCGCCGCCGCGTCGTCGCGCTTGGCGAAGGCCTCGCAAATTCCTTCGTAGCAGCGCGCGATCTCCTCCATGTAGCCGGGCACCGACACGTGAAAGGCGCGGTAGCGCGCGCTCGGATAGGCCATCACTTCGAGCAGGCGCGCCAGTCGCGGCGAAAAGCTTTTTTCGCCGACAAAGCGCTCGAGCTGCGCGCGCGCTTCCAGAAAGGCGCTGCGGTCGCCGCGGTTCGAGGCCTCGCGGAGTTTTTTCACGTGTTCGCGCATGGCGGCGAGCGCTTCGCCCTTCATCCTCTGGCAGGCGAGCCGGACCGCGAGGCCGATCAGATGGCCGTGAATGAGATAAAGTTCGTCGGCCTCTTCGGGCGTCACGTCGGCAACGACGACGCCGCGGTTGCCGCTCTGACTGACCAGACCGTCGCGTTCGAGAATGCGGAGCGCCTCGCGCACGGGAGAGCGGCTGACGCCGAGCTCTCTTGCCACGGCCAGCTCGCTGATCCGCCGGTTCGGGCGCAGCCGGTTCGAGAGAATCTCGCTCGTGAGATACTGGACGACCTTCTCCACGAGGTTGCGTTTCGGGCGCGGCGCGGGTGCAGATTTTTTCATTTGCCTTTGCGTGACCCAATTGTCTACAATGCCGTCGACAAACTAGTATACACTCGTTCCGTTTGTCAATAACGTTCGCGGGCGGCCGACGTGAAGAAAACACAGGACGGGACGCTGAAAGTCCCGCCGGGGGCGGGCGGATGGGAGATAAAGCCCGGTTGACAACGGATTTCGCTGCGGCCTATATTTTCGCGGGGTGAATCATGGAACCCGACACGATCGCGACGATCATCGACACGCTCAAACAAGAAAAAATCGATCTGGTCGTGACGCTTCCCGAGGAGCCGACCTCCCCGCTGACCGAGGCGATACGGCGCAATCCTTACTTCACCAGCATCACCGTGGTTGGGGAAGGGCATGGGATTTCTCTCTGCGCGGGCGCCTCTCTTGCGGGACGCCGCTGCGTCTTCGTCACGGGAATCGCGGGTCTCCTCGTGGGAACCTGG
>JBGPTS010000118.1:0-11784 GCA_041490745.1 Binatia bacterium | reverse complement strand
CGCTGGCGCTCGACGGAGGCCGCGGCGCAAGAAGTCGAGTCGTTCACGATCGTCACGACGAAGCCGAACGAGCTGCTCGCAACCGTGCACGACCGGATGCCGGTAATTTTGCGCCGCGACGACGAAGCGCGCTGGCTCGACAGCGGGATCAAAGACCCCGGCGCGCTCGCTCTGATGCTGCAACCGTTTCCCGCGGCCGAGATGGAAGGTTATGAGGTCAGCCGGGCCGTCAACTCGTCTTTGAACAACGGCCCGGAGTGCATCGCGCCGGTTGTAATTGACCGCCAAGTCAAATTAATCCGATGAGACACCATCTCGGCGCAACTCTGTTCGCCTGGCTGCTCGTGATTCCGCCATCGTCCTACGACCCGGTCCGGGGCGCCGGCAGGGTTTTCGATACCGAAAAGCCGCTCGGCGAATGGATCGTCGCCGGCACCTACGACACCGAAGAAGAATGCGCGGCGGCGCGCGATCTAAATAGCGCTTTTATGGCGCGCCAGGGCAACGGCGATATGGCGCAGCGCTTCGGCCTCGGCCGGTGCGTCGCAAAATAGCGCGCTCGTCCGCGTATGCTCCCGATTCGCCGGCCGAGCTTCAGCTTGACACCCTACACCCGTTCCTCCACACTTGACTCATGCCGGTAAGAAAGGTCGTCGTCGCCGAGCCGCGCGGATTCTGCGCCGGCGTGGAAATGGCGATCGAGACGGTGGAGCGGGCGTTAAAAAAATACGGCGCGCCGCTCTATGTTTTTCACGAGATCGTTCATAACCGCCACGTCGTCGAGGATTTTACGTGCCGCGGCGTCGTCTTCGTGCAATCCGTAGAAGACATCCCCGCCGGCGCCAAGTTGATTTTCAGCGCGCACGGCGTCGCGCCGACGGTCTGGCAGCGCGCGCGCGCACGCGGACTAGACGTCGTCATCGACGCGACCTGCCCGCTGGTCGAAAAAGTCCACCGCGAGGTGCGCAAATTCGCCGCCCAGGGCTACTGGCTCCTCCTCGTCGGCCATGAAGCACACGACGAAATCGTCGGCACAAGCGGCGAGGCGCCGGAGCGCATACGCATCGTCGCCGGCGTCGAAGACGCGGAGCGGGTTCAAATCGCCGATCCGGAAAAAGTCGTCGCGCTCACTCAAACGACGCTCAGCGTCGACGACACGCGGGAGATCATCGACGTTCTCAAGCGGCGCTTCCCCCGCCTCGTCACGCCGGCCAAGGAAGACATCTGCTACGCGACGCAAAACCGCCAGGACGCGGTCAAGCAGCTCGCGCGCGAAGTGAATTCGATTCTCGTCATCGGCTCGCCCAACAGCGAAAACTCCAACCAGCTTTGCCGCGTCGCGCGCGCGCGGGGAATTCCCGCCTATCTTATCAATGACGCGAGCGAGATCGATCCAGCGTGGCTCGAAGGCGTGGATCGTGTCGGAATCACCTCCGGCGCTTCCGCGCCCGACCGCCTCGTCTGGGAAGCAGCGGATTTCTTCCGGCGGCGCGGCGCCGAAGTCGCCACGACCGGTTTTGTCGAGGAAAACATCCATTTCGCGCTGCCGGCGGAGATCGCCGACGCGTCTTGATTCCATCGCGACGGCCATGTTACGAAATCGTTCGCGGGAATAGAAAGGAAACCAGATGAATCGCATCGTTCACATCGCCGTCAAAGTCGATGACCTCGACGCGACCAGCGAGTTCTATCAGAAAGTCTTCGGCTTTGTGCCGATGGATAAGTCGGACGTGAGAGATCACACATCGTTCCACTTGAGCGACGGCACGATCGATCTGGCGCTGATCAAGTACGACAGCGAGCAATCGGCCGAAGCGAAAGCCGCGGGCCTGGGGCCGTGCATCCATCACTTCGGCATCGAAGTGGACGACGTCAAGGCTTATCAGGCGCAGGTCGAAAAATTCGGCTGCGAGATCATCAGCGATCCGGGCGTGTTCCCGGTTAAGTTCCGCGCCCCCGGCGGCACTGTGCTCGAGATCGTTCCCCGGAAGAGATACAAAAAACCCGGAGAAGAATAACTCCCCGTGGAAACCGCCAAAGTCTATTTCCGCCCCGGCTGATTCACCTGCGCCAGCACGAAAGAGTTTCTTTCGCAGAACGGCGTCGCCTTCGAGCCCAGGGACATTGAAAACAATCCCGCGGCCCTGGCCGAGCTTCAGGCCCTCGGTTTCCGCATCGTGCCGGTCACGGTCGCCGGCGGCGAGGCGGTCTCGGGCTTCGACCGGCAGGGACTCACGCGGCTGTTTCATCTCGCCGAACAAAAAGAAAAGCCCGTCGCCGGTCCCTGGCTGTTCGAGACTCTCGACAAATTTCTTGCCGCGGTGATCCACGCCACGCGCCAGATCCCGCCCGATCAAATGATGTGGACGACGCCGGACCGCGACCGCCCGTTCAAAGTTTTTTGCTATCATATTCTCGTCGATCCGATTCACGTTCTCGACGCCATCGCGACTGGGAAGTACGACGGCAACTTCAAGCTCACCTACGGCGAAAAGGCCGCGCCCTTCGGCTCGATGGAAGATGTGGCTCGGTTCGGTGAAGAGAGCCGCGCCCGTGTCCGCGAAGCTGCTAAAAAACTCGGTCGCGCGGAGCTGGAGCGGCCGATCGACGGCTATGCCGGGCCGACCAGCGGCGACGAGCTGTTTTACTCGGTCTTGAGCCACACGGCGCATCACCTGCGCCAGCTTTACGAAATGCTCCGCATGATCGGCGTCAATCCGACCGCTCCGCTGGGAGAAAAAGATTTCGCCGGCATCACGATGCCGAAGGCGTTATGGTAGCACCGCCGCCCGCTGAATCGCCGTTCGTCCGCGAGTAAATCTCTCCTCCGGTCCCTCATGGTCAGGGCGAAAATTCGCAAAAAATTTCTCTTGCCTTCAACCGGGAAGTTGTGTTAGGTGCTCACGAGCTTCAGCGTTGAAGCATATTCCAGTCGAGGAGGACTGAACGTGAGCAAGCCGAGGAAACTCCGCGCTCTTTTCCTTGTTCTCTTTTGCACTCTCACCGTAACTTCGACGCCGCCGCTTCCGGCGGACGAGGCTCCGGCGCCTGCGGCCGTCGCTGCGTCGCCCGGCGCTCCGGGCGCCCCTGGCGCCACGGCGCCGGCGCCGCCCAAAGTGGATAAAGGCGACAATGCCTGGATGCTCACGTCATCCGCGCTCGTGCTGATGATGACGATTCCAGGTTTGTTTCTCTTCTATGGCGGATTGGTGCGGGGCAAAAACGCCCTCGGCACCATTATGCACAGTTTCATTCTGGTCGCGCTGATCAGTGTTCAATGGGCGCTGTGGGGCTATTCGCTCGCGTTCGGTCCCGACAAGGGCGGCCTTATCGGCGGCCTCGACTGGTTGGGTTTGAACGGCGTCGGCGCCGATCCCAATGCCGATTATGCGGCGACGATTCCGCATCAGACCTTCATGATCTATCAAGCGATGTTTGCGATCATCACGCCGGCGCTCATTACCGGCGCGATCGCCGAGCGCGCCAAGTTCAGCACCTTCATCGTCTTCATGCTGCTCTGGGCGACTTTTATTTATGACCCGCTGGCGCACTGGGTCTGGGGAGTCAAAGGATGGATGCGTGAAATGGGTGCGCTCGATTTCGCCGGCGGCACCGTCGTCCATATCAGCTCGGGAGTTTCAGCTCTCGTTGCCTGCTTCATGTTCGGCAAACGAGTCGGCTATCCGCGCGAGCCGATGCCGCCGCACAATTTGCCTTTCAGCGTCATCGGCGCGTCACTTCTCTGGGTCGGCTGGTTTGGTTTCAACGCGGGCAGCGCGCTGGCTGCGGACGGCCTGGCGACCAGCGCCTTTGTCGCCACTCACATGGCAACGGCGGCGGCCACGCTTTCCTGGATGTTGATGGACTGGATGCTTCGCGGCAAGCCGACGGTTCTCGGCGCCGCCAGCGGCGCGGTCGCCGGCCTGGTGGCGATTACTCCCGGATCGGGATTCGTCGGTCCGATCTCAGGGATTATCATCGGCGGAGTCGCGGGCGCGCTGTGCTGGACAGCGTGCACTGTCAAAGCGAAGTTCGGCTACGACGATTCGCTCGACGTGGTCGGCGTCCACGGCGTCGGCGGCACCTGGGGCGCGATTGCCACCGGACTCTTCGCGTCCAAATTGATCAACCCCGCCGGGAATGACGGTCTTTTTTTCGGCAATCCGAATCAACTCTGGGTTCAGTTTGTCGCTGTCGTCGCGACGTGGATCTTCGCCATCGTCGGCACCTGGATCATCCTCTCGATCCTCAAGGCGACGATGGGCTTGAGAGTGAGCGAAGAAGAGGAACTGATGGGCCTCGATCTCAGCCAGCACAACGAGAAAAGTTACTCGTTGTAAATGGGATTCGGGCGCTGGCCCTTGCGCGGGGAATGTGATAACAGAATCGTTCATTAGAAATTTAATTCATCAAGCAAAGGGAGGCGAAGAATAACATGGCAGCGAAGGAAGTTCTGGAATTAGCCAAGAAGAACAAGATCGAGATCGTCGATCTTAAATTCATCGACATGCCGGGACTGTGGCAGCACTTCTCGATCCCGGCGGCGGAATTGACCGAAGATCTGTTCGCCGAAGGGATCGGCTTTGACGGCTCGAGCATACGTGGATTCCAAGCGATCAACGAATCCGACATGCTGTTATTTCCCGACCCCGACACCGCCATCATCGACCCGTTCACCGAGCACGCCACGCTGAGCCTGATCTGCAACATCAGAGACCCGCTGACGGGCGCGGCGTACAGCAGAGACCCCCGGTACGTTGCGCAGAAAGCCGAGAAGCACTTAAAGAGCACGGGTCTAGCGGATACGAGCTACTGGGGACCGGAGATTGAGTTTTTTATCTTCGACAGCATCCGGTTCGGCCAAGGGCCCAACGAAGGCTACTACCACATCGACTCGGAAGAAGGTTTCTGGAACTCCGGCAAAGAAGGAACTCCCGGCTCACCCAACCTGGGATATAAGATCCGCTACAAAGAAGGCTACTTCCCGGTACCCCCGATGGACCAGTATCAGGACCTTCGTTCTGAAATGGTCCGCAACCTGGAGAAATGCGGCATCAAGATCGAAGTTCACCACCACGAAGTCGGGACGGCCGGACAGACCGAGATCGACATGAGATACGGGACATTAACCCGAATGGCCGATCAGGTGTTGCTGTTCAAATACATCGTCAAGAACACCGCCAGAAAGAGAGGCAAGACCGTCACCGTCATGCCGAAGCCGCTTTTTCAAGACAACGGCTCCGGGATGCACACGCATCAATCACTGTGGAAGAACGGGAAGAATATTTTCTACGACAAGAAAGGCTACGGGCTGATCAGCGAGACGGCCAGATATTACATCGGCGGGCTGATCAAGCACGCGCATGCGCTGTGCGCTTTTATTGCGCCGACGACCAACTCCTACCGGAGACTGGTGCCGGGCTACGAAGCGCCGATCAACCTGGTCTATTCGGCCCGAAACCGCAGCGCCTGCGTGAGAATACCGATGTACTCAAGCAGTGAGAAGGCCAAGAGATTGGAATTCAGAACACCGGATCCGAGCTGCAACCCGTACTTTGCCTTTCCGGCCATGTTGATGGCGGGACTCGACGGGGTGAAGAACAAGATCGAGCCGCCGAAGCCGATCGACAAAGACCTGTACGAGTTGGAGCCGGAGGAGGCGGCCAAGGTTAAGTCGATGCCGGGATCGTTAGACCAGGCCTTGGATGCGTTGGAGAAAGACCACGACTTCCTGCTCAAGGGAGATGTGTTCACCAAGGATGTGATCGAAGTGTGGCTCGACTACAAGAGGAAGAAGGAAGTGGACGCGATCCGACTCCGCCCCCACCCCTACGAGTTCGCTCTGTACTACGATATCTAGGATGTGAGGCATGAGGTGGTAGGGGCACGGCGCGCCGTGCCCTTACTCTCGCCTTTCCTAAGGGAGAACAAACATGAAAAAAATCGAAGCGGTCATCAAACCTTTCAAGTTGGATGAAGTGAAACAGAAGCTCACTTCCATCGGCATCTCCGGCATGACCATCACCGAGGTCAAAGGCTTCGGCCGGCAAAAAGGCCACACGGAGCTTTACCGCGGCGCCGAGTATAGCGTCGATTTTCTGCCCAAGGTGAAGATTGAAATTTTGGCGCCGGAGGAGCAGACGGCCAAGATCGTCGAGACGATCCGCGATACCGCTCAAACCGGCAAGATCGGCGACGGGAAAATTTTTGTCTCGAACGTGGAAGAAGTCATCCGCATCAGAACCAACGAGAGAGGGGAAGACGCAATCCGTTAGCTTCCCCTCTCCCGCCGCTTTTTCCTGCTACGCCTTTTTACCTTTATTCGGCGCGGCGTTTTCTTCGCCGGGTTGCTTGCCCGGCTCGAAGCCGCCGACTTCGTGATAAACGACTTTATTCTCGTGCTCGAACGCGCGCACCGTCGGAACCTCGCCCGGCAAGCCGAGTCTTGTCCACATCGACGCCACGCGGTCATAGACTTCCTTCCGTAGCGCCGTGCGCTTGGAGAAGACCGGCAGATAGCGATGCTCTTTGCAGGCGTTGATCAAAGCCTTTGAACCATAGGGCCGCTCTTCCGGCGGATTTTGCGTCGGGTCGAGCCACGTGCTCCAGGTGTTGCGCAAAATATCGATATCTTCGATCGGATTGCAGCGGCTGCTCATCGCCCAGATCACCTGATTCACGTCCGTCGGGTCCACGTCTTCATCGACCGCGATGATCCACTTGGTATAGTAAGCGCCGCCGGGGACCTGCGCGGCGAGAGCCAGCGCCTGCGCCGCGTGGCCCGCATAACGCTGTTCCAGACTGATCACGGTCATGCCGAAGCCGCCGGCGGCCGCCGGATGGCAATAGACGCCCTGAATTCCGGGAATGCCCAACTTGTCGAAGTCGTCCCAGATGCGCGCCGAGCGGATAATGGAAAAAAAGCCGCTCTGCTCGTTCGACGGATAATCCGCCATCAGCGCGTTGGTGAAGATCGGCTTGTTGCGGTAATGCATCGCAGTCACTTCGACCAGCGGGCAGCCCGCCTCCGGCCGACCGTAGTAGCCGGGAAATTCGCCGAACGGCCCTTCACTCTTCACCGAATTTGGCCGGATCACTCCTTCGATGACAAATTCCGCGTTGGCCGGAATCAAAAGATCGGTCGTCGTGCCGCGCACGACCGGAATCGGCCGGCCTTTTACGCCGCCGGCGTACTCGTACTCGGAAACGTTCTTGGCGAAGGTCTGCGAGCCGATGACCATGAACAACGGATCGATGCCCCAGCAGGCGGCGACCTGGATCGGCTCGCCCTTCTGCCACGCGCGCGTGATGTGGAGCCGCGCGTCTTTGCCGGGCGAGAGATAGAGGCCCGCCTGATTTTTTCCTTGCAGCATCATCCGGTAGGTGCCGACGTTCAAATAACCGCTGTCCGGGTCGCGCGTGATCACGCAGTCCGCCGTGCCGGCGTAGCGGCCGCCGTCGAGCGGCCAGTGTTTGGCGATCGGCAAGGCTTCGAGATCGATGTCGCCGCCGGTCTTGGTGTTCTCATAAAATCGCGCCTCGCTGCGGGGAACTTCGCGCGGCGGGATGCGGTGCTTGAGCTTGTCCTTGACGCGGCGAATCAATTCTACGGTCGGCGTCTCCGGCGGCTCTTCCAGGGTCAGCGCGATGCGCTTGAGACTCGGGCCCAAAATATTCCACAGGTGCATGGCGCCGACGGGACTCTTCTCATAGCCCTTGGTCTTTTCCATGAGAATCGCCGGCGACGGCGTTTGTTTCGCGACGAGATATCCGATCGCGATCATCTCTTCGTTGGCATCGAGCGGCTCTTTGATACGAATCAATTCTCCCATCTCGTCAACGCGTTCGAGCCAATCGCGTAAATCTTGAATCGGCTCTGCCGGCGGTTCCTTCACCGGCGCGGCTTCCGTCGCGCGTTTTTCAGCCGTTGCCATGCGCATTTCCTCCTAAAAAGACCTTGCGTTCTATAGAGTTGCTGCGGGACTCTTCACCTTGCTTCAAATCGAGCCGTGATTCAAGCGCCGGTTACTTTCTTAACAGCGACGCGAAATAGGCGAAAGCGTCGTAGGAACGATAGATCATATTTTCCTTCATCACGTCGATCTCCCGCTGCGGCATCGTGACCGGCTTGCCCACCGAGCTCGCCACCCACTGCATGTATGCGGCCCGTTCGAGATAAATCGCGTGAACCGCGGCGTATTCCAGACTGTCGCCGACGACGACGATACCGTGGCCCTGGAGCAGCATTGCCATTCTGTCTTTTAGAGTTGCGCAGATATCCACTCCGTCTTGGACGGTGTAGATCAACCGGGGGCTCGGAAAAATCGGCGTCTCGGGCGCGAACGGCGCGGCTTGATTGTAAATCGGCAGGATCGGGACGCCGGCGACGGAAAACGCCGTCGCCAGCGGCTGGTGTGTGTGCGCGACCGAGTTGACGTCGGGCCGCGCCTCGTAAATCGCCGCGTGGATCATCGTCTCGCGCGGCGGCGCTTTGAGCTTCGTCACCTGGCGTTTGCCGCCGGCCTTGGCCATGTTCTGCTCGCACACCGCTTTGTACTCGTCGATGTCCACGGTGATGATGTCCCGGCTCGCGATCGTGCCGAGCGGCGCGAGCACCGGCTTGATCAAGAACTTGCGCGTGCCGGGAATGCGCGCGCTCAAGTGGCCGTGGTAATCGGCCAGCCCTTGATGAAACAAAACGCGGTTGCCGAGCGCGACTTTTCGCTTCAACTCTTCCACTTCCCTTTTTCCCATTTTCACTTCGCCTCCTCCGCCGGCCCGAGCGTTTGCCGTTACGCCGACCGCTCTGCCGGTTGTTTTAATTTACGCCTTCGTTCCAGGCGCGCTGCGGCGCGTTCCCCCTGCCAGTGCACGGTCATCCAGTTCCACTGATCCGGATAGGCGCGTACGGTTTTTTCGAGCCAAGCGGTAATCTTCCGGGTGTTTTCGACGACGTCCATCTTGATTTTTCCGCTGCGCAAAAACTCAAGCTCGGGCTCGATCACAAGCCTGAGATCTCCGGACGGGTCGCGAATAAGATAAGCGGGCACCACTGCGGCGCCGGTGCGCAGCGCCAGCGTCGCCGGTCCCCGACGGGCGATCACCGTGCGGCCGAAAAAAGGCACGTGGATGCCGCTGCCGGAGCGAAACTCATCGGCGATTATAATTGCAATCTCATTACGCCGCAGGACCTGAGCCAATGCGCGAAACGCCTCGTCGCGCGGCTGGGCATGGATCGTCTTTTGCCCGAGCTTGTCGCGAAAGCGTTTTCGGAGCTCTGGAATCTTGCCGCTGCGCGGCTGGTTGATCAAAACGTTGACCGAATAGCCTTCGGCGGCGAGGCGGGTGCCAAGCAGCAAAAAATTTCCCAGATGAGCGGTGAGCACGATCACGCCGTTGCCTTTGGCCGACGCCGCCGACAAATGCTCGAGGCCGCAGACGGGGATTTCCGCCTGGATTCGCTCCGGAGTGCTTTCGACGGCGAAGCCCAGCTCCAAAAAATCGCGGAGAAAATTTCGCACCGATCCGCGCACAACGTCGGCCACTTGCCGGGCATCGAGCCGGCCGTCGAACGCGAGGGTCAAATTCTTCACCGAACGCTCGCGAAAACCGTGAAAGAGGTGAAAGCCCGCGTCCGCCAGGGCGCTGAACAACGCCACGAGAAAGCTCCGCGGAAGTATTCTGACCGCGATTCTTCCGGCCGCAACGCCGATCTGTACGGCGAGGTACGCGAGCGTTTCAAGAATCCCGTGCATTACTTGTCTGCCGGTGGAATTTCGTCGAGGATCGCAGGCTGGTGCGGATCCGATTCCTCTGCGCATATCATAAGAGCGCGCCGTTTGCCAAATCCGGCGCGCGGTCGCCGAAATCGCCGCTTGCAAGCAGCTCCCTGGCCAGGCGTTTCGGGATTCGGGCAATTTCCCAGCGGTTTTTGTTTTGGATTTTTTTGTGCTAAAAAATCGACTTCCAACGGCTGAGGACCGACACAATGCGGATGATCCTGCCGCCGCTAAGACAGCGCCGCGCGGTGGACCGATACCTGGCGAATTTTTTTCACGCGTACCGGTCGTCGGACTTCAAGAAGGCGATTTCGGCGCTCTGCCGCTATTACCATCTCAGGCTGCCCAAGGTCGAATGGTATGAATACATCGACTGGGGCAAGACGGCGGGCAAGACGTACGAGGACGGTCAGATCTACCTGGTGCATCCGGAGAATTGGAAACGGGGCAGGAAGTACAAATCCGAGCGCAAGTGGATCAACACGGTCTATCATGAGCTCGGCCATTACATTTTCTGGGCCGACGCCGAGACCAAGGCGGATAACTTCGCCTTTCGCATGGTGCGCGGGCTGAACCATCACCACTAGGCTCATTGCCCCAAGCCCACGTAGATAATTTTGCCGCCTTAGTGTACAAATCCAGCAGCAACTAACATTTTTTCCTCGCCATGAGCTTACCCGATCATGCCGGCTGCGTTTGACAAAGTTAACACGGAAGCGGATTTTCCCGCACTGGAAAGATCGATTCTCGATTTCTGGCGGCGCGCGAATACTTTCGAGCGCCTGCGCGAGAAGAACCGCGGCAAGCCGCCGTGGTCTTTCCTCGACGGTCCGATCACGGCGAACAATCCGATGGGCGTGCACCACGCCTGGGGCCGCGCGTATAAGGACGTTTACAACCGCTACTTCGCCATGGCCGGGCGCGAGCTGCGCTATCAGAACGGCTTCGACTGCCAGGGACTCTGGGTCGAAGTGGAAGTCGAAAAAGAGCTCGGCCTGAAATCGAAGCAGGACATCGAAAGCCTCGTCCCCGGCGATCGCTTCAAGAGCATCGACCGGTTCGTCGCGCTCTGCAAAGAGCGGGTGAATAAATTCGCCCGCGTCCAGACCGAACAGTCGGTTCGCCTCGGCTACTGGATGGATTGGGACCGCGAGGAGGATTGGTAGAAGCCGCCGGATAAGCGCCGCAGCTATTACACGATGTCCGAGGAAAACAACTACACGATCTGGAGCTTCTTAAAAAAATGCCACGACGAGAAGCTGATTTATCGCGCTTACGACTCGATGCCGTGGTGCCCGCGCTGCGCCGTCGGCATCAGCCAGATGGAGATGCACGAAGGCTACCAGCGCGTCGCGCACCAGGCGGTGTTCGTGCGCTTTCCGCTGCGCGGCCGTCCGGGTGAAAATCTCCTCGTCTGGACGACGACGCCCTGGACGCTCACGAGCAACGTCGCCGCCGCGGTCCATCCCGAGCTCACTTACCTCAGGGTCCGCCACCGCGGCGAAATTTATTATCTCGCCAAAGGCACTTTCGCGGCGCAGCGCCTGGACGAAGAATTCCGTAAAAAAGAATGGGTCGAAGGCGTCCCCAAGCTCAAGTCGATCGAGCAGATTTTCAAAGAAAAAGGCGGCTACGAAATTCTCGGCGAGATTTCCGGCGGCGAGATGATCGGCTGGACTTACGACGGGCCGTTCGACGAGCTCGAAGCGCAGAATCATGCCGGAGGCTATCCGGCGCACATTGCCGATGTGGCGGTCAAACAAAAATGGGGACCGGCGATACCCGCGCGCGAAATCCACCGCGTCATCCCGTGGGCAGCGGTGAGCGAGGCCGAGGGCGCGGGCATCGTGCACATCGCGCCGGGCTGCGGAAAGGAAGACTTCGCACTCGGCAAAGAACAGAATCTCGTTCCGATCGCGCCGCTTGACGAGACGGGGAATTTTCTCGCCGGCTTCGGCGTGCTTGCGGGCCGCTCGGCGATCGATCCCGCCACGGTCGAATGGAT
>JBGPTS010000117.1:0-11828 GCA_041490745.1 Binatia bacterium | reverse complement strand
CTCCGCGACCTTGTCCGCATGCTTCATCTCGCCGATAGATTCTTTCCAGATCGCTTCGTACAATGCTTCATAGCCCCAGTTCTTACACATTTTCGCATGCAGAAAATACTGGTTTATTCCCGTCAGCTCTTTTCTGAGAACGTCGTTCAACACCTTGATCACCCGCGTATCCCCTTTCATAATTCTCCTCCTTCATTTACCGCTCAGCCTAACACAGGTTGAAGCCCATGGGCAGAGCATTTCGGCCGCTACTTCAAGCCGCGGTAATAGAATGGCCGCCGGGTAGAATCATTGGCAGGCCGGGGCGGGCGTGATAAGAACGTTCCTGTCGCTCCATTCGCCGGGCGAAGGAGGCATCGCGATGAAAGCCGAGAAGCAGACAAGCCCCGCACGGGATAAATTTCACGAGCGCATGCACGCCAACCACATGCACGGCCTGTGGGAGCTGGCGAGCCAGATGACGCCGCACCCGGAACCGAAGGCGATTTCTTATATGTGGCCGTGGTCGCTGCTGGAACCGATCGTCAAGGCGTCGGGAGAAATGGTGCCGGTCGGCGAAGAGCGGCGCGCGCTGCAGCTTTTCAATCCGGGCCTCGGCGGGCGCTGGGCGACGACGAATAATTTAATCGCCGCGGTGCAGCTTCTTCTGCCGGGCGAGGTCGCGCGCGCGCATCGTCACACGCCGACGGCGATTCGGTTTATCATCGAGGGCCGCGGCGCTTACACCGCGGTCGACGGCGAGCGCGTATACATGGCCCCGGGCGATTTGATCTTGACGCCGAGCTGGTCATGGCACGATCACGGCAACGAAACCGACAAGCCCGTGATCTGGATGGACGGCCTCGACATTCCTTTGATCGCGTCGCTCGACGCGATGTTTTTCCAGTTCTATACGGCGGCGCAGGTGCCCGCGACGCGCCCGCCGAACGCGTCGAAGCATCTCCACGGCCACGCGCACCTCGGCCCCACGTGGGTGAAAGAAAAACCGCACGCCTCGCCGCTGCTGCTGTACTCGTGGGATAAAACGCGCGAGGCGCTCGACGCGCTGCGCGATCAGGAAGGGAGTCCCTTCGACGGCGTCGCGCTGGAATATCGCCATCCGCAGACCGGCGGTCCGGTGATGCCGACGATGGCGTGCTGGGTGCAACTGCTCAGGCCCGGCAAGCGCACGGCGGCGCACCGCCACACCGGCAGCGCGGTGTATCACGTCGTCCAGGGCGAGGGCGAAACGGTGATCGACGGCGCGCGCTTTGCGTGGCGCAAGGGCGACATCGTCGCGCTGCCCTCGTGGGCACTGCACGAGCACGCGAACACATCGGTCAAAGAAGACGCCGTGCTGTTCTCGATTCAGGACACACCGGTGCTCGAAGCGCTCGGCCTCTATCACGAAGAGGCGTTCGCCGAAAACGGCGGCCGCCAGAACGTGACTTCGACTTTTAAACCAGCCTGATGTGGCAACTAACACAAGGCCCCCGTTCGCACTTCGACAAGGCTCAGCACGAACGGTTAAGACTAATAAGTTCTCACAGTTTTACCGGTCACCCTGAGCCCGTCGAAGGGTGACCAAAAAAACGTAGAGGAAGCATGGCCGCGCGCACGGGAGCCGAATATTTAGCGGGACTCGCCGACCAGCGCGAGATCTGGTTCGAAGGCGCGCGCGTCAAAGACGTCGTCGGCCATCCCGTCCTCGGCCGCGCGGCGCGCACGCTGGCCGAGCTGTACGACCTGCAGCACGCTCCAGCGCTGAAATCGAAACTCACGTATCCCTCACCCACCAGCGGGAATCCGGTCAGCCTGTCGTTCATTCAGCCGCGCAGCGTGGACGATCTCGTCCGGCGACGCGTCATGTTCAAGCACTGGGCGGATTTCAGCGGCGGAATGCTCGGCCGAACGCCGGATTATCTGAACGCCATTCTCGCCGGCTGCGCGTCCTCTTCCGACTATTTCGGCCGCAACGGGCCGGAATACCCGGAGCGCATCGCCGCCTATTACGAGCACTGCCGCGAGCGCGATCTTTGCGCGACGCACACGTTCGTCGATCCGCAGATCAACCGCGCGAAAAGCCAGTCGGAGCAGAAAGACCCGACCGTGCCGCTCCATATCGCCGGCGAGAGCGCCGACGGCCTCGTCGTCAGCGGCGCGCGCATGCTTGCCACGCTCGCGCCTTATGCCGACGAGCTGCACGTCTTCCCTTCGCCCTCGCGGACGCAGCAGAGCGACGCGCCGCGATTTGCCTTCGCCTTCGCCGTGCCGATCGCGACGCAAGGACTCAAATTCATGTGCCGCGAAAGTTTCGATTTCGGCGGCGCGCTCGGCGACTACCCGCTCACCGCCCGCTATGAGGAAATGGACGCGGTCGCCGTTTTTCACGATGTCGTCGTGCCGTGGAACCGAGTCTTCTTGAAAGGCGACATCACGCTGTGCAATCGCTTATTCCGCGAGACGCCGGCGTTTCTTCACGGCATCCATCAGTTCACGGCGAAAAATTTGGCCAAAGCGGAGTTCGTTCTCGGCGTCGCGAGTCTTCTTGCCGAGGCGATCGGCCGAACCGAGATGCCCGCGTATCAGCAGATGCTCGGCGAGATTGTCGATGCGGTCGAGACCGAGCGCGCTTTCTTGCGCGCCGCCGAGACCGACGCGATCACCGATGCGCGCGGCTTCGTGCACCCAAACCCCGACATCATGTCCACGGCGCGGAATTATTTTCCGAAGGTTTATCCCCGCCTCATCGAAATTTTGCAGCTCATCGGCTCGAGCGGCTTGATGGCGACGCCGACCGAGCGCGATCTCAAATCCCCCGATCTTGCGGAAGAGATCGACCGCTACTATCAATCGGCGACGTTGATGGGCAAAGAGCGCGTACAGCTTTTTCGATTAGCGTGGGATCTGGCGTGCAGCTCGTTCGCCGGGAGGCAAGTGCTTTACGAGCGCTTCTTCGCCGGCGATCCGTTTCTCTTGATGGCGACGCGCTTTTCCAGTTACGACCGCAGCGCCGCCGTCGCACGCGTCAAGGCGCTGCTGGCGCGCTCGGACGGTGAGACGAAGAACAAATAAAAATCCGAAGAGAGATTCTTCGCTTCGCTCAGAATGACAAACAGAGACTCTGCAACCAACCTATCCTTTCTGTCATGCTGAACCCTTCGGCTGTCACGCTGAACGAAGTGAAAAATCTCAGGGTAAACTCCGTGAAGCATCCCTCCGAGAGATAGAACAGCGAGGAGAAGCACCATGAACATCGACTTTCACTGCCACCTTTATCCCGAAGACTACTTGAAGAAGCTCGAAGTGTCGACCGGCGACGTGCGCATCGAAAAAAACGCCAAAGGGGAAAAAATAATTTTGAGCATGGGCGCCAAGGCCGGTCCGGTAACGGAAGAATTTTTCGACATCGACATGCGCGTGGACGAAATAAAAAAACACCGCGTCGACATGCAGATCCTCTCGACGCCGCATCCCGGGGTCGACCGCTTTTCACCCGCGGAAAGCGCCGAGATGAGCCGGAGCATCAACGACGGCCTGGCGAAGGCGATAAAAAAACACCCGAAAAACTTTCAGGGCCTGGCGATGCTGCCGCTGATCGACACCAAGCTCGCGCTGAAGGAGCTTGACCGCGCCGTGCTCGATCTCGGTCTCGCCGGCATGTGCATGCTCACAAACGTCGCCGGGAAGACTCTCGACTCCGAGTTTCTCCTCCCGGTTTACGAGCGGGCGCAAGAGTTGAGAATTCCGATCTTCGTTCATCCGACGACGCCGCTCGGCGCGCAAGTGATGCAGGAGTGGCGGCTCGCGGTCATCCTCGGCTTCGAGTTCGACGTGATGCTCTCAGCAACGCGCCTCGCCTACTCCGGCGTGCTGGAAAAATTTCCCGAATTGCATTTCGTCGTCTCGCATCTCGGAGCAGGTCTTCCCTTTCTCGCCGGTAGAATCGACCGCGGCTACCACGACCCCACGTGCGGCATCAAGACGAAAAAACCCACCTCCGACTATTTGAAGGACCTCTACTGCGACACCGTCTGCTTCTACCAACCCGCGTTAAAGATGGCTTACGAATTTTACGGCCCGGAGCGAATGGTTCTGGGAAGCGACTTCCCGCTCCTGATCGGCGACCTGCCCGGCGCCGTGCCCAGCATCGAGGAGATGAATATTCCCGCGCGCGACAAGGAAAAAATTCTCGGCGCGAACGCTAAGCGCCTGCTGAAGATGAAAGGTTGAGTCAAGATCGGAGGCGACTTTGAAATTCCGCGCGATCGTCCAACTCTCGTTGTTTTTTTCTCTCACCGCTTCGACCGTCCAGGCGGCTCAAGCGGCAACTCCACCGGTCAAGGTCGTCATGACGACCGGATCGTTCAGCGAGCGAGAAGGCATCGTGTATGTCGCGCAGGATCAAGGTTTCTTCCGCAAGTACGGTCTCGATTTGAGCTTCGTCCAGGTCCGCAGCGGTCCCATCGGCATGTCCGCGCTGAACGCCGGCGAATCGCAATTTCACTGGGGATCGGTGACCGCGGCTAATCTGGGCGCGATCGCCGAAGGCGCCGACGCGGTCTTTCTCGCCGGCTTTATCAATAAGCTCACCGGCGCTTTCGTCGTCAACCCGAAAATTAAAAGCCCGCCGGAATTGAAAGGAAAATCTCTGGGAGTCAACAGCCTGAGCGGCGGCGGATGGATCTTCACGATGCTGACGCTCGACTACTGGGGACTCGATCCCAAGCGCGACAACATAGCGATCCGGACGCTCGGCTCCGACGGCGTGCGCGCGGAAGCGCTCGGCTCCGGCGTCATCGACGGGTGTCAGATCGGTTACACGTTCGCGGCGCTGTTGCAAAACAAAGGCTTCCGCGTCCTCGCCGATCTCGAAAAGTTGTCGATTCCCTACCAGGGTTCGGGCATCATCACCCGCCGCGGCTTCATCGCCTCGTCGCCCGCGACGGTGGAGAACGTGCTCCGCGGCCTGCTCGACGCGGCGGCGTTCATCCGCAATCGTGAAAATAAAGCGCAGGTTGTGAAAAGCCTGGCGAAGGGCCTGCGTCTGTCGCGCGTCGAAGACGCCGAGGAAGGCTACCAAAGCATCGTCGGCATTTACGAAAAGAAAATTTATCCCAGCGTTGACGGCATCCGCAATGTCATTCGTCTGCTGGGCGCAACGAACGAAAAAATTCGCCGATTGAAAGCCGAGGATTTGGTGGACGACGCGATCTTGAAAAAAATGGAGAAAGAAGGAAGGTTCTAGCTTCTCTATCGGACTAGCGAAATAGCTTTTCCGCGTTCAGACGGCGGATGGATCCCTTGTCGGCTTCCGAGATTCTTTCGTTTCTTGCCAGCAGTTCAACATCGCTGAACTTCATGCGACCGCCGGGATCATCGTGGGGATAGTCCGTCGCAAAGAGGAATCGCTCCGCGCCGAGAAATTCAACCGCTTCCGCAAACTCGGGCTCCTCGGTCTCGATAGTGAACGAAAAATTGTTCCTGAAGTAATGACCGGCCGGCTGCTTGTTTTTCTCCAGAAACTCTTCGGCCGGAAGAAACGCCCTCAGCCGTCTCAACCTCTCCTCCAGCTCTCCCGATCTCGCCGCACCGGGCGAGGAGTCGGCCTCGGCGTCGTAATCGATCAGCCTCCCATTCAAAGCTTGGTCGAGACGGCGGACCAGCGGTTCGATAAACCCCGTGCCGGCCTCGGTGAAGACGAATTGTAGCCGGGGAAAATCGTCCAGCAGACCGCTGGTGATCAGCGACACAAGACTCATCTGCCCTTCCTGAGGCGCGAAGACGTGCAAGCCGTTCCTCTGGAAAGCGAGAAAATTGCTGAGCCGGTGTCCGTGCTGCACGGTGTGGAGGAACAGCGGCATCTCCAGTCCTTCGGCCGCCGCGAAGAACGGCCGCAGCTCGCTGCGATTTCCCAACGGCTCGCCGAACGGGTGCTCTCGCACGGGATAGATCTTGTCCAGCGCCGCCGCCTTGAACCCGTTCGCCTTGGCCCAATGAAGTTCGGCGATCGACGCTTGCACGTCCTGCAGCGGGACCAAGGCCACACCGCATATCTTGCCGGAATAACTCTTCATGAGACGCAGTATCGACAGGTTGTAAGAGCGCGCGATGGCCCCGGCAAGCTCGGCCTCGATCAGGTAAGACCACCATCCGGAAAATTGCGGTAGAATAAAATGGCGCTCGATCCCAAGGCGTTCGTAATCGGCCATGCGGACGTCGATGTCACAGAGACCTCTCATGCTTGATCCCGAGCCGGGCGCCGAATGCGGCGTTGTGCCCGGTACTTGTTGAGGCATGCCGGGAAACGCGACGTTCTTCAACAACCCGTCTTCGCCAAACTGGAGCGCGGGACCGCGCTCCCGGAAACGGTCGCCCAGATAATCAAAAGCATCCGGGGGCATGAAATGGCTGTCGCAGTCGATAATCATTTCCGTTGCCTGCGTCCGCAGATCTTGTCCTGAACCGATCAATCTATACTTTTGCGTGTGAAGAGGTGTCAAGCCGGACGGGATGTAGAGGATGCAGGCGATCAAGAGCCCGCCGAGCAGCGACCCCACGACGACAAGGTACGGCCGGACCGGCTATTTCGAGTCGAGAAGTTTCTTCTCGCTGAGCGCGCGGATCACCGTCTCGACGTAGTGCTTGATCTCTTTGCCGACGTCGCTGGATGCCGTGGTCCTTGCGGCGCCGCTCCACACGACCTCGTTCTTGACCATGTCGTACAGGCTGGTCTCGGAGACATAGACTTCATACCGGTACACGCGCGGCGGTTCGTAATAGCCCGACCAGGCGGAGGAGTACCAGCGGTAGAAGCCATAAGCGGGAACCGAATGATAATATCCCGGAGTGATACCGGTCTTTTGTTCGATCCCTATCAGGCGCGTGACTATGGCGGCGTCGGCGCCTGCCTGCTCGACCGCCTGCTTGAGGCGCGACTCGTCTACCGGACCGTCCTCGTGAATGAATTGATAGCTGGGCGCCGCATTGAGACCTGCTGCTTTCAGTTGACTCACGAACTCGTCTTCGAAGGTGCGTCGGATGCTGGTTTGGTTGCTGACGCCGATGATCATGATCTCCTTGAACGAGGCCGATGGGTAAGCGGGATTGCTCCATTGATTGACGATCTCCGTGGCGCTGCAGCCGGCCAGGGTCAGGACGGCGGTTAAGACAAGCGGATGGATTCGAGCTTGAAGCGGTGATAATCGCACGGCGCTTCTTCCTTGCCGGCGCATCCGAGATAGCGACACGAGGATCAACGGGGGAGTCCGGCGCTCGCTTTCAAAAACCCACGCCGATCGAAGCTCCCGAACCCCGGCCCATCCGGTCTCGGAATTGCTGCTGCTCGTCGCGCCGCGCCAACTCCACCTCTTCCTCCGTCTTTTTCCCCACCCATTCGGCGTCGACAATGAGTTTCTGCCAGTCGAACTCCGCGCCCGAGATCATCGCGAGATCCTTTTCGATTTGCGACCGGATATCCCGGCTCGGGTCCCAATAGCGCCCGTACTGAACGGTGGACGTGAGATATTCCAGCCAGTCGTAAAGCGCTTTCATTCCAACTCGGATCTCATGCAGGCCTCCCGGACGATCGCCGCTGCGCGCGAGAGTCAAACCCAAATAAATTCGGGCGAGGTAATCTTCGTTGTCGAGCGATACGGCGCGCCCGAGAGAGCGGCGCGCCTCGGTGAATTTGCCGACGCTGTATTGCGCGCGGCCGACGTAAGTCCAGATCCCCTCGTGGAATGGCCCGGAGCGCATCACGTAATCGGGATCTTTTTCGAGCGCCTCTTGAAAACGGCCGAGCGCCTCCTCGTTCTTGTTGACGAGCAGCGCCTGGCGCCCGGCCTGGACTTGCGCCGCGACGCCGCAAGCATTAAGTCCGACGAGCAGAAGAAGACCGACCAGCCGGCCGATTCGGTTCATACGATCAACGCTAGATTCGACCGCGAGAAAAGTCAACGGCAGGAGTTACGCCGAGCCGTCCATGGGAAATTCCGGCCTCGTTCCGTTATCCCAAGCCCCGGCAACCCAAAGCTTTTCGTCCTCTCGGGCAAGAACAATCTCGACGGTGAATTGAGCCCACGATGTGAAAAAACCGCGAACCGCGTCAAAAAAACGGCGTCATACTCCGCTTTCAACCAGCTTGTCCCCATAACGCTCGCTGAGATCGTCGAGCACGCGGAGCGACAGCTTCGTCCGCGAGCGCATGATCCACATCCACGACTCGACGAATACGACAAAATTAAAAATGCTCGCTTCGGCATATCCCGGCCGCGGCTCGACAAACGCAAACACGTTCATCGCGGCCGCGAGAACGGCGCCGATCGCGAAGCGCCGCCACTGCCATTCGCCGGTAGCGTAGCGCTCCACCGCGCGGAGCTTCTCCATCTCCACGTACTGTTTGGCCCTGCCGTATTTCACGTAGGATTGGTGAATCGGAGTTTTCAAGGCGGCCACCATGTAGCGCCAGCCGACCACGTTGATCGCCCAGAAGCCCGTGAGCGCCAGCGCAAACCAGCGATGATTGTTGCCCACGACGCAGAGGACGACGAAACCGGCGACGATCCCCAACATGACGCCGATGTCCTGCTTCGTGAGCCGGCCCTCGTGAGGGGCCGCGAGATACGCCTCCGACTGCATTTCGGTATCCGAATCCGCTCCGAAGACCCAGGAGAAAAAATAAATCACCAGCGCGGTCTTCCAGAGCACGGTCGCGATATCGGGACTGGCGAACGCCTGTTGCAGCTTCTGCGGCAGATGTCCTATCCCCTCCTCCTTGATGAGCTCCCTCACCTCCAGGGTTCCTATGATGACCGGCAGCGAGGTTTCGATCCACCATACGAGCCTGCGAGTTCCCTGAGCGAAGGTTTTTACGCCGTGGCGGTTTTTTTCGCGCGCCATAGATTTACCTCGTATCCGAGCATGGAAAATACCGACACTATCCCCCGGACAAAAGAATCCTGTCAAGTCGCATTGCCGAATCTACTCGATCCGACGAGTTGACATGGCTGCGCCTGATTGACTACTGTCCGCTCGTAACCATCGTTTTCCGCCGAGCGCCGGATGAACGAAAGGAGAATGCCATGGAGATCAGGCGTGCGAGCGTATGGATGCTGACGATAGCGTTGGGCGTGTGCCAACTGGGCGCGTCCACCGGCGGCGGCGCGGGCGCTCTCGCCAAAGGCGGCGTGTGGGCCATGGCGACCGCGATGCCCGAACCGCGCCAGGAGTCCGCCGTCGGCGTGCTGGGAAATATGATTTACGTGATCGGCGGCTACGGCGCGGACGGCGTGCCGAGCACGCTGGTGCAAGTCTTTGACGCGGCGGCAAACAAGTGGCAACAGGCGGCGCCGATGCCCGAAGGGCTGCATCACCACGGTGTTGCCGCAGCGGACGGTAAAATTTACGTCGTCGGCGGCTTCACCGGTGTCTTTGCCAAGCGCGTTCCGATCGCTTCGGTCTGGCAGTACGATCCTGCAGCCGACCGCTGGGACAAGCGCGCGCCGCTGCCGACGGTGCGCGGCGCGCTCGCCGTCGCCGTCCTCGACGGGAAAATCTACGCGCTGGGTGGCGAACGCTTCAGCGCTGCAAAACCGGGCACTTATGAGCCGGTAGCCGATGCAGCGGTTTATGATCCGAAAACCGACGCCTGGGAGATTCTACCGCCGCTCCGCTATCGGCGCGATCATCTGCACGCCGGCGCGATCGGCGGGCGCGTCTATGCCGTCGCCGGGCGCGACCGGCCCGATTATACTTTGCGGCGGATTGAAGAGTACAACCCCGCGACGCGCGCCTGGACCGAGCGCGCGCTGATGCCCACCGGCCGTTCCGGCGGAACCGCCGCGGTGGTGAACAATCGGATTTATGTTTTCGGCGGCGAAGGCAATGCGGAGAACACTTCGATGGGGACATTCAATCAAGTGGAGTTCTACGATCCGGCGCGCGACACCTGGACCGATCTCGCGCCGATGCCGCTGCCGCGCCACGCGTTCGGCGCCGCCGTGGTCGGCAATCGCATTTACCTCCCCGGCGGCAGCATCGTCCAGGGCGGGCGCGCGCCGGGCACGACGCCGATCATGGACACGTTCGAGCCGAATTGAACGAGCACGAGCCGAGCAGGAGGAAAGCAAAATGGTCGAGCGAAGATTGACTTGGTTCTTACTCGGAGCCGCGGTCGCGATGGCGTCGTTGATCGCGCAGTCGCCCGGGCCCGCTCGCGCGCAGGAAAAACCTGCGGAAGAAAGCGCCGCCGCCCAACGCGAGCGAGCGCGCATCGACGCCGCCAGCTCGCTGTCCCTGGAAGAAGCGCGCGTCATCATCGAAGCGGCCGTCGCCCGCGTCCGCGCCGACAAGGCGCACGCCGCCGTCGCCGTCGTCGACGACAACGGCAATCTCGTTTCGATGGACCGCATCGACGGCACCTCGAGTTTTTTTCAGCGCTTCGCCGTCGGCAAGGCGGTCGGCGCCGTGGCGCTGCAACAAACCACGGCCGAATCCGCCGAGCAATATAAGGTCAACCCGCAGCGGTTTTTGAGCGCGCTCAGCATGCTGCAAGGCGAAATTCTTCTCATTCGCGGCGGCTATCCGCTGATCGTTGACGGCCGCATCGTCGGCGGCGTCGGCAGCGCCGGACACCGCGGCGACGGCGACGTGGAGGCGGTCAAGGCCGGCATCGCAGCCTGGGAGCGCTACCGGGAGACCCGAAGCCGCTAGCTTGACAGTGGGGCCGCGGTGATTTATTGAAACTCCCGACCGGCAGACGCGACCAAAATGAAAGGAGCCTCTTATGATGAATAGAAGCGTGTCTCGTAATCGCTCGCTTTGGTTTTCGTTGTTCTTCGCCGCCGTATTCGGTGTATGCGCCGCGGCGGCCGAAGCCGCGACGCTTAACGCCGCGAATAACGGCGTAGACAGCGCGACCTGCGGCCCGGTCTTGAGTCCGTGCCGTTCGATCGGTAAAGCCATCGCCAACGCCGGCGCCGGCGATACGATCATTGTCGGGCCGGGAATTTACGGCGATCTGGACGGCGACGGCACTTTCACCTCGGCGGGCGAAGAAGCCGCGGAGGTCGGCACTGGATGCAACTGCATGATCAAAGTGAATAAGACATTGACCATCGTTTCGCGCAACGGCGCCGACGCGACGGTGTTGGACGCCGGCGCCGCTGCGATTTCGGGAGTCGTGATCCAGGCGAACGCCGTGATTCTCGGCTTGCCCAGGAAAGGTTTCACCATTTGGCGCGCTCAGGACTCTACCGGGCTCGTCGTCGAGAACAACACGACCGGCGTGACCGTCGGCGGCAACGTGGCGAAATTCAACGGCACCGCCTGCCCCTGCCCTCCTGGTGTGCTCGGCGTCGGATTCGCCATCGACGGCAAAGAGCATCTCGTGGGCGATAATCTCTCGGTCAATAATCACAACGGTTTCGTCGTCAACGGCGCCGGGCATCGGATCGGCGAAAACCTCGCGACGGAAAACAGCGGCGCCGGTTATTTCATCCAAGGCAACAGCCACATCGTCCGGCGCAACGTGGCGAACAACAGCGGCGGCGCGGGATTTTTCTTCGACGGCGCAGGATTCACCATCGCCGACAACTCGGCGGGCGCGAGCGGCGACGGCTTCCAGGTGAGCGGCAGCAACCATCTCGTCCGCGGCAACGTGGCGAGCGGCAACCTTTCGTTCGGCTTCAACGTCTTCGGTCCGAGCGCGGGCGGCATCACGCTGACGCGCAACGCCGCGCGCGGCAACCTGGAAGGCGGCGTTCTGCTCAGCGTCGCCGCTACCGTGACCGGCAACGACCTCTATGGAAATAACGACGGCGTGAATACTTTTGGATTTACCAACTGCG
>JBGPTS010000116.1:0-11875 GCA_041490745.1 Binatia bacterium | reverse complement strand
TCATCAGTCGAGCCGCGTCATTCAAGTGGGCGATCTGGTTTACGGCTCGCTCTGCGGACTCACGTACATGGGCTACGGCACCTGCACCTACAGAAGTTTTAGCGTGGGAAAGGAGCCGACGGCGAAGGAGAAAGATTGGTATAAGAGGGTGGTCGATCGCATCAGCGCGATCATCGAGGAGATCAAGCCGGGCCGGACTACGGCGGACGCGGCGAAGCATTTTCCTCCGGCGACGAGTTGGGGATATAAGGAGGAAGTGGAAGTGCTGGCGAGCGAGATCGGCCACGGCATCGGCCTGGGCGGCGGCGGGAGCAGCGGCTATGATATGCCGATCATCAACCGGCAATGGTCGCTCAAATTTCCCCAGGTTTTCGAAGAAGGGATGACCATCGCGGTCGAGTCGCGCGAAGGCGAGCGGCGCGTCGGCGGCGTCAGGCTGGAAAATATGCTGGTCGTGACCAAAAACGGCGCCGAGATCATGGACCGGTTTCCGAGGGATGATATTCTCGTCGCGCCGAGATAAAATAACTTCTCATGTCACCCTGAGCGTAGCGAAGGGTCTCTAGAGACTTGTCCTGAGCGAAGGCGAAGGATTCTTCGGCTTCGCCTCAGAATGACAGATGCACTAAGAGAGGAGGATTTATGCCGTATTTGAGATGTTTGACGATCACGGCGAAAGAGCCGACCAGGCTCGCGGATTTCTACCGCGAGGTGTTCGAGCTGAATACGGTTTCCGAAAGCGATCCATTGGTGCGGCTTTCGGACGGCGTTTTCACGCTGGCGCTGCTTAAAGAAAACAGCGAAGGCGCGCGCGGCCTACACGCGAGCGGTTTCGAGGTCGAGGATATCGACGGCATCAAGCAGAAGGCGCGGAACGGCGATCAAGGCTCCGGCCCGTACAGCGAAGGCCGGGTGGCGGACCCGGACGGGAATCTCATCGACTTGACGCGGCGTAGCTTCGGCGCGGCGCCCGAGAAGACGCCGTTTCCGATCAAGCACCTCGCGCTCTACACCGGCGATCCGAAAAAGCTCTCCGGTTTTTACGCCGACGTGCTCAAGATGAAAGAGGTCGCCTACTCGGACCGCTCGTCGATTTTCGTCTCTGACGGTTATTTCAACATCGCCTTGCTTTACCAAAGGGTCGGCGAGGAAAAAAACGGCTTCAACCATTTCGGCTTTCACGTGCAGGATCTCGAAGAAATCCGCGATCGCGCGGAGCAGGCGGGTACGCGCCGGGGCGCCAAGCGGCCGGACCGGATTCCGTTTGCGGAATATCGGCTGCATGATCCCGAGGGAAACGGGATAGACATTTCAGTAAAAGGATGGAAGGTGTGACAAGGGATGAGGGATGAGGGATGAGGGATGAAATGAAGACACATCGGATCGCTTTTTTCATCTTTGTACTTTGTCTGACTTTCCCGCGGCATGCCGGTGCCGCCGATAAGATCGTCGCCGACTTCGGCGGCGTGTCGGGATTTCAGAGCGCGTCGTGGGTGGCGAAGGATTTGAAGCTTTTCGACAAGTACGGGCTCAACGTCGATCTCGTGATGATCACCGGCGGCGCGCGCTCGGTCGCCGCGCTGCTCGGCGGCAGCACGCAGTTCGCCACCGGTTCGGGCACCGCGCCGCTGCAAGCCTTTGCGCGCGGCTCGGACGTAACCATTCTCGCCGCGTCGTACAATAAATTTCCCTACGCCTTCGTGGTCAAGCCCGACATTCGCTCGCCGAAGGATTTGCGCGGGAAAAAAATCGGCATTCTCAACTTCGGCGGCTCGAACGACATCGCGCTTCAATTGGCGTTGAAAGAATGGGGCATCAAGCAGCAGGAGGTGAACGTTATCATCGGCGCCGACGCCCCGACGCGTCTCCTGTCGCTCACCGTCGGCAGCATCGACGCGACGATTCTTTCGCCGCCCCATCTCAATATGGCGGTGAAGGCGGGCTATCGGGTGCTCGCCGACATGGGGGAGATGCGGGCTAATTTTTCCCAATCCACGCTCTACGTGCGCCGCGGCTACCTGCGCGAGAACCGCGACATCGTCAAGCGGTTCGCCAAGGCTTATGCCGAAGCGATTCACGTCATCAAGACCGACCGCGAGCGGACGGTCAAAATTTTCGCCCGCAGAATGCGCCTCGACGATCAGGAGCTTCTCAACGACACGTACAGCTACTTCGCGCCGCGTTTTTCCTTCCCGCCTCGCGTGAACATGCAAGGCATCAAAGACACGCTCGACTTTTACGCCGAAACCAGCCCGGAAATGCGCAACCGCAAGCCGGAGGAGTTCGTCGATCACTCGCTGCTGGACGAATTGGAGAAGGAAGGATTTTTTAAAGCGCTGGGATCGTGACCTTATTTCTTTAACTCTTCGTTGGCTTTTTTCGCGAAGCTCCAGTCGGCCACGTCGGAGAGAGCGACAGGGGCCGCGCTCTTGCGCGTCTCCTGGACCAGCCGGATCACGTTCTTCATAATTTCATCCGATGCGATGCCCGTGCGGCTGTAGAGCGGGATAATGTCCTGGTACATGCCGTCGCGCACCGCCGGATCTTTGACGCCCCAGCTTTTTTCCATGAGAGCGAGAATGTCGGGTTTGCGGTTGTGAATGTAATCGATGCTCTTCGAGAGGGCTTTGATGACCTTGACAATCTCCGCCGGCGCTTCCTTGAATTTGTCCACGTGAGTGGCCACCCCCCCAAGAGGGATGCGCAGCACGTCGTTAAACGAGAGAATTTCGTTGAAGCCTCTCTGCCGGCCGATCTTGTTGAACGGCGGCACGAGCATGGCCGCCTGGATGTTGCCGGCTTCCAACGCCTGATAGCGGCTGGAGCTGCCGCCGATTTGCAGAAACGTAATGTCCTTTTCGGTCATGCCGTATTTTTTCAAGATCGCGAGCACTTCGCTGTGCGGCGTGCCGCCGAAGCTGCTGATGCCGACGATCTTGCCTTTGAGGTCTTCCACTCGCTTGATCGCCGGCGCCGTCACCAGCACGTGATCCGAGCCGTCCTGGACCGACATGACGATGCGGACCGGCAGACCCGCCATCGCCGCGCCGACGAAATTGGAGAACGTTCCGCCGTAATCGACGTTTTTGCTGAGCACGCCGTTGACGACGATCTGGTTCTGCATGATGACGACGACCGCGTTCAGTCCTTCGCCTTTGAAAAAACCTTTTTCCTCGGCGATGACGAACGGCAGGGAATTGCTGCCGGTGCGCGTGGTGAGGCCGACGGTGATTCTTCTTTCCTGCGCGGCGGCGGGGAAAGGGAACGCCAGGATGAGCGCGAGCAGCGGTAAAAAGAATTTGAGGCTAACGCGGCGCATCGTTATTCAACCAGATCCATCAGCACGCCGTCGGGATCGGCGAGCGAGCGCCGGCCGAGCATGCAGGCGTCGATCTCGCGCTTGGTGGCGGGGCCGAATCTTCCGAGATCGATTTGCTTCGGCTGCGACTCCGGATGAGATCGGGCGAGATCATCCAAGTCTTTTTCGGCCTGCGCCAACGCACCCACTTTGAAACCGATGTGATCGAGACCCTCGGTCATCGTGCGGTAGGATTTGGTCTCGGTCGGGATGATGACGATCGACACTTTGCCGTCGCTCATGCAAAGCTGGCCGTTTCCGGCGCCGCTCTCGACCGGACGGAGTTCGAAAACATTCTGATAAAATTCCGCGAGCAAAGACGGTTTCGCCGCGCGGATCGCCACGTGATGCAAATGGCGCGGCTGCTCCCAGCCTTCCTCCAAATACCCCTCTCTCACTTTCGCCACGCCCTGCTGCGAGACGTCCATGTGAGTGCCGGCCGGGTCCTGAATCCGCATGACGGCGAAGGGAACGTGCTCCAGGCTGTTGGCGACGCGGAGGTCGGGATAATTTTTTTTCATCCGCTCCATCACGGTCGCGCCGGATTGAACCTCGAAGCCGAAATGGTCCAGGCCGGAGCGGATGCCCGCGTGCCGCTGCAAGAGCGCGAGGCCGATGACGCCGTCGCTCAGGTGGCCGCGGCTCCGATTGTATTCTCCTTTCTCGTCGGTCATGCCGGTGGTGATCTGCTTCATGCCGAAGAGCGTCTTATAAAAGGTCGCCGTTCTATCGTAGTTTTCCGTATAAATCGCCACGTGCCGAATTTTTGCGAAGGCCATAGCATCCCCCTGACGGGTTTGAAAGAAGTTTAGATCCAAAATCGACGTATCACTCCATACGACGCGTTGTCAACGCCGATTGACTTGCCGTAAGTAACCGTGGGAGATTTACGTCCATGCCCGTAGCCGCGCTTCCCGACATTACCGTGATCGAATGCTCCACGTTCGTCACCGGTCCGTATGCCGCGGCGCTGCTCGCCGATCTCGGCGCGCGCGTCGTCAAGATCGAAGCGCCGCCGGAGGGCGATCCTTACCGCTATTTTGCGCCCGATCCGAATTTCAGTCCGAACTTCGCGCACCTCAACCGAAATAAAGAAAGCCTCGCGCTCGATCTCAAGAATGACAAAGGAAAAGCGATCTGTGTGGAGCTGATCAAGAAGGCGGACGTGTTCGTGGAAAATTTCCGCCCCGGAACGGCGGAGCGGTTGGGTTTGGGCTACGAAACTTTGCGCGCGCTGAATCCGAAACTGGTTTACTGTTCCATCTCCGCCTTCGGCCGGAGCGGACCCTATGTGGACAAACCCGGCTTCGACACGCTGGGCCAGGCGATGAGCGGTCTTCTGAGTCTCCTAACGGACGCGGAAAATCCGAAAGTAATGGGCATCGCGCTTTCGGATTACACGACCGGCATGTCGGCGGGCTACGGTATTTTGGGAGCGCTCTTGGCGCGCGAAAAAACCGGCCGGGGCGCGAAAGTCGAGACTTCTCTCTTGCAGGCGACTTTGTCGTTTGTCGGCGAAACCGCCGCAGGCTACCTGCGCACCGGGCAGATTCCCGACCGCAGCGCGCGCGTGAAAAACGCGCACGCGTTTGCGTTCACGACGAAGGACGGCTTGCCGCTCGTCGTCCATTGCTCCGTGGCCGAAAAATTTTGGCAGGCGTTCCTGAAAGCCGTCGAGCGAACCGAGCTTGCGGCCGATGCGAGATTTCGCGACCGGGAGAACCGCAGAAAAAATTACGCCGTGCTGGAAGGAGAGCTGGCAAAAACTTTTGCGACGCGGACGCGGAACGACTGGCTGAAGCGCCTGGACGAGAACGACGTCCCCGCCGCGCCGCTCTACAACATGGCCGAGGTGTTAAGCGATCCTCAAGTCAAGCATCTCGATCTCATCGAAGAGACCGAGCACACGGCCGCGGGCAAATTGAAATTTGTCGGGCCTGCGGTAAGCTATGTGGGCATTCCGCGGAAAAAATCGGCGCCGCCGCCGCTCGTCGGCGAGCATACGCGGAAGATACTGGCGGAGCTTAGCTACAGTGAAAAGCAGATGCGCGAGCTCGAAGCGAAGGGCGCCGTGAAATTCGGCTGACCGAAAGGAAGGAGAGCACGATGGCTACGAAATCGGATCGCATCCTTTATATAGGCACGTCGGACGGTCTCTTTCGGGCGGAGCCTGAGAACGGCGGCTACAGCTTTCATCCGTCGGGATTGCAGGGGAAAGGCGCGCTCCGGGCGCCGGTCGTGATCGACCGGAGCGAGCCGCGGCGGATCTACGCCGCGACGAGCCGCGGCGGAATGTTTCGCAGCGAAGACCGGGGCGAGACCTGGCGCGAGATCAACGAGGGCATTACGTACAAAGAAGCGTGGTCGCTGGCGCAGCATCCCAAGACCGGCGAGCTGGTGCTCGGCACCGGCCCGACATCCATCTTCAAGAGCGGCGACGGCGGCGATAGCTGGACCGACTGCGAGCAGTTGAAAAGTCTGCCGGAGACCGAAGATTGGACATTTCCCGGGCCGCCTCATATCAGCCACGTCAAAGGAGTGGCGTTGTGCGCCAGCGATCCGAAGATAATTTTCGGCGCGGTTGAAGAGGGCTGGCTCATTCGCAGCAAAGACGGCGGCGAAACCTGGCAAAACATCAAAGAAGGCACGGAGTTCGATTCCCACTCGGTAGCCGTCATGCCGGACGATCCCGCCACGGTCATCGCCACTTCGGGAAAATTCTTTTACAAGAGCGTGGACGGCGGCGATCGTTTTAAACAATGTTCCGCAGGCCTCGATCGCCGCTACATGGCGCAGGTGGCGTTTCATCCGTCGAAGCCGCGGAAATTTTTCACCGCGGCGGCGGCGGTGCCGCCGCCGTTCTGGCGCCGCCCCGAAGGCGCGGACACCGGTTTTTATCTGAGCGAAGACCGCGGCGATTCGTGGCGGCGGCTCACCGGCGGCCTGCCGGAGCATTTTACCGCCGCGCCGCGAGCCGTCGCGGGCGACACCGAAGACGCAGGTTGTTTTCTCGCCGGCATGACCGACGGCAGCGTCTGGATGACCGAGAACGGCGGCGATTCGTTCAAGCGGATTCTCGCCGGCATGCCGCAGGTCATGAGCATCCGGGTAGCGCATCGGTAGGTCTTCGCTTCGCTCGTGTGGTGTTCTCGGAGGCCGTCGAATAATTCATCGTCATTCCGGCCAAGCTGGCGACAGCCAGCGCGAGCCGGAATCCAGGTGCTTGCGGACTTCTGGATTCCCGCTTCCGCGGGAATGACGATAGGGGCGTTGTCGGGTTCTTCACTGGCTTCCGTGACAGGCCGCTTGAAATCTCAGAGTACTCTAGATCTAAAACGCATGAACGCTTTTTCCGTCGAATTCGGTCTCCTGCTTCACACGCGCCATTTGATACGCGGCGATTGCGGCGCGGCGGGCGTGGAAGAGTTCTGGCAGACCGCTGAGGACGCCGAGGCGGCGGGCTTGGATCACCTCTGGGTCGGCGACAGCCCGCGCATCTCACTGGGCGACCGCGCGCACGCGGATTGCCTCGCGATCATGGCGGCGCTGGCGGCGCGGACGAAAAAAATAAAAATCGGCGCGGTGCCGCTGATCGCCGCGCTGAGAAACCCGGTTCTTCTGGCGCATTCGCTCGCCACCGTCGACGTCATTTCGTCCGGCCGCATTCTCTTCGGCGTCAGCGTCGCGCCGCAATACAAATACGCCGAGCGCGAATTCGAGGCCTGCGGCGTGCCGTTCGGCCAAAGGGCCGGGCGGCTCGATGAAACGATTCAAATCATGCGGCGCCTGTGGACCGAGGAGAGTTTCTCGTTCGACGGGAAGTATCATCGGTTCACCGAGATCGGCATCCAACCCAAGCCGGTACAACAGTCCATTCCGATCTGGATCGCCGCGGGAGAAAACGAACACGCGCTCCGGCGCGTCGCGCGACTGGGCGACGGCTGGTTCACCGTCGCGCCGACGGCGGCGATATATGCCGCGCGGCGGAAAAAGATCGATGCCTTCGCACGCCAGAGCGGCCGCGAGCTAAAAAATTTCCCCTCCGCTCTGTTTGCGACCTTCCATCTTGTCGAGGATGCGCGCGGCGCGGAAGAAGAAGGCTGGAAGCTGGCCGAGAGTTATTTCCGCCAGCCGCGCGCCCAGCTTCAGCATTTGAGCCCGTTTTTCTGCACGCCTGCCGAGTGTGCGGCGAAGCTGCAAGGTTACGTCGACGCCGGCTTGACTGCGGTCGTCGGGCGCCTGATCGCGCCGGATGTTGCAGCGCAGACGCGATTGTTGTTAAACGAAGTGAAGCCGCGGCTCAAGCTGCTGCTATAATCGTGACGTGCGGGACGAATTGAACCATTTGAACAACTTGAACGGCTTGAACGAGGGGTGGGGTTCAAATCGTTCAAAGGGTTCAAGCCGTTCAAGTAGACGATGACCGTTGTAACTGCTCGACAGCTTGATCGTGAAGGGAGGCGCCATGGAAGCACCGGCCGATACGACGTGGAAAGGATTTAGTCTCGCGGAGCGCGATCGCCGCTGGAGCGCAGTGAGAAAGCAGGCCGCCGACGCGGGTTTCGATTGCATTCTCATCCCGCTCTGCGTCGACGGGCGAAATCAGCACCTCTCGCTGGAGCAGGCGCGCGGCATGCGCTCGGACGGGCGCTACCTCACGCTGCTGGACAACGCCGTCGCGATTTTGCCGACGGACGGCCGTAAACCGATCGTCATCAGCGATTTGCCGGGCAACGATTGGATTCCGGAGCCGCGGCCGCCGGGGCGCTCATGGGGCGAGGCGATGGCCGCGGCGCTCGCGGAATCCGGCATGGAGCGCGCGCGCATCGGCGTCACCGGCCTCGAGCGCGGCAAAATGGTTCACGGCCGCGCCTACGCCGGCGTCGTCAATCACACCTCGTACGCCGAGCTGCTCCGGCGGGCGCCGAACGCAAAATTCGAAGACGACCACGACGCGGTCGCCTTCGCGCGCTACGTCAAAGGGCCGGAGGAGATCGACTGCCTGCGCCGCGGCGCGGAGATCGCGGCGGCCGGCATCGAAGAAATGGGCCGGGTCGCGCGGCCGGGCGTGGCCGACTCGCATCTCTACACCTGCGTGATGCGGCGCATGATGGAGCTTGGCAGCGGCTATTACCCGCTGGCGCTCTACACCGGGCCGATGGATGAGATGCGACTGCCGCGCTTCGAAGATCCGCCGCTCGGGCGCGTCTTGCAGCCGATGTACCGCATTCACAATGAAGTTGACGCGCTGTGGGGCGGGCTGATCGCGCAGGAGCAGCAGGGATTTTTGCTCGGCGCGATTCCCGAGCGCTGGCAGCGCGTGGTCGATTTACAACGCGATCTGTTCTACGCCGGGCTGGAGCGCCTGAAGCCGGGAATGGTTTTCGGCGAGTTCATCGACTCGGTCAACACGTTCGGGCAAAAGCGCGCCATGAAGAGCTTGATCCTCATGCACGGACGCGGCTACGGCGACGACGGGCCGCTGCTCACGCCGCAGGACCGCGGCGAGAAGGTGCGCGACGTGGTCATGCACGAGGGCAACGTTTTTATCTGGAAGCCGATCGCGATGTCCGACGACGAAAAGATCCAGTACAGTTGGGGCGGCTGCGTGCTGCTCACGAAAAGCGGCGCCGTGCAACTCGTCAAGCGCACGCCGGGGATGATTTCGATTCAGTAAAGGCACTAGGCACTAGGCAGCAGGCAATAGTAAAGAAGTTGAGAATGGAAATCCTCTTACTATTGCCTAGTGCCTGTTGCCTGATGCCTGCTTTGGAGGGTTTATGGCTTACAAACCGCCGACGCGAGCCGGCGCTACCGTTTACGTCTGGTCGGATTATTCGCTGGCCGAGCGCGACCGCAGGTGGAAGGCGGTGCGCGAGAGCGGAAAAAAAGCCGGCTTCGACTGCATCTTCGTCCCGCTCGGCGACGGTGTCGACGCGCGCTATCTGACGCAGCTTCGCTGTTCGTCGGTCATCATGCCGACCGACGGGCGGCCGCCGATCGTGATCGCCGACCGCAGCTCGCGCAACACGTGGGCGCCCGAGCCGTGGCAGACCAGCCGCGAGTGGTCGGAGCCGATGGCCGAGGCGCTGCTCGAATGCGGCATGGAGCGCGCGCGTATCGGCGTCGCCGGACTGAAGGGCGGAAAAGTTTCGCACGTCACGTCGATCGACGGCGTCGTCAACCACGGCGCGTTCTCCGCCGTGCTGAAGCGCCTGCCCAATGCGAAATTCGAAGACGCGACCGACGTCATTGGCTTTGTCCGCTACGTGAAGAGCGCCGAGGAAATCGCCGCAACGCGCAAAGCGACGGAGATCGCCGAAGCGGGAATCGACGAGCTGGCCTGCGGCGCGCATTCGGGCGCGGACGGCGCGGCGGTTTATGCAGCGATGATGGCGCGCATGCTTGAAATCGGCGCGGAATATTTTCCCTCGACGTTGACGATCGGCGCGATCGACGGCTCCGGCGCGAAGCGGTGGAGCAATCCGCCGCTTGGCTGCAAACTCAAAGCGAACACGCTGATTCAGGGCGAAATCATCGCGGTCTGGGGGACCGAGATCGCCGAAGAGGATCAGGCGCTGTTGCTTGGAGCGGTTCCCCTTCAATGGAAGCCGGTGATCGAGCGGCAGAAGGAAGTCTTCGAGGCGGGACTCAAATTGTTTCAGCCGGGAAAATCGTGCGTCGAGGTTTTAGATTTCGCCAAGAGCGTCGCGGAGAAAAACGGCGTCAAAACGGAAATCCTGTTGTCGGCCCGGGGCGCGGGCGACGACGGTCCGGTGATTACAACCGCGACTTCGCCCGATGCGTTGAAAGGTCTCACGATCGAGAAGAACACACTCTGGCTCTGGCGTCCGACGGCGACGAGCGCCGACGGAAAAATCAAATTTGCCTGGGGCGGGACGGTTCTGGTTGGCGACAAAGGCGGTGAAAGACTGTCCAAGCGCGCGCACGGCGTGATTTCCATTACCTAAAAAGTTCAGAGGCTCCAGGTAAGGGATGAGGGCGGAGGGATGAAAGGAGAAGCAAGTGATTCATGACATCGAAATTAATTCCGCGGCGCATTATCCGGCGGCGGGGGTGATCGAGCTGGTCGAGCTGGCGGAAAAGGTCGGCTTCGGCGCGTTCTGGAAAGGCGAATCGAACAGCACGGACCCGATGGTGCTGCTCTCGGCCGCGGCGGCGCGGACCAAGACGATCAAGCTCGGCACGGCGATCTACCATATATATGGCCGCAGCCCGGTGACGCTGGGTATCCAGTCGGCAACGCTGCAAGACCTTTCCAACGGCAGATTGCTTCTGGGACTCGGCGTCGCCAACAAGAGCATCGCCGGCTGGCACGGCGGCGTCTTCGACCGCCCGCTCCGGCGCGCGCGCGAATACATCGACATCGTCCGCAAGGTCGCCGCCGGCGAGCGCGTGGAGTACGAAGGCGAAATTTACCAGACGGGGAAACGTTTCCAATTATCCTGGAAGCCGTCGCATCCGAATCTCCCGATTTATCTTGCCGGACTCGGGCCGCAGATGACCAAGCTCGTGGGCAAGATCTCCGACGGCGTCTTCATCAACATGGCGACGCCGGCGAAGATCCGCGAGATCGCCGCGCGCGTGCGCGAAGGCGCGAAGGAGGCAGGCCGCGATCCGAGCAAAATCGAAATCATCGCTAAATGCCGCGTTTCGCTCAACCCCGATCGCGCGTTGGCGCGCTCGAAACTCAGGCAAGTGCTCACGTTCTACAACATCGCCGATCATTACAGCGATATGTTGAAAGGACTCGGCTTCGAAGCGGAGGTGAACGCGATTCAAGCCGCTTTTCAGAGCGGCGGCTTCAAGGCGGCGATGGCGGCGCTGACCGACGAGTATATGGATAAGCTCCCCGTCGTGCCCGGGACCTCGATCAAAGAAATCAAGGACAAGCTGGTTCAATTCAAAGAAGCCGGCGCGACGCGCCTCGTCACGCCGTATGTGCCGGTGACGGAGCCGGTGGTGGAAGATGCGCGGAGATTTTTAGAAGCGTGGGGGGACTCGTGACTCGTGCTCGTGGCTCGTGTTCGCAATATAGGAGCACGTAAACGCGATCACGGTCCGATTTACGAGCACGAACACGAAACACGAACACGAAGGAGGTTGCCATGTGTGATTTTGCGGCGGATGCAGCGGCGGCTGAGAGTTTGATGGTGGGGCGGACGCTGAGTGTGGAGCGCGTCAAGCAACTCAACGCCAAGGACTATTTTTATCAGATGCTGAAAGACAACCCGGAGATGCTGAAAATTTATCCGGGCATCGAGAACGAGCTGCTCAAAGGCGCGATCGACTGCCACATCCACGGCTATCCCGATTTTGTCCACCGCTCGCAGGACATGATTCAGATCGCCATCGAAGCGTCGAAGTGCGGCATGCGCGCGATCGCTTTCAAAGACCACTGGAACGTGAGCGCGACTTCCGCTTACTTGACGCAGCGCCATCTTGACGACATGATCGCTCGAGGCGAGCTCACTCATCGCGTCGAGGTTTACGGCG
>JBGPTS010000115.1:0-11936 GCA_041490745.1 Binatia bacterium | reverse complement strand
TCGACTCGTCATCCAAGTCGAGAACGTCAGCAAAGCCTTTCAGACACCGGAGCGCGGCAGGATGGTCGCGCTGGACAACATCAGCTTGAACATTCCCTACGGGGAATTTATTACGATCGTAGGGCCGAGCGGCTGCGGCAAGTCGACGCTGCTGAAGCTCATCGCCGGGCTGACGCCGATATCGGGCGGCCGCATCCTCTATCAGGGATCGGAAGTGCAGGGCTTGAATACCAAGGTCGGTTACGTGCCGCAGGAGAGCAAGCTCTTCCCCTGGCTCACTCTGGAGGAAAATGTCGCATTCGGTCTCGACTCCAAGCGCTATTCCAAACCGCAGCGCGAAGAGCAGCTACGTTACTTTATCGATCTCGCCGGGCTGGCCGGCTTCGAGAAATATTATCCCGCGCAGCTCTCGGGCGGAATGGGCAAACGGGCGTCGATCATCCGCGCGCTCGCCTATGAGCCGCCGGTGATTTTGATGGACGAGCCATTCGGCCCGCTCGACGCGCAGACGCGCATGGTGCTGCAAGACGAGCTGCTGAAAATCTGGGAGCAGAAGCGCCAGACGATCGTCTTTGTGACTCACGATCTCGTCGAAGCCGTGGCGCTCGCGGACCGTGTCGTCGTGATGACGCACCGGCCGGCCAAGATCAAAGACGTGATCGAGGTGCCGATGAAGCGCCCGCGCAACATCTTCGAGATCCACCGCCAGGAAGGCTTCGACGAGGCTTACGGCCGGTTGTGGAATATTTTCCGCCACGAGCTCAATATCAAGCACTAGGCAAAGGTGGGATTGACGCGATGGCCGACGAAGCGAACCGAGAGCAGACCAGTTTGGCCGGGGCAACTCCGGGAGGCGGCTTTATTTGGAAGCGCCGCGTGTGGGTGACTCTACTCCGCGTCGGCATCATCGGCGGATTTTTCCTTTTGTGGGAGATCGCCTCGGGAAATTGGATCGAGGCTTTTCTCATCAGCAGCCCGAGCCGCATCCTGGTTTCGATGATCGCCGGCTTTCGCTCCGGCGATTTGATCCAGCATTCGTGGGTCACGTTTCAAGAGATCGCAATCGGATTTCCCGCCGGCGTAATTCTTGGAATAGCGCTCGGCTACGCCTTCGGCCGCAGCCAGGTTCTCGCCGAGATTTTCGAGCCGATCATCATCGCGTTGAACGGCATTCCGCGCACCGCGCTGGCGCCGCTCTTCATCGTTTGGCTCGGCATCGGCCTGTGGTCCAAGGTCGGCGTGGTGTTCTTGCTCACCTTCTTTCTGAACTTCTTCAACACCTATGCCGGCATGAGACAGATGGACCAGGAATATATCGACCTGGCGCGGCTCATGGGGGCCGGCCGGTGGAAGCTCACTTTCAAAGTCATTCTGCCCGCGATCTCGCCCTACATGTTCACCGGGATCAGAACCAGCATCCCGTTTTCCGTGATCGGCGCGATCGTCGGAGAATTCGTCGCGGCGACCGAAGGCGTCGGCTTTTTCATCCGGCAAGCAGCCGGACTTTTTCGCACCGCCGACGTGTTTGTCGGCATCATCGTTTTAATGCTAATGGTGATCGCGATGGATAAAGTTGCCGAGTTGATCGAGCGCAGAGCGCTTCAGTGGCAATCCCACAGCGAACATGTGACGATTCAAGGTTAGAGAGGAGGTTCGAACAATGAAAAGCCGCAGGTTCCGAATGATTGTGGTTCCCGCGACGCTGGCAGCTCTTTTATTTGGAGCCGCCGCACCGGCCCGCGCGCAGCAGAAGGAAATGCCCGAAGTCAGCCTGATGACCGCCGTGCCGAACTTCGCGTTCGGCGCGATCTGGGTCGCCGAACAGCTCAAATATTTCGAAGAGGAAGGCGTGCGGGTGAAGATCACGCCGTCGCCGAGCGGCTCGGTTTGTTTGAACGCCGTCGTCGGCCGCTCGGTCAATTTCTGCGCCTCCACTTCGGAGGGACTGGTGCTGGCGCGCGTCGAAGGGGCGCCGGCGATGGCGATCCAGGCGCACAACCGGGCCATGACCTTAAGCGTCGTGCTGCGCAAAGAGATCGTGGACAAGCTCGGCCTCACGCGTGAGAGCCCGATCGCCACACGGCTCAGCGCGTTGACGCAGTTGGGAACGATCGGCGCGACGGGTCCAGGGGCGGCCTCCGAACAGATCTTCAAATTCCTGGTAAAAAAAGCCGGCGCCATTGCGACCATCCTTAAGTTCGTTTATATCGGAGCGCCTGAGCTGCCGGCGGCGCTGATGAACAACGTGATCGACGCCTATGCGCTCTCTCCGCCGTCGGCCGAAATCACCGAACCGAGCGGCAAGGGCTACGTCCTGATTCCGCTCGGCAAGGGCGAGGTGCCGGAATTGACCGATTATCCCTATGAGGTTCTGATGGTTCGGCCGGATTACCCGGAGGCAAACCCGAAGATCGCCATGGCGGTCGCGCGGGCGATCTCGCGCGGCGGCGCGCTCTTCCGCACCAAGCCCGAGGCCGCGAAAGCCGCGCTGCGCGCGCATCGCCTGTTCACGCCGGACAAGCTCGACAACGCGGTATTCGAACTGTCCTACTCGACCGTCGCCAACGCGATGCCGGCGTGGGGTACCATGAACGCCGCCGGCTGGCAGAAGGTCATAAACTTTGCGACCGGCGCGGGCATCGTCAAAGATCTGTCCCAAGCCCCTTCAAATAAAGAGGGAGTTCTCTGGACTAACAAGTACGTGGGGAAGCCTTAGGGCAGGTCCGAGTTCAAGGTTCAAGGTTCAAAGTTCGCGATCCCGGCTTTAACTTTGAACTTGGAACATTGAACTACTTGATTTTTGCCGCCAGCGAGTCGTAGCTCACGCCTTCGCCGTTGTCCTGGCTCACGGGAAAGCCGAGGCCGGCCCAGCCTTCCGCGATGACGCGGCCCGACGGGTCGCGCATTCCGCCGAAGCCGCCCTGCATGCTGGCGACGTCGTGATAGCCCGCCTCGTCGAGCAGCCGCGCGGCGGTGTCCGAGCGCGGTCCCACCTGACAGCCGAGGATGATTTTTTTGTCTTTGCCGAAATGGCCCTCGACGACCTTTACAAATTCGTCGTTCAGCACCATTCCCCTTCCCGGATTGGGAAAGGCGACGGGAATATTCAGCGCTCCCTTGGGATGGCCGGCCGTGAACTCGCGCACCGTGCGCACGTCGATGTAAATGGAACCGGCATCTTTCTCTAAAATATCGTGAGCCTCGGGAACGGAAATTTGTTTGAAAGGCATAGCGAACTCCTCCGATTTTTGATTTTAGATTTTGGATTTTCGATTGAACTCAAAAATCCTGGCGTCTTGATCTTAATCTAAAATCGGCAATCTAAAATCTAAAATTGCTACATTCCTACGATGTTATATCCAGCGTCAACGTGGATCACTTCTCCGGTGACGGCGCTGGACAGATCGCTCGCGAGATAGAGCGCCGTGCGCCCGACCTCCTCGGCGTCGATGTTGCGCTTGAGCGGCGCGCGCTCGGCGGCGTAATGCAGCATGTCTTTGAAGCCGGAAATTCCCGCGGCCGCCAGCGTCTTGATCGGTCCGGCCGAGATCGCGTTCACCCGAATGCCCTTCGGCCCGAGATCGTAAGCGAGGTATCTCACGCTCGCCTCCAGCGCCGCCTTGGCCACGCCCATGACGTTGTAGTTGGGAATGACTTTCTCCGCTCCCAAATAGGTCATCGTGAGGATGGAACCTTTGCGGCCTTCCATCAACGGCGCGGCCCCGCGCGTTAAAGCAACCAGCGAATAGCTGCTCACGTCGAGCGCCAGATGAAAACCCGCGCGGCTCGTCTGCATGTACGGGTTGGCGAGATCCTCCCGATTGGCGAAAGCGATCGCGTGCACGAGAATATCGAGAGCGCCCCACTGTTGCTTCAACGCGGCGAAGACGCGCTCGATCTCGTCGTCCTTGGTCACGTCGCACGGCAGGATGATCTTCGCGCCGATTCCTTCCGCCAGCGGTCGGACGCGCTTCTCCAGGATCTCGCCGGCGTAAGTGAACGCCAGCTCCGCCCCTTCGGCATGGAGCGCCTCGGAGATCGCCCAGGCGATGCTGCGCTCGTTGGCAACACCGAAAATAACGGCTTTTTTCCCTGCTAAGATTCCCATCAGACCCCCGCTTTTTGTTTTTTTCTTTTTACTTTCTCTTCCAGCCCGCGCTGCCACAAAACCTCCGCTTCGCCCGCCTGCTTCGCCGTCCAGCGCGCGAGAACGAAAAAAAGATCGCTCAGCCGGTTGACGTATTTGAGCGGCCAGTCGCTCATCTCCTCACCGCGCGAGAGCCGGAGGATCTCCCGCTCGGCCCTGCGGCAGACAGTGCGACACTGGTGCAAAAACGATCCGACTTTTCCGCCGCCGGGCAGAACGAAAGACTTGAGCGGCTGAAGATCCTTCTGGCAACGATCGATCGTCGCTTCGAGCCGTTTCACTTCCGCTTCGCCGACCCGGTACATGCCCTCGTAGGCCGCCTCTCCCGGCGTCGCCAGCTCGCTGCCGAGATCGAAAAGCTCGTCCTGAATCTTCGCCAGCACTTCGTCGAGATAGCGGTTGGCCGCGCCGCGCTTCTCCGCGTTGAAGGCGCGCGCGAGACCGACGATCGAGTTCAGCTCGTCGATCGTGCCGTACGCTTCGATGCGCGGCGAATCTTTTGCCACGCGCCTACCGCCGACGAGAGCCGTGTCTCCCTGATCTCCCGTGCGCGTGTAAACGCGTGTGATGCGAACCATGGCGGTCAGTTCTCAGTCATCAGCTTTCAGCGCGGTCAAATTTTTTGGCTGCGCCGGCGCCAGAAAAAGTACGCCGGGATTCCCAGACCGACGATGAACACGCCCCACAAGGATTCCACCGGCTTGTGCGTCAGCGAGCCCCAGACGATCCACAGATGGGCGAGAATAAAAACGACCGGCACGATCGGGTAACCCCAGAGCCGATACGGCCGCTTGAGCTCCGGCCGCTTCCAGCGCAGCACGATCACCGAGCCGACGGTAAGCGCGGAGAAAAGCGTGATAATGACGCTGACGAAGGTAAAAAGCGTGCCGAACGTGCCCGTGACGATCAGCAGCGAAGCCCAGACGGCTTGAAGGACGATCGCTGCGACCGGCGTGTGGAAAGTCGGATGCACGCGCGCGAGCCGCTGAAAAAAAACGCCGTCGCGGGCCATGGCGTAGTAGATCCGCGGGCCGAGCATGGTGACGACGTTGAGCGCGCCGAGAATCGACACCGTGATGATCGCCGTAATCCAGGCGGAGGTCTGGCGGCCGAACAGCGCGGTCGTCGCGACTTCGGATACCCTGAGCGCGCCTTTCATTTCCGTCACCGGCACGGCGTAGATATAGACCAGGTTGACGAGAAGATAGAGCGCGATGACGATTAAATTTCCCAGCAGCAGCGCGCGCGGCAAGGTTCGCTCCGGCTCCTTCACTTCGCCGGCGATATAAATGACCGCGTTCCAGCCGGAATAGGCGAAGATCGCGGGAATAAAAGCGGCGCCGAACACGCTGAAGCTGCCGATCGCCCCCCAGTCGAACAGCGGCGTGAAGTGCGCCGTGTCGCCTTTGCCGAACCAAACTCCCAGCACGATGATGCCGACGAGCGCGCCGATTTTTAAGATCGTCAGGATATTTTGCGCGATCGTTCCCTGGCGCACGCCGATGCAGTGCAGCGCCGAGATCACGAGCACGATCGCGATGGCAAAAATCGTCCCGACGGTAACGTTGATCGAGAAGCCCGGCAGCACCGCGGCAAAGAGCGCCTGCTCCGAGCCGAGCGCGGGGAAGAAAAACGCCATAAATCCGGTGAAGCTCACGGCGAGAAAAGCGATCGCGCCGGAGAACGTGACGAGAAACGAAGACCAGCCCGAAAGAAAACCCGTGAGCCTGCCGTAAGCTTCGCGGATATAGACGTAGTCTCCGCCCGCGTAAGGCAGGCTCGCGGAAAGCTCCGCGCAAGAGAGCGCGCCCGTAAGCGCGAGAAGTCCGCCGAAGACCCAGACCAGCAACACGCCGCCGGGCGTGGGCAGCGTCTCGGCGATGGCGCCGGTGGCGAAGAAGATACCGCTGCCGATCATGTCGCCGCAGATGATCATCACCGCGCTAAAGAGACCCAACTGCCGCGTCAATCCTGCTCGTCGTGAGCTCGCCTGTCCTGAGCTGGGTCGAAGGGTCGAATCGCCTTGTGGTGAGCCCGTCGAAACCCTTTCTTCCATAGACGGCATTCATAACAGGTTCAACGACACGCAGGCAAATGGTTGGAGCTGACTTTTCTCATTCGAAAATCCATGCTAGACAATGCCACAGTATTGCGTCTTGGCGGTCAAAAACCGGAGGCGATCGTTGGACTGGAAAGAGCCTGAAATGTTCGAGCCGGCGCGGCACGGCAACAAGCCGTTCTCCATTCGGGTGCCGGCGCTGGTCGTCAGCCGGGGCGCGGGCGACCGGCTCAACTTTTTGACCGCGATGTGGTTTTCTCCCATGGGCACCGAGCCGTCGCGCATGGTGGTCGCGATCTTGAAGCGCACGCTGACGTATCAATTGATCCTCGAGCGCGGCGAATTCGTCATGAGCGCGCCGACCGACAAGATGATGGACGTCGTCGTCTTCGCCGGCTACATTTCGGGCAACGACGTGGACAAATGGAAGGCGACCGGTTTGACGCCGGTAAAGCCCGCCAAGTGCTCGGTGCCGCTGATCGGCGAGGCGATCGGTAACGTGGAATACCGCTTGGCGCAAGTGATTCCGTTCGGCGACGAGCTCGACCTTTTCGTCGGCGAGGTCCTGGCCGTGCACATGCGCAAAGGCGCGATGGAGGGCGAGCTGTTCCGCGAAGATTCCGACCCGCTGCTCTACATGGGAACCCGGTACGACGAGGACGGCAAGTCGACGGGAAAATTTTACACCCACATGACGAAGATTGAGCGCGCGCCTTACGATTCACCGTTGCTCAAGCAATATCTCCGGCAACCGAAGGTCAAAATTAGAAAATGATCGCCTCAGCTTTCTTGACAGCGGCAAGTTATCTCCATAGCCTCCACTGTAGCTTCGGGAGAGTCGCTTTGCAGATTCGTAGCCTTGCCGCCGTCATTGGTTTCGCGCTGGTCGTCTCCCCTCTCGCCGCGGCGCCGGTTCGCGCTCAAGGCGACGCCCCATCAAAGCTCGTCGAAGGCGCCAAGAAAGAAGGTACGGTGAGTTGGTACACGTCGATGAGCATCGCCGAGTCGAAGCCGCTCGCCGACGACTTCGAGAAGCAGTACCCGTTCATCAAGATCGATCTGTTTCGCGCCAGCGGCGAGAAGGTCCAGAACCGCGTCTTGACCGAGACGCGCGCCGGGAGATGGGGCTTCGACGTCGCGAGCCTCAGCGAGATCGGGACGCTGATCGAGCACAGGCTCATCGCGCCTTATGTGTCGCCCGAATCGCAGGCCTACATCAAGGAACTGAAAGACCCGCAAGGCCACTGGACGGCGCTCTACACCAACTACATGGTCCCCGGCTACAATGCGCGGATGGTTTCCGAGAGCGAGGCGCCCAAGCGCTGGGAGGATTTCATCGAGCCCAAATGGAAGGGCAAGATCTCGATCGACCAGGAGGAGTACCCCTGGTACGTCACCTTGCTCGCCGCGTGGGGCAAGGAAAAATCCGACAAATACATGCGCGCGCTCGCCAAGCAGGACATCCAGTGGCGCAAAGGTCACTCGCTCATCGCCCAGCTCATGAGTGCCGGAGAGTTCCCGCTCTCGATCGTCTACGCGCACCGCATCGAATCGGACAAAAAAAGGGGCGCGCCCGTCGAATGGGTGAACACGGTCGATCCGATCGTCGTCTCCGTTCACTCGGTGGGGCTCAGCGCCAAGCCCATCCATCCGAACGCGGCCAAGCTGTTGATCGATTTCCTGCTGGCGAAAAAATCCCAGGAGAAATTCCGCTCGTTCAACCGCATCCCGGCGCGGCGCGATGTCGAGGTGCCGTCGCCCAAGATGGACCAATCGAAGCTCAAGCTCCGCGTCGTGCCGTACGACACGGCGACGCGCTACAACGAGTACGTCAAAGAGTTCCGCGGGATTTTCGGCCTGTAGAAAACGCCCCGAAGAAGGAGAGCCAAATGACTCGGAGAAAAATCTGGCCGGCTGCTTTCACATTATCGGTATTCTTCCTGATCGCTCCCGGCCTTGTTTCCGCCGCCGCCGCGCCTTTGCCGAAGGCCACGCAGGAAGATCTCAAAAAACTCAAGCTCGAACCGTCGCTCCTGTCCGACATCGACACGGAGCTCACGGTGCCGCAGAGTTGGACGGACGGCGCGAAGAAAGAGCGCCACCTGCGCATCTTTTCGACCTTCGATCCGCCGCAAGCGGACCAGTTGCTGCGCGCTTTCAAAGAGCGCTACCCGTTTATCGCCATCGAATACAACCGCGCGAGCCACGAGGACCGCGCGATCCGCACCGTGGTCGCTTATAAAAACAAAAAAATTCTTACGGATATTCTCACCGGACTCGGCGGCAGCTTTTTCATGTACCGCGAGATAGGCGCGATGGAGGATCTCAGAAACATTCCCAACTGGAAAAACAATCCGGTCGGCACCGTGGACCCGGAGGGCTTCTGGGTCGGGATGCACAATCGCTACTGGTGCATGGCCTACAACACGAGACAGATCAAGAAAGAGGACGTGCCCAAGAAATGGGAAGATTTTTTAACCAACCCAAAGTGGCGCAACGGCAACCTGGCGTTAGGCAACCGTCCGCAGCTCTGGGCGTTGCAACTCTGGAAAGCCAAGGGCGAGAAATGGATCAAGGATTATCTCACGAAAATGTTCGCCGAAGTGAAGCCGCAGCTCCGCCGCGAGGGCATGAACGCGATGCTTGAGCTTTTGGCTGCCGGCGAGTTTTACGGCAGCATTCCCTCGGCGGAGTATCGCACCTACCAGAAGGCGATCGACGGTGCGCCGGTGAGCTACGCTTGTCCCGAGCCGGCGACCGCGGCGGTTTCCGAAATGGCGATCCTCAAGGGCTCGCCGAACCTGAACGCCGCGCGTCTGTTCGTCAACTGGTTCCTCAGCAAAGAAGGACAGATCGCGCAATACGTCGCCGACTACGCCCCGCCGGTGCATAAAGGATTGCAGCGGAAGGAATTGCTGCCTTTCGCCGATCAGATCCTCGGCAAGCAGATCGCCTTCAGAGACCCGGCCGACGAACTGGAGATACAGCCGAAGCTGCTCGAGGTGTGGGACCAGCTCTGGCTCAAGAGCGGCGGAAGACGCCGCAGCGGATCCTGATGGGCGAAACTCTTCGGCAACGTCTTTGGCAGCACGGGATATTTTTACTCATCCTGTTTCTCGTGCTGACGCCGCTCGCTTTTCTTATCCTGGGGAGCTTCAGCACCGCCCGGCTTCCGGGCGATTTTTCTCTCGCCACGATGGGGCTGGTGAACTATATCAAAGTTTACTCCGACCCCGGCACGATCGAGCTTTTCACCAATACGGTGATCTATGTCTCAGGCAGCGCAACGGTGGGCATTACTCTCGCGGTTTCCCTCGCATGGCTGGTCGAGCGCACCAACATGCCGGGGAAAATTTTTCTCTACGCCGGCGTGCCGATGACGCTGGCCGTGCCCGGCATGCTGCAAGCGATGGCGTGGGTGCTGCTGCTCAGCCCGCGCATCGGCTTCATCAACCAGTTCTTGAAATATCTGTTCGGCCCGGACGCGCCGGTGATCGACGTCTATACGCTCGGCGGCATGGTGTTTATCGAAGGCCTGCGCCTCGTGCCGACGGCGTTTCTTATGCTCGTGCCGCTCATGCGCAGCATGGACCCGTCGCTGGAAGAGGCCGCGGCGGTCTCCGGCGCGCGGCCGATCTCCACTCTGCGGAAAGTCACGCTGCGGCTGCTCGCCCCGGCGCTCGTCGCCGTGATGATCTACCAGGCGATGACGGCGCTGGAGGTTTTCGAGATTCCGGGAATTCTCGGCCTGCCCGCCGGCATCTATGTTTTCAGCACGAAGATTTACGCCATCGTACGCACGGCGACCTTCATGCCGGTTTACGGCCAGGCCAACGCGCTGGCGATGGTTTATCTCGTCATCGCCGTCGCGACGACTTTTTTATACACGCGAATGATCAGTCGCGCGGAGCGCTACACGATCGTCACGGGAAAAGGCTACCGGCCGCGCCAGCTCGATCTGGGAAAATGGAAAATCCCCGCGCTCGCAGGCGCGCTGCTGTTTCTGTTTTTCTCGATCGCGCTGCCGTTTCTGGTTTTCCTCTACGCGTCGTTTCTCCCCTATCTCCAGGCGCCGTCGTGGAACGCCTTCAACAACATGACGCTGAAAAACTACCGCCTGCTGGCGGAATACGGCGAAGTCGCCTCGGCGTTGAAAAACACCGTCGTCATGGTCGTCACGACGGCGACGGCGACGGTCGCGCTTTCGTTTTTTATCTCGCTCGTCGTCGTGCGGAGCAAATTCTGGGGTCGCAGGCTGCTCGACCAGTTGGCCTTCATGCCGCACGCGATTCCCGGCATCGTCATGGGTATCGCCTTCTTCTGGCTTTTTCTTAAATTGGATTTTCTCCCGCTCTACGGCACCATCTGGGCGATCTCGATCGGGTTTACGATCAGTTTTATCGCCTATGGGACTCGCTCGATGAACGCGGCGCTACTGCAAATTCATAAGGAATTGGAAGAAGCGGCTTACGTGAGCGGCGCGCCGCCGTGGCGCACGATGTGGCGGATTTTCGTGCCGCTGATGATGCCGAGCTTTGTCGGCGTCTGGATCTGGGTCGTGCTCCACGCCGTGCGCATCGCCGGCATGCCGCTGATTCTTTACGAAGGCCCGGAGAATCAGGTTCTGGCGATCCTCATCTGGAACATGTGGGATGAAGGCTACGTGCCGGCGGTGGCGGCCATCGGCACGCTCTTGATGGTGACACTCCTGCTCCTGACGCTGGCGGTTCGTATTCTCGGCTTCCGCCGGCATGCGGTGCAGATGGTGAACGCGTGATTCGCATCGAAAATCTCCACGTGCGCTATCAAACGGAGCGCGGCGAAGTTCACGCCGTGCGCGGCATCGACCTCGACGTCAAGCCGGGGCAGTTCTTCACGCTGCTCGGTCCGAGCGGCTGCGGCAAGACGACGACGCTGCGCTCGGTCGCCGGCCTGGAGAGACCGCACGAAGGCGAGATTCTGGTCGGCGACCAACTGGTTTTTTCTTCCCGGAAAAAACTCATCGTCCCGCCGTACAAGCGGGACATCGGCATGGTCTTTCAATCGTACGCGATCTGGCCGCACATGAACGTTTTTGAAAATGTCGCTTTCCCGCTGCGCGAGTCGAAGCGGAGACTGTCCGCCGCCGATATTCGGACGCGCGTGCGGAAATCGCTCGCGCTCGTGCAGCTCGACGGCCTGGAAGACCGCCCGGCGCCGTTTCTCTCCGGCGGGCAGCAGCAGCGCCTCGCGCTGGCGCGCGCTCTCGTCAAAGAACCGCGCGTCCTCTTGCTCGATGAGCCGCTCAGCAACTTGGACGCCAAGCTCCGCGAAGAGACCCGCTTCGAGATGCGCGAGCTGGTCAAGCGCCTCGGCATCACGACTCTTTACGTGACGCACGATCAGTTGGAAGCGCTGACCATGTCGGACGTGATCGCCGTGATGGACGGCGGGCGCATCGTCCAGCAAGGCACGCCGCTGGAGATCTACGGCGCGCCGCGCGACCGGTTTGTGGCGAATTTCATCGGCCTCAGCAATTTTCTCGAAGGACGCGTGACCAAGTCCGGCCAGCCCGGCGAAGTCGAGACTCCGAGCGGCACGCTCAAATGCATTTTGCCCGACGGAATCGCCGTGGGAGAGAACGTCGTCGTCGTCATCCGTCCGGAGGACGTGAATCTCAACGCGGAGGCGGCGGCGCTGAACGAAAATATTCTCGAAGGAAAAATCGACGCGATCGTTTTCATGGGCGAC
>JBGPTS010000114.1:0-12152 GCA_041490745.1 Binatia bacterium | reverse complement strand
GCGCGAGGCGACGATGCCGAGCACGCCCGGATGCCAGCCGTCTTCTCCGAGCACGAGCGAGTAGCGATCGCCGATGTCGGCGCCGGCCTGTTTGAGCGCGGCCTGCAAGACTTCTTTCTCGGCCGCCTGCCGCTCGCGATTGTGCTCGTCGAGCTCGGCGGCGATGCGGTGCGCTTCTTCCTGCGATTCGGTCGTGAGCATCTCGACCACCTTGAGCGCGGCGTCCATCCGTCCCGCGGCGTTGATGCGAGGCCCCAGCCGGAACCCTACTTGCCCCGCGGTAATTTCTCCCGCGGCAATACCCGCGACCTGCTTGAGCGCCAGAATTCCCGGCCGCGTCGAGCCGCCGAGTTCCTCCAGCCCGCGCCGCGACAGCACGCGGTTGACTCCCTGAAGCGGCACCATGTCGGCGATCGTGCCGAGCGTGACCACGTCGAGACAGCGGCGGATGTCCGGCACTTCCGCGCCGTCGAATCGGCCCGCGTCGCGGAGCTTCGAGCGCAGGCCGATGACGAGATAAAAAGCCAGTCCGGCGCCGCACAGCCCCTTGTCGGGAAAAGCGCAGCCGGGTTGATGCGGATTTAAGATCGCGAAAGCGGGCGGAAGAAGCTCGGGCGACTGGTGATGATCGACGACGATCACATCCATGCCCTGCGACTGCGCGAATTCGATCTCGCGGTAGTTGGAGATGCCGCAATCGACGCTGACCAGCACGCCGACACCGCGCGCGCGCAACTGCGCGAGCGCCTCGACGTTGAGGCCGTAGCCTTCGTCGATCCGGTGCGGAACATAATAGATGGCGTTGCCGCCGATCTCGCGCAGAAAACAGACCAGCGTCGCCGTGCCGGTGGTGCCGTCAACGTCGTAATCGCCCCACACGCAGACGAGCTCGCGTCCGGCGACCGCCGCCGCGAGGCGCTGCGCAGCGCGCTCCATGCCGGTCATCAAAAACGGCGACGGCAAATCGGCTCGCAGGCTGGAGGAGAGAAAACGGCGCGCCGCGTCCGGCTCCGTCACGCCGCGATGGATCAAGAGCCGGGCGATCAATGGCGGGAGCCGGCTCGCCTCCGAGAGACGGGAAACGCAGGTCTCGTCCGCCTCTCTCTGGATCCAGCGCTTTGGCGTCGTCATAGCGAAGGCAAAATTATTTTGCGCTCTTCTGGCCCTTCTCCCACAGCAAAATGACCGGGCTGGCGATGAAGATGGTGGAATAAACGCCGGAGAAAAAACCGACCAACAGCGCGAAGGCGAACGGCCGGATGACGCCGCCGCCCAAAAGGAAAAGAGCGAAAAGGACGAGCAGCGCCGTGCCGGTCGTAATGATGGTCCGGCTGAGGGTTTCGTTGATGCTCATGTTGATGATCGACTCCAACCCCTCGCGCCGCTTCTTGCGCATGTGCTCGCGCACGCGGTCGCAAACGATGACCGTGTCGTTGACGGAGAAGCCGACGACCGTCAGCAAGGCCGCTACGATCGTAAGATCGAACTCGTAGCCGGCGATGATGAGGGCTCCGATAGTGACCAACACGTCGTGGATGAGCGCGATGACGGCGCCCACGCCGAAGCGAAGCTCGAAGCGGAACCAGATGTAGATTCCCATCATGATCGTGGCGGCGATCACCGACCAGGTTCCTCTTTGCCTGAGCTCGCTGCCCACTTTGGGCCCGACCGATTCGATGCGCCGGATCTCGAAACCGTTGGGACCGAATTTCTGCGAGAGGTTGGCGCGCAGCTGCTCGGTCAGAGCGCCGAGCTGCACGGAGGTCTTTTCCAGGCGCACCAAAAACTCGTTCGAGCCAGCCTGGCCGAAATCCTGGATCACAACGTCCCCTTGGCCCAGCGTCCCTAAGGCTTGCCGGACTTCCGGAATGGATACCTTTTGCGTGAATCTAAGCTGCACGACCGTTCCGCCCGCGAAATCGACTCCCAGGGTGGGACCTTTCAGAAAAAGCAGCGCGAGCACGGCCAGGTTTACCACCGTGGATATACTCACAGCGATGTGGCGGTATTTTGTAAAAGGGATAACGGTTCCGGGCTTGATTAGTTCCATGCGTTCCCTCAGATGCTCACGCGTGTCAACTTACGACTGGCAATTCGATAGTCGTAATAGATCCGCGTCATGAAGACGGCCGTGACGACGGTGGTGAGAATACCGACGCAAAGCGTCACGGCGAACCCTTTGATCGGACCGGTGCCGAATTGGAAAAGTATCAGACCGGAGAGAAATGTGGTGACGTTCGTGTCGATGATCGCCGGCAACGCCCGCTCGTAACCCGCTTCGACGGCGGCCCTCGCCGATTTTCCAGCCCTCAGCTCCTCGCGAATCCGTTCATTGATCAAAACGTTGGCATCGACGGCCATACCGGCGATCAGCACGATGCCTGCAATGCCCGGCAGAGTCAGGACCGCCTTGAACGCCGCGAGGATTGCCAGCAAGAAAAGGATGTGAAAGATCAAAGCGATGTCGGCCAGGATGCCGGCTCCTTTGTAGTAAACGATCATGAACAAGATGACGAGCGAGCTGCCGACGACGAACGAGATAATCCCCTGGCGGATCGAATCGCTTCCGAGCGACGGCCCGACCGTTCGCTCCTCGGCGATCTCGACCGGCGCGGGCAATGCGCCGGCCCGCAGTACGATGGCCAGATCGCGCGCTTCTTTAATGTCGCCGATGCCTTCGATCACCGCCTTGCCGCCGCCGATCCGATCTTTGATTTCCGGCGCCGAATAGACGCGGTTGTCGAGCACGATGGCGAGCCGGCGCTTGACGTTCTCGCCGGTGATGCGCTCGAAAAGGCGCGCTCCGGTCGAGTTCAGCGTAAACTCCACGTACGGACCTTCGAGGCGCGTGCTGGGGCGCACGCGTGCGTCCACGATAGTTTCGCCAGTCATGAGCGCCTGCGCCTGCACGAGGTACGGCACCTGGCTGCTCCGATTCTCGCCCCGGCCGGCGTAGCCCAATATCACTTCCGTGCCCGGCGGCGCGCCAGATTTCACCGCCTGCTCGACGCTGTGGGTCTCGTCGAGCAATTTAAATTCCAACAGCGCCGTTTTGCCGATGATCTGCTTGGCGCGCTCCGGGTCTTGAATGCCCGGCAGTTGGACCAATATATCTTGCTGCCCCTGGCGCTGGATGATCGGCTCGCTGACGCCGAACTGATCGATGCGGTTGCGGATCGTCTCCAGCGACTGATCGACGGCGGTGTCCCGCTGCGCGCGCAGCTCTTTCTCGGTCAAGGCGAGAACGAAATCGGCCGCGCCGCCGGCGCTTTGCGACTTGACGACGGCGAGGTTGGGAAAGTCGCTCTTGAGCAAGTCATTTATTTTTTCGCCGCTCGCCGCCGGAACCTTGAGCTGGATCTGCGTCCCCTGCCGGGAGATCTCCGTCATGGCGATCGACTTGTCGCGCATGAGCTTCGCCATGTCCTCCTTGGTCCGCTCGACGCTGTTTTCGATCGCCTTCTCCACCTTCACTTCGAGCACGAGATGAGTGCCGCCTTGAAGATCGAGTCCGAGATGAATCCGGTCGGTCGGAAGGTAGTCGCCCCACCATGAAGGCAACTCGTGAACAAAAGACGGAACCAGATAAACCACCGCCACGACGGTGAGAGCCAAAAAAATCATCGTGCGAATCGTGACGCCCCGCTGCATGTTTATTGCTCCTTGCCTTCTTTCGTTACGGCCTTCTCGCCCTTGAGGATTTCTGCGATCTGCGGCCGGTGAACGCGAATCCGCACGTTCGGCGCCACCTCCAACGTCACTACCGAGTCGGCCAAGGCCACCACCTTACCGTAAATTCCGCCCGACGTCATCACGTCGTCGTTTTTTTTGAGCTGCCCCAACAACTGCTGGTGTTCTTTCACTTTCTTTTGTTGCGGCCGGATGAGCAACATATAAAACACGACGAAGACGAGCAAGAGCGGCGCAAAGCTGATCAGCGCGCTCGCGCCGCCCGCCGCGGATCCCGTCTGAGCGAATGCCAAATCCCACATGATTCCTCCTTAAAATAAGTACGTAGAATACCGAAGTCGCGATTCAGAAGCCAGAATCCCCACCCGGTTCTGAATTCCGGGTTCTGAATTCCGAGTCCTGGAACTTATCCTCTCGAATCGCCCGGCGCAAGTTGTCCATGAGCTTTTGATAAAAAGCGAGGTTATGCAGCGTCATCAAATGCGCCGCAAGAATCTCGCCGGCCTGGTGCAGGTGACGCAGATAAGCGCGGGAAAAATTCCCGCAGCAGTAACAGCCGCACGCTTCGTCCGCCGGCCGGGAATCGTTCGCGTACTCGGCGCGCCGGATGTTTATTTTTCCGGCCGAGGTGAACAGCGCGCCGTTGCGCGCGTTGCGCGTCGGCAAAACGCAATCGAAGAGATCGTAGCCGGCGCCGACGGCAAAAAGAATATCCTCCGGCCGCCCGACGCCCATGAGATAGCGCGGCCGATCTTCCGGCAAGAGTCCGGCGGTGAACGCGCCGACGGATTGAAGCGTCGCTTCGCCTTCGCCGACGCCCAGGCCGCCGGCGGCGAATCCGTCGAACGGAAGAGCGGTCAACTCGCGCGCGCATTCGCGCCGCAAGTCTTCGTACATGCCGCCCTGAACGATGCCGAAGAGCGCCATGTCGTTTTGCGTGCGCGCCTGAAGCGAGCGCTCGGCCCAGCGCACCGTGCGCAGCGTCGAGGCCTCGGCGTACTCGCGGAGCGCCGGGTGCGGGATGCATTCGTCCAGCACCATGGCGATGTCGCTGCCGAGAGCCTCTTGAATCTCGACCACTTTCTCCGGCGTGAGCCGATGGCTCGAGCCGTCGAGGTGCGATTGAAACTGGACGCCTTCTTCGGTGATTTTTCTGAGCGCGCCAAGGCTGAACACCTGATAGCCGCCGCTATCGGTGAGAATCGGCCGCGTCCAGCCCATGAAGCCGTGCAGCCCGCCCTGCTCGCGGATCACCTCGACGCCGGGCCGGAGATACATATGATAGGTGTTGCCGAGAATGATTTGGCAGCCGACCTCCTCCAGATCTCGCGGCGACATCGCCTTCACGCTCCCCTGCGTCCCGACCGGCATGAAGGCCGGCGTTTCCACCTCGCCGTGCGGTGTGATCATTCGGCCGAGGCGCGCGGCGCTCGTCGAATCTTTTTTGATGACGGTGAAACTGAATGCCATGTGCGAACCAGGCAATAGGCACTAGGCAACAGGCATTAGAAATATTCCTACTCCTAAACTATTGCCTAATGCCTAGTGCCTGTTGCCTTCTATAAAATCAACATCGCGTCCCCGTAACTGTAGAACCGGTATTCGGCGCGGATCGCTTCTTCGTACGCGCGGCGCATGAGATCGACGCCGGCGAAGGCGGCGGCGAGAACCAGCGGCGTCGAGCCGGGCAAGTGAAAGTTCGTCACCAACCCGTCGATCACGCGAAACGAAAAACCGGGCCGGATAAACAGCCGCGCGATGCCCTCGTCCGCTTCGACGGCGCCCTTACGCTCGGCGATCGATTCGAGCGCGCGCGTGCTGGTCGAGCCGACGGCGATGACTCTATGGCCGAGCGCCTTGGCGCGTCGGATTTTTTCCGCCGCGGCGCCGTCGAGCGCGTACCACTCGCCTTCCATGCGGTGATTTTCAATTTTTTCCTCGCGCACCGGCTGAAACGTGCCCGGTCCGACGTGCAGAGTCAAGAAGGCCGTAACAACCCCGCTCGACTGCAAGCGCGCCAGCAAATCTAGCGTAAAATGAAACCCCGCCGTCGGCGCGGCGACCGCGCCCGTACTCCGCGCGTAAACGGTTTGATAGCGCTCCCAATCGAGCGCGCCCGCCGGGCGCGCGCGCTCGATATACGGCGGAATCGGCGGCTCGCCCCATTTTTCCAGCACGTCTTTGAAATTTTGGAAATCGCCGTGGTGATGAAACATTATCCCGTAGCGTCCCCGGCCCATGTCGCCGATGATCTCCGCGTAAATCTCCGGCGAAAGAAAAATCCGGCTACTCGCCTTGGGCGACTTGGCCGCATTGACCAGAGCGATCCAGAGATTGGGCCAGGCCGGAAACGGCTCGATGAGCAGCAGCTCCGCCTCGCCGCCGCTCTCCTTCCGGCCGCGGAGCCGCGCCGGAAAAACCCGCGTGTCGTTCAACGCCAGCGTGTCGCCCGCGCGAAGAAAGTCGCCGAGCGACGCGAAATCGCTGTGGCGGATCGCGCCGCTCTTGCGGTCGACGACCATGAGGCGCGCCGACGCGCGGTCAGTAGCGGGAGTCGCGGCGATCAAAGCGCGCGGCAGATCGTAGGTGAATTCCTTAAGATTCATGGGACGTGAAAGTCGCGGATCGCCGTTCCGGCGTCGCGACCAGCGCGGACAAATTTTATTGGAGTAATGGAGTGCTGGAGTACTGCGGTCGGACTACGGTGATGATTCCACTACTCCTTTACTCCATTACTCCGACGCTCCAGTTTCTACGTTTCGCTCTTCTTGATGAAGGGGCTGATCAAGTCGATCGGCACGGGGAAGATGGTGGTCGAATTTTTCTCCGACGCGATCTCGACGAGGCTCTGAAGAAAGCGGAGCTGCAAGGCCATCGGATTTTTGCTCATCACCGCCGCGGCGTCCGAGAGCTTCTGCGAGGCCTGAAATTCTCCGTCCGCGTGAATCACCTTGGCGCGGCGCTCTCGCTCCGCCTCGGCCTGCTTGGCCATCGCGCGCTGCATTTCCTGGGGAAGATCGATCTGCTTGATCGCCACTTGCGTGACTTTGATGCCCCAAGGATCGGTGTGTTGCTCGATGATGGTCTGCAGGTGTGAGTTGATCTTTTCGCGCTCCGCCAACAGCTCGTCCAACGCGCACTCGCCGCAAACGCTGCGCAAGGTCGTCTGCGCGAGCTGTGACGTCGAAAAGAGATAATTTTCCACCTCGCGCACCGCCCGGTTGGGATCCAGGACCCTGAAATACAGGACGGCATTGACTTTGATCGACACGTTATCTCTCGTGATCACGTCCTGCGGCGGGATGTCCAAAGTGATGACCCGGAGATCCATGCGGCTCATTTTTTCGATGATCGGGATGACATAGACGATCCCCGGTCCCCTCGGCTCGACCATGCGCCCGAGCCGGAAAATCACGGCCCGCTCGTACTCCTTCACAATCTTGATCCCGCTGATCAGCAGGACGATTGCAATCACTAGAAACGTAGCAAACGGTCCAACTCCAAGCATCGCGCCCTCCTCTCTCAACTCCCTTGGCGGCCCGGCGGCACCTTGTCCACTTTGAGACACATGCCGTCAAAGCCGACGACTCGGACTTTTTCTCCCACCGCGATTTGCTCCTCGGCCTCCGCGCTCCAATATTCTCCATGAACGAAAATCCTCCCGCCGGGATTCAGCGCCACCTTGACCTCGCCGATTTCTCCCACCAGGCCTTCCAGACCCACCGTCGCTTTTCTCTTCTGCGTCCTCAACACCAGATACCCGACGAGCAACATATAGGCGCTCAGCGTGCCCGCGGCGGCAAAGACGATCGACCGATCCACGGTCAAATCCGAATTAGCGGTATCGAAGAGGAGCAGCGAGCCGAGCGCGAGAGAGATCGCCCCGCCGACGCCGAGCACGCCGAAGCTCGGCACAAAGGCTTCGCCGATGAGCAGCGCCACTCCGAGCAGGATCAACAGGAGGCCCGCGTAATTAAAAGGAAGCACCTGCAAAGAGGTCAAGCCCAGAAGCAGGCAGATGCCGCCGGCGACGCCCGGAAAGATCACGCCGGGATGAGAGAACTCCATGTAGAGGCCGAGAACGCCCGCCATCAAGAGAAGGTAGGCGATGTTCGGGTCGGCGAGGGTGTTGATGATTTTCTGCTTGAGGCCCATCTCGGTGCGCTCGATGCGCGCGTTCTTTAACGCCAGCACGACTTCCCGGCCGTCCACTTCAACTTTTCTGCCGTCCGCCTGGCGCAAGAGATCGTCCAGGTTCGCCGCGACGATGTCGATGACGTTCTTCTTGAGCGCGTCTTTCTCGGTGATCGAAACGCTCTTGCGCACGGCCTGGATCGCCCACTCCGTGTTGCGGCCGCGTTTTTGCGCGATGGTTTCGCCGAAGGACGCGGTGAAATTTTCGATCTTCTCCCCCATTACGCCTTTGACATCTTCCCCCTGCCCGCCTACCGGATGGGCTGCGCCGATGTTCGTCCCCGGCGCCATCGCGGCGATGTGAGCGGACAACGTGATAAAGACTCCCGCGGAGCCCGCGCCCGCGCCGGCAGGCGCGACATAGACGATCACGGGGACCGGAGCGCCGAGAATTTCCTTGACGATCGAGCGCGTGGAAGTCAAAAGGCCGCCGGGCGTGTCGAGCTGGATGACCAGCGCGCGAGCGCCGCCCGCGCGCGCGCGGGCGATGCTCTCGCGGATGAAATCATCGACGGCCGGGTTGATGCCGCCGTCGATCGAAATGAAATCGACCCGCGGCTCGGCCGGATTTTTCACCTGAGCCGCCGGCGCCAGCGCGGCGGCGAGCAGGATCAAAAGCCAACCGCGCTTAAGCGGACTGAAGCTCTTGAATAACCTTCTGAATGTCTTCCCAAACAAGGCGTTTTTCCCCCGGGTTGCGCAGCAGATAAGCCGGATGAAACGTCGGCATCAGTTTAATGCCGCAGTAGTCGTGCCAGATCCCGCGCAAGCGGGAAATCGGCTGTTTGCTTTGCAACAGGCATTGCACTGCGAATTTGCCCAGCGCGACGATAACCTTCGGCCGCACGAGATCGACTTGTTTCTTGAGAAACGGCTCGCACGATTCGACCTCGTCGGGCTCCGGATTGCGGTTTTCCGGAGGGCGGCATTTGACCACGTTGGCGATGTAAACGTCAGCGCGGCGGAGTTTCATTCCCTTGGTGATGATGTCCGTCAGCAGTTGCCCCGCGCGCCCGACGAACGGCTCGCCCTGCAAATCTTCGTCCCGGCCGGGGCCTTCACCCACGAACATGACTTGTGCGTTCGGATCGCCGACGCCGAATACGAGATGCGTGCGCCCCGACCAGAGCTTGCAGCGGCGACAATCGCCGATCGCCCCGCGGAGATCTTCCAGCGAGCGGGCTTCATTGGCCGCGCCGTAATCGGAAAAAAGATTGTCGTCGGCGTTTGCCATCACAGTCGCCGCCGAGGCGGATGCCGTCGCTTGCGGCGGGCGCCCTTTCGCCACGCGGCGGATTCCGGCGCGCGCCTTCGCTTGCAAATGGCGTCTGAGCGTCGAGACGATTTTGCTCAACTCCTCGCGCTCTTCGGACTCGGCCGTCGCTTCCATTCGAGGCATCTTAGCATCGTTGCGCGCCGACTATCAACTAAAGCAAAGCTTTCGCATTTTGTCTGAGTTGATCGAGGTAGCGGGAGCGCGCTGCGGCGAAAAACGCCGCGCTCTCCGGCCAGAGGTAGTCGGGATAGGTATAGAGGAACGGATGGAACGAACCGTCGTAGTAGAGCAGAGTCGCCTCGGCGTAAATTCCGGCCCGGAGATAAATCCGGTGCGCGCCGCCCTTGGTCGAAGCCAGCGCGACTTTCCCCGCGTCGAGATATCCGGGATCGATGTTGATTCTGCGTCCGCCGCCGTCCTCGGCGGCGCGCCGATAACTCTCTTCGACGCCTTGCGTCTTAAGCTTGAGTTCAGCCAGAGTCTCCGGGGAAATCAGCCGCTCGAATGAGACAAAGCGCCTGAGGAGTCCCCGGCCCATTTCTCGCTCGTAATAGTCGCTGACGGACCAGGAGAGAATATCGCCGGCCGCTTCGATGGGTCCGAAAAGCGCGCTGAGACGATTTTCCACCGCCGGAAAAAGCTCTCGATCACCGGCGAGCAGCGCGGCGAAGAGCTTGACCGGCTTCGGTTCTTCCACCGTTCCCATATCGGCCCATATTAGCGTAGTGGAGGAGGTGGTTCCCGGCGGCGCCGCGAGCTTACGGCCGCGTGGTTTTCAACGCATGGAGGCAGTCGAAAATTTCATCCGCCAGCTCGTCCTTGGTCATGAGCGGCAGCGTCCGGGCACGGCCGCTTCGGTCCAAGATCGTGGCCGCGTTGGTGTCGCCTTCGAAGCCGCTCCCCTCCGCCGCGACGTCGTTCGCCACGATCAGGTCCAAGTTTTTTTCGCGGAGCTTTTTCTTCGCGTTGGCGACGAGATCGTCGGTCTCGGCGGCGAAGCCGATCAAAATTTGCCGGCTTTTTTTCACCCCCAACTCTTTCAAGATATCGGGAGTCGCTTTCAGGTCGAGATGCCAAGGCGAGGAATCTTTTTTCAGCTTGCGCGGCACGAACTTTTCGGGACTGTAATCGGCGACTGCGGCCGCCATGACGACGGCCGTCGAGCGCGGGAACTCTTCCAGAACCGCTGCGTGCATCTCGGCGGCCGTCTTGACCCGGACGAGGCGCGCTTTAGCCGGCGCGGCGAGCGCGGTCGGCCCGCTCACCAGCGTCACCTCCGCGCCCCGTCTCAGCGCCGCGCGCGCCAGCGCGTAGCCCATTTTCCCCGACGAGCGGTTGCTAAGATAGCGCACCGGATCGATCGGCTCGTGGCTCGGCCCGGCCGTGATCAAGAGCTTTTCACCTGCCAGGTCTTTTTTTTTAAGCAGGCCGCGGATCTCCTCGACGATTTCCTCCGGCTCGGGCAGGCGCCCCTTGCCTTCGTAGCCGCACGCCAGATAACCTTCCGCGGGCTCCATGAAATGATAACCGAGCCGCCTGAGCTTGCGGATATTCTCCTGCAGCACGGGGTTTTCGAGCATGTGAACGTTCATCGACGGCGCGATCAGCACCGGGGCCCGGGTCGCCATGACGACGGTCGTCAGCAAATCGTCGGCGATGCCGGCGGCGATTTTGCCGATCACGTTCGCGGTGGCCGGCGCAATGACGAAAACTTCCGCCTGATCCGCGAGATTGATGTGGCCGATTTCGGATTCTTCGGTGAGACTGAAAATTTCCGTGGCGACCGGATGCGCGGAGAGAGTCTGAAAAGTCAACGTAGAAACGAATTGCGCGGCCTCGCGAGTCATGACGACCTGGACCGAAAAACCGCCGCGGACCAGTAAGCGAACCAGCTCGGCCGCCTTGTAACATGCGATGCCGCCGGCAACGCCAAGCACGACCCGGCGCGGTTTGATCGGTTCTCCCACAGTGAGAAAATAGCTGATTGGACGCCACTTTGCAAACTTTTGTCGGGGGCTTCAGAGCCGGCCGAAAATAGCCCAAAAAAAGACCAAAATTTATCTTGACCTCAAGATCGAGTTCGTGTACAAGAAACTAGGTTTTTACAGAACACCAGGAGGACTTAAACATGGTGCCAAAGATGGTGAAGGACAGGCGGATGACGGCTTCGATGAAGCTATCGGTGTTTTTGATTTTGCTGGCGCTGAGCTTGATCGGCGCAACGAGAGCTACGGCGCAAGAAACCAAGGCGGCGATACCGGAAGACGTGGCGGCCTACGTTTTGGAAGCCCAGGCGGCCATGGATCAAAGCGACGCCGATCTCGATCCCTGGGAAAAATTCAACGATTCGATGTTCCGGTTCAACAAGGAACTCGATCGCGTGATCGTCAAGCCGGTCGCCATTGGGTGGGACGCCGCCTTGCCGGATTCGTTTCAGCGCGGTTTGCATAATGCCTTGGACAATGCCCTTTACGCCGTTCGGCGCGTTCTCAACAACAGCCTCCAGGGAAAATTCGAGCGGGCCGGGCGCGAGTTGGCTCGCTTTACGATCAACAGCACGTTGGGTTACGCCGGCTTTCTCGACGTGGCCAAAGATTATTTCGGCATCCAGCAGGCCGATGAAGACTTTGGACAGACCTTGGGCGTCTGGGGCGCCAAGTCGGGACCGTATCTCATTCTTCCCTTCGTGCCGGAGCCGATGACCGTGCGCGACGGCGCTGGCCGCATTATGGATACGCTTCTTAACCCGATCACTTGGACCGCTCCCGGGGGTGCCGGCGTCGGCATGTGGGCAGTAGAGGGTCTAAACGACCGGTCGCTTAACCTGGATAAGTTTCAGCGCGTCGAGGAATCGGTCGTCGATCTGTACAGCGCGGTCCGCAACGCCTACTTGCAGCGGCGCGCAGCGGCGATCCGCGAATAGAGACGAAATTCACACCCGGCTGTTCTTTCGCCCGCCAATCTTTCACGAGGTTGGCGGGCTTTTTTTCGC
>JBGPTS010000113.1:0-12254 GCA_041490745.1 Binatia bacterium | reverse complement strand
GCCGCTCCGCAATCCATCGGAGCTGGCGGGGAAAAAAATTACGATACACCGCTATAACGCGACGACTCCGGTCTGGCTCAAAGGCATTTTGCAGAACGAGTACGGCGTCAAACCCGAAAGCGTGGAATGGGTCGTGGCCGAGCCGGACATCGCGGAAGAATCGCTGCGCCCGCCGCCGCCGGAGATCCTCGTCCGGCTCATCTCCGAGCCGCGCACTCGCGAGCATGCCATTGAGCTTTTGGAGCGCGGCGAAATTGACGCGGCGCTCGAGCCCTACGACGCGCTCGCGTCGAATCCCAAGCTCAGGCGGATTTTTCCCGACCACCGGCGCGTCGAAGAGGATTTTTTCCGCCGCACCGGCTGCTTCCCGATCAACCATCTCTTCGTTCTCAAAGAAGAGATCGCCGCGGCTCATCCTCAAGTCGTCCAAGGCCTGTTGAACGCGTTTTGCCGGGCGGAATCGATGGCGGACCGTTACCGCAATGACAAGCAAAAAGAAGAAGCGGCGTGGGAGAAGAAAGTGATGGGGGGCGAGTTCGCTTACAGCCTAAACCGCGGCCCGGCGCGAAAATCGTTGGACACGCTTTTCACCTACCAGATTCAGCAGGGCATTGCGGACAAGAAACCGGATCTGGAGAGTTTGTTCTTCCCGCAGGTGCTGGGACTCTGATCAAGGCTTTCTCCAAAACTCGTAAAAGTGATTCACCGGGCTGTGGCCTGAACCGATTGCGAAGCTCTTCCGGATCGCGCGCGTGATGTATGTCTTCGCGCGCGCCACGGCCTGCTCCAGCTTTTCTCCCTGCGCCAAGTTCGCCGCGATCGCCGCAGAAAACGTACAGCCGGTGCCGTGCGTGTTCTGTGTTCGAACGCGCGCAGCGGTGAACGTGCGGAAGTTTTTACCATCAAAAAATAGGTCGGCGGCCGGGCCCTTCCGGTGGCCGCCCTTGATCACGACGCTTTTTGCGCCCATGCCGACAACTCGTCTGGCGGCTTCTTTCAAATCTTCTAACCGAGTTCCACGGATTCCCGTCAACTGCTCGGCTTCCGGCAGATTCGGCGTTACCACCGTCGCCAGAGGAATCAGCCGAGACTTTAGCGTCTCGATCGCGTCGGAACGCAACAGCAAATCGCCCGACTTTGCCACCATCACCGGATCGACGACCAGATTTGCGACGCGGTATTCGCGGATTTTGTCCGCCACGGTTTCGATGATCGCTGAGTTCGACAGCATGCCTGTCTTCACCGCGTCGGCTCCGATGTCTTGAAGCACCGCGTCGATCTGAGCCGCGATGATTGTCGGATCGAGTTCGACGATTCCCGTTACGCCCTTAGTGTTTTGCGCCGTGATCGCCGTGATGACGGAGGTTCCATAAATTCCATGCGCGGCGAAGGTCTTGAGATCGGCCTGAATTCCCGCGCCCGCGCCGGAGTCGGAGCCCGCGATCGTGAGGGCTGTGTGGACTTTTTTCATTTTGATTCATACTATCAAAGCTTGCAGCCTGATTCATCCTGACTCCGGGTAACTCTTGCCTCCGCCTCATCTCGGATTTAGGATGCGACTGTTGGATGGATTGACGCAACCGGAGGTTTCGATGGAGCCGATTCCGCGCGCGATCGTTGACGTCGCTGACGCGAAAAGCCGAAGGCTGAGAGAATTAGTCCTCGCGCCCGAGATTCTCGTCATGCCCGGCGCTTACGACGTCCTCAGCGCGCGGCTGTTCGAGCAAATGGGCTTCAAGGCGATTCAATGCACCAGCGGCGGCATCGCGGCAACCCTCGGCTACCCCGACGGTGAAGCGATGAGCCGCGAGCTCTTTGTCGAGGTTACGGGGAAAATTAGCGCGGCGGTGGCGCTGCCGGTCAATGCCGACGCCGAGCGCGGCTACGGCGACGAGAACAAAATTGGCGCGACTGTGCGCGCTCTGATAGTGGCCGGCGCCGCCGGGATGAATCTCGAAGACGGCGCCGGCGGAAAGCCGGGCGGCGCGCGCGGTTTGGTGGAATTGCGCGAGCAATTGCAAAAAATCGCCGCCGTGCTGGAAGCGAAGCGCGCGCTCGGCAGCGAATTTTTTCTCAACGCTCGAGTGGACGCGCTGATGGTCATGACCGACGATCCGAAAAAAGCGCTGCATGAGGCGATCCGCCGCGGCAACGCGTATGCCGAGGCCGGCGGCGACTGCATTTTTTTCATGCAGGCGGTTTCGCGCGACGTGATTGGCCGTCTGGGAAAAGAGGTCAAGGCGCCGATCAGCGTTCTCGCCGGGCCTAAAACGCCGAGCGTCGCCGAGCTGCAAGATCTCGGCGTGGCGCGCGTGAGCTACGGCTCGGCGTTTTTGAAAGCCGCCATCGGCGCGACAAAACGATTGGCCCAAGAAATCCAAAATCAGGGAACCATCACAGCGCTTAAAGATGCGATGCAGACCCCGGAAATTACCGCTCTGGTCTCGGCAAAGAAAAAATGAAAGCAACCGTTGTATCCATTCACATTGCCGCCGCCGGCGGCGCGCCGATGAAATCGGTCGGCGAAGCGCGCGCGCTGGCGGGAAAAGGGCTGGAAGGCGACCGTTACTGCAATCAGGCCGGAACGTATTCCAACCAGGGAGGCTCGGCCCGCCAAGTCACCTTGATCGAGGTCGAGGCGATCGAAGCATTGAAGCGGGCTTACAATATAGAATTGAACCCCGGCGCAAGCCGGCGCAACATCGTCACACGCGGCGTGGCGCTGAACCATCTCGTCGGCCGCGAGTTTAGAATCGGCGCGGTCGCGCTGCGCGGCATCGAGCTGTGCGAGCCGTGCGCGCACCTTCAGAAGCTCACGCAGCAGGGAGTCATGCGCGGCCTGGTCCATCGCGGCGGCCTCAACGCGGAAATCTTGACGGACGGCTTGATCTCAATCGGAGAGGCTGTAATATTTTGACTGTCATTTCGAAGCGGAGGCAGCATGAAGCTCTACTATCATCCAAATTCGCCCAATTGCACGGACGTTCTCGCCACTGCGAACCACCTCGGTATCCAACTCGATCTCCAGCTCGTCGATCTGCTCAAGGGCGCGCAGAAAACTCCGGATTTTCTCACGGTCAATCCCAACGGCAAAGTTCCCACGCTCGTCGAAGGCGATTTCGTGCTGTGGGAATCGAACGCGATCATGCAGTACATCGCGTCGAAAAAGCCCAATCATTCTCTCTGGCCGGCGGACGAAAGGACGCGCGCCGACATCTGCCGCTGGCAGTTCTGGCAGGCATCGCAGTGGAGCAAGGCGACCGGTATGCTGGTCTGGGAGAACATGATAAAAAAATTTCTTGGCGCCGGCGCGCCGGACCCGGCCAAAATCAAAGAGGGAGAAGAACTGTTCCACGCCGCGGCCGCGACGCTCGATGCGCATCTGAAGGGCCGTCATTATCTCGTCGGCAACGGGTTGACCCTGGCCGACTTCTCCGTCGCCGCCATGCTGATTTACGCGCGGCCCGCGCGCTTGCCGATCGAGAAGTACGAAAATATTCGCGCGTGGCACGGGCGCATCGAGCAGCTCGACTCGTGGAAAAAAGCTCTGCCCGAGCGCATGCCCGGGTAATTGGCCGAAAGCCGCGCGCATGAAGGACGATTCCTTTAAAGATTTTGTTCTCGATCAACTGGAGCAGTTGGGCGATCTCGACTGCCGTCCGATGTTCGGCGGTTACGGGCTTTACCTCGACGAGATTTTTTTCGGCATTATTTTTCAAGACCGCCTTTATTTAAAAACGAACGTGAGGTCCGCCGTTTCTTACCGCAAGCTGGGGATGAAGCCGTTCCAGCCCAATCGCAAACAGAGGCTCAAGAAATATTACGAGGTGCCGGTCGATATCATAGAAGATTTTGACCGGCTTACGATTTGGGCTAAAGAAGCTTTGACTGTGGCGAAGAAATAAAGTTACTGCAGAGAGGTCGATGTCGGCGCGCGCCGAAGCTTGTCCGAGTTTCCGTTCAGATACTCCCGCAGGTAGCGCGCGGTGTGCGAGCGCTTGCCGTCTTTAATCAGGTCGAGCGGCGCGCCGCAGGCGACGAGCTGCCCGCCTTTGTCGCCCCCCTCCGGGCCGAGATCGATCAGGTAATCCGCTTCCTTGATGATTTCCATATTGTGCTCGATCGTCACCACCGTGTTGCCCATGTCCACCAGACGGTGCAAAATCTGGATTAACTTCTCGACGTCCGCGAAGTGTAAACCCGTGGTCGGCTCGTCGAGAACGTAAAGCGTCTTGCCGCGCGATTCTTTGCCCAATTCATAAGCCAGCTTGATTCGCTGCGCCTCGCCGCCCGACAGCGTGTTGCTCGCCTGGCCGAGCGCGATGTAGCCCATGCCGATGTCGTTCAAGATCCGGAGCGGCCCGGCAACTTTCGGCAGCGCGTGGAAAAACTCCACGGCCTCTTCCACCGTCATGCGAAGCGCATCGCCGATGTTTTTGCCGTTGTAGCGAATGTTGAGCGTCTCCTCATTGAATCGCTGCCCCCCGCAGGCGTCGCAGTCGAGAAACACGTCGGGCAAAAAACTCATCTCCTTGCGGATTTTTCCCTGGCCCGCACAGACCTCGCAGCGGCCGCCGGAGACGTTGAAGGAAAAGCGATTCGGCGCGTAGCCGCGCAAGCGCGCTTCAGGGGTCAAAGCGAACATACGGCGGATCTCGTCGAGAAAGCCGACGTAGGAGGCGGGGATCGAGCGCGGCGTCTTGCCGATCGGACTTTGATCCACCTCGACAATGCGCTCGAGCGCCTGCCAGCCGGCGATGTCTTTGTGCGCGCCGGGACGCCCGGCGAACTGGCCGAGCTTCTGCTTCAGTCCCTTGTAGAGAACTTCTTTCACCAGCGTGCTCTTTCCCGAGCCCGATATTCCGGTGACGCAGCTCCATGCGCCCAGCGGCCATTTTACATCGACGTTCTTCAAGTTGTTTGCTTTCGCGCCGCGGACCGTGAGCCAACTCGATCCGGCGAATAGACGTGGCGGCCAGATTCGTTTCTTCGGCGCGTTTAAGAAAGCTCCGGTGAGCGAGGCCGGGTTGCGGCGGATTTCTTCCGGCGTGCCGATCGCGACAACGTTGCCGCCGTGGACGCCGGCGCCCGGACCGAGATCGACGATCAAATCGGCCGCCTCGATCGTCGCCTCGTCGTGCTCGACCACGAGCACGCTGTTACCCGCTTTTTCCAGCTTCCTCAGGGTGCCGAGCAGCATACCGTTGTCGCGCGGATGCAGCCCGATGGTCGGCTCGTCCAGAATATAGCAGACGCCGCGGAGATTCGATCCGAGCTGCGCCGCGAGGCGGATTCTCTGCGCCTCGCCGCCGGAGAGCGTGTCGGCGCGGCGATCGAGAGTCAGATAGGGCAGCCCGACCTCGGCGAGAAAATCGAGCCGCTGCGCGATCTCGCGAAGAACTTTTTCCATGACCGCGCGATCGCGCTCGGTCGTGCCGCCGTCGCGCTCGGCCGAGCGGAGCGTCTGAAAATGGCCCTGCGCCTCCTTTACCGACAACTCGACGACTTCCCAGATCGCGCGGCCGTTGACCTTGACCGCCTGGGCGCGCCGGTTGAGCCTTCGGCCATCGCACGAGCCGCACGCGGACTCGGCCATGAATTGCGACAGCCAGTCGGCCAAACCGTTTTCCGATCCGTCCAGAAGCCGTTTGAAATAGGGCACCAGGCCGACGAATCCATCGCCGTCGCCGTGGATCACCCGCTGGCGATTTTTTTTGCTCAAGCGCGAAAACGGCGCGTCCAACCTCACGCGCGATTTTTTCAGATCGCGCAGCAACGGGTCCAGCCGCCGCTTGATCTCGGCCGCGCTCACGAAAGAATTGGCCGACCAGGAGGATAAAATAGTCTCCAGCGGGCGGCGCGGGTCGCCGATCATCAGCTCGGGATCGAACTCGAGGCTGAAGCCCATGCCGTTGCATTCCGCGCACGCGCCCTGCCGGCTGTTAAACGAAAAGAGCCGCGGGTCGAGCGGCTCGTAGCCGATGCCGCAGTGCAGGCAGAAGAGCCGCTGGTTGTAGATGTGCTCGCCGGAACGCGAAATCAGGTGCACGACGCCGTTGCCGAGGCGCAGCCCTTGCTCGACCATCGCCTCGACCTCGCGCCCGCCGGCCTTGGCCTGGCCGACGACGATGTCGATGTCGTGCTCGCGGTAGCGTTCCAGACCGTTCGCCAGCTTGGGCGAGCGCAAATCGACGACGTGCCCGTCGATGCGCGCGCGGCGATAACCCAGGCGCAGCGCTCCGGTAATGACCTCTTTGTGAAATCCTTTTCGCCCTCTGACAAGGGGACTCAGCACCGCGACGTCCTTGCCCCGGTAAACGCGCGAGATGCGGTCGAGAATCTGACTCTTGGTGAGCGAGCGGATCGGGCGCTCGCACTGCACGCAATGCTGCTTGCCGAGCTTGGCGTAGAGGAGTCTCAGATAATGATAGATTTCCGTCACCGTGGCGACGGTCGAGTTTTTTCCGCCTTGGCTCAGGCGCTGCTCGATCGCGACCGTCGGTGGAATGCCGGAGAGCAGATCGACGTTCGGGCGGTCCATGATGTTCAAAAACTGCCGGGCGTAGGCGGAGAGGCTGTCGATATAGCGCCGCTGTCCTTCGGCGTAAATAATATCGAACGCGAGCGACGATTTTCCCGAGCCGCTCAGCCCCGTGATGACGACGAAGCGGCCGCGCGGAATATCGAGACTGATATTTTTGAGATTGTGTTCCTTCGCCCCGACGATCTGGATGGCGCCCGCTCCGTTGCTCGCGCCGCCCTGCTCCGCGACCGTTAAATTCTTTTTCAACGCCGGCGCGAAAGGAGATGCCGCGCCGCCCTTTAAATACGGTTTCAAATAGCGCCCCGTATGCGACTGATCGCAGCGCGCGATCTCCTCCGGCGTTCCGACGACGACGATCTCGCCGCCCGCGTCGCCGCCCTCCGGTCCGAGGTCGATGATGTGGTCGGCGCATTTGATCACGTCCATGTTGTGCTCGATGACGACGATCGAATGGCCCTGCTCGGTAAGCTCGGTGAACGTCCGGAGAAGTTTTTCGATGTCGTGAAAGTGGAGGCCGGTGGTCGGTTCGTCGAAGATAAACAGCGTGCCGGATTTGCGCGCCCTGGCCATGTGCGCGGCGAGCTTCAGACGCTGCGACTCCCCGCCGGAGAGCGTCGTGAGCGGCTGCCCGAGCCGGACGTAGTCGAGACCGACCGCGCTGAGCGGCCGGAGGCCGTAGGCGATTTCGCGCGCGTCTTTGAAAAATTCGATCGCCTCGGCCACCGTCAAGTCAAGGACTTCGCGGATGCTCCGGCCGCGATAGGTCACTTCCAAAATTTCCTGGCGGTAGCGGCTGCCCTGACACTCGGGGCAGGACGTGTAAACGTCGGAGAGAAACTGCATCTCGATTTTCTCATAGCCTTCGCCGCGGCAGGTCTCGCAGCGCCCGCCTTCGACGTTGAAAGAAAAGGTCGAAGGCGTGTAGCCGCGCAGGCGCGAGAGGTCGGCGGCGGCGAAGAGCTTGCGGATCGTGTCGAAGATTTTCATGTAGGTCGCCGGGTTCGAGCGCGGCGTGGTGCCGACCGGCGACTGATCGACGAGAATGACGTCGGAGATTTTATCCACCCCCTGAATGCGCGCGCAGTGCGTCGCCGTCGCGCCCGGAGAATCTTTCAACTTACGCAAATTGCGGTGGATCACTTCGTCCACCAGGCTCGATTTGCCCGAGCCGGAGACGCCGGTGATGCAGACGAAAAGTCCTAGCGGGATTTCCACGTCGATGTTTTTCAGATTGTTCGCCGCCGCGCCGAAAATTCTGATCATTCGCTGGGGAATCGGCTTGCGCCGACGCGAAGGGAACGGAATCGTTTTTCTCTGTGAAAGATAGGCGGCGGTGAGCGAACGCTCGTCGGCGAGCAAATCGCCGTAAGGGCCGGCGAAGACCACCTCGCCGCCCTGCTCGCCGGCCTTCGGCCCCAGATCGATGATGTAATCGCTCTCTTTGATGATCTCCGGATCGTGCTCGACCACGACGACCGTGTTGTGGTTGGCGCGGAGGTCGTGGAGGATCTCGACCAGGCGGCGGCTGTCGCGCGGATGGAGGCCGATCGACGGCTCGTCAAGGACGTAAAGCGTATTTACCAGCGACGAGCCGATCGCGGTCGTGAGATCGACGCGCTCCAGCTCGCCGCCGGAGAGCGTGCGCGACTGGCGGTCGAGCGTCAGATACTCGAGCCCGACGCCCATGAGATAGGCGAGACGGCGGCGGATCTCGTCGAGAATCATGCGCGCGACCGGATCACTTTGCGTGGCGAGATGGAGACTCTCGAAAAAGCGGCGCGCCTCGCCGACGCTCATGGCGGCGATCTCCGCGACCGTTTTTCCCGCGACGCGGAAATTCAGCGCGTCGGGCTTCAAGCGCGAGCCGCCGCATTCCGGACAGACGAGATAGGCGCGGTAACGCGAGAGAAAAACCCGCACGTGCATGCGATAACTTTTGCGCTCCAGGCGCTGGAACCAGCCGCGAATGCCTTTGAACTGGCCTTCGCCTTCGACGATTAACAGCCGTTGCTTCTCGGTCAGCTCGCCGTAGGGTTTCTTCGCCGGGATATGCTTGGCGTCGCAAAAATCCATCAGCCGCTTCATCCGCCGCGGCTTGGTTTTCCACGGCTTGATCGCGCCGTCGCTCAAAGATTTCGACGGGTCGGGAATGATTAAATCCAGATCGATGTCGATGACCCGGCCGAAGCCGCGGCAGGTCTCGCACGCGCCAAGCGGGCTGTTGAAGGAAAAAAGATTCGGTGTCGGGTCGTGGTACGCGAGGTCGCAATGCGGGCAGTGAAACTGGCTGCTGAAAGGCTCCGCGCGCCAGTTCTCTTCGGGATGATAGACGTTGATTTTTCCCTTGCCGAATTGCAGCGCCTGTTCGAGCGAATCGACGATTCTCTTCTTCGCCTGGGCGCGATAGACGAACCGATCGGCCACGACCTCGATTTTGTCCGTGCCGTCGGCGAGATTATGAATTTCTTCCAGGTCGGAAACCGCCTGACCGAGCAAAAGACGATGGAAGCCGGCGCCCTGCAAGCCGGCTTTGATCTCGCTCCACGGCAGCGCGGTGGAGACCGGCACCGGAAAAGTCAAAACCAGCGTCGCGCCTTCGGCGACGCCGTCAAGCTTTGCGAAAATCGATTGCGCCGAGTCGCGCTCCACCAGCCGGCCGCAGCCTTTGCAGTAGAGCGACGCGACTTTGGCGTAGAGCAGCTTGAAATGATCGTGCAGCTCGGTCATCGTCCCGACGGTCGAGCGCGAAGTCTTGACCGGGCGGCGCTGATCGATGGCGATCGTCGGCGGAATGCCTTCGATCGACTCCACGTCGGGCTTGTCCGTCCGGTCGAGAAATTGGCGCGCGTAGGCGGAAAAACTTTCGACGTAACGCCGCTGCCCCTCGGCGTAGAGAATGTCGAAGGCGAGAGTCGATTTGCCCGAGCCGCTGACGCCGGTGACGACGGTGAGCGCGTTCAGTGGGATATCGAGGTCGATATTTTTGAGATTGTTCTGCTTCGCCCCGCGGATGTGAATCCAACCTTCGCTCATCGTGCAGCCTATTGGAGGTGATATCTCTCGACCAGAATGCGGCGGAAGCGCGAGCCGTAGATCAAATCGAAAGTCTCGCCTTTATCGGGAAAGAGTTCCAGCGCCTTGTCCCTGGCGTCGGCGATGACTTTCTGCGCCTGGGCGAGCGTCAAGTCGGCTTGCCAGAGCAACGCGGCGGTAAGATCCATCAGATACCGAAGCCGCCGGAGTCTCAATTCTTCGGCGCGTACTGCTTCTTCATCCGGATTCATGGAGCAAGCTTTTATTGTTATCACAGGTCGGCGGCGAGTCAAGGCGAATCGATTTAGCGTAAGTCGATTCGGAGAGATCCTTCACTTCGTTCAGGATGACACGCGTTCTCGTGCCGTTCTGAGGGTGGCGAAGAATCTCTCCCGAACAGTGCGCTAAGAAAGCCGAGTCGATTCTTCGCCGCCGCTCTGGTAAATTGTCCGCATGCGCATCGCGGAGATATTCTACTCGATCCAGGGCGAAGGGCGGTTGGTCGGAACGCCGTCGGTTTTTATCCGCACCTCGGGCTGCAACCTGCGCTGCGTCTGGTGCGACACTCCGTATACGTCGTGGGCGCCCGAAGGAGAAGATCGGATTCTCGATGATATATTAGCCGAGGCGAAGCGGTATCCGGCGAAACGCGTCGTCGTGACCGGCGGCGAGCCGTTCTTGGCGCCGGAGATCGCAGTGCTGACGCGCAGGCTCAAAGACGAAGGCTTCCACATCACCATCGAAACGGCCGCGACAATTTTCAGGCCGGTCGAATGCGACCTCATGTCGATGAGTCCGAAGCTTTCCAATTCGACGCCACGGAAGAAAGCCCAAGGCAAGTTTGCGCGGATGCACGAGGAACACAGACTCAATTTACCCGTCATCCGGCAATTCGTCGACCGCCACGATTACCAGCTCAAGTTCGTCGCGGATAAGAAAACGGATTTCGCCGAGATCGAAGAAGTTCTAGAGAGGCTGAAGAACGTGGATCGCACCCGCGTCCTCATCATGCCGCAGGGGAGAACGAAGAAAGAGCTGCGCGCGCGCGCGCCGTGGATCGTCGAGCTGTGCAAGAAACACGGTTTTTCTTACACGCCGCGGCTGCACATCGAGCTATGGGGGAATCGGAGAGGAACGTAAGCGCATCCAAAGTTATCTCGGCTCATCCCGCCGCCCTTCCAAAACAAAAATCCGGTAGTTCAAATCAAACACGATGCGGCCGTCGATGAGGCGGACATTCTGGCCGGTCTTATCGCCGGGGATCGATTCCATCAACATCCGCCGGATTCTCTTTCTCACTTTCGCCGGCGTCCGCGTCAGCGCCATCCAGTCCGCGGCGTGGCGCGACTGGACGAGACGTTTTTCTTTCACGACTCTTAGCCCGGCCTCCTTGAATAATTTTCTCCACTTCTTCAGCGGCAGCATCTCGACGTGCGACGGGTCGCGGAGCTTCTCAAGGCGATTTTGCAATCGGCTCTTCTCCGGGTCGTCCTTCGACGTATTATCGGAGATGAGCATCCTCCCGTTTCGCTTCATCACGCGCGCCATCTCTTTCAGCACCCGCCCAGGCGCGGGAAAATGGTGAAACGACGCCCGCGTCACCACGACATCGAAACTGCCGTCGGGAAACGGCAGGCGGTTCACGTCCGCGCGGCGAAAAGTCACGTTCGTGATACCTTCCCGCCGCGCCAGGCCGCGGGCCTTCTTTAACATCTCCGCCGTCAGATCGACGCCGACGACTTCACGCGCGTGCTTCGCGAACTCCAGCGCGACGAAGCCGGGCCCGCAAGCAAGATCGAGAACGCGGTGATTCCGCCTGACGCCGGCGAGCGGCGGAAGAATTGCGAGACCGCCTTTTTCCCGCATCGCTTTCGACTGAGCGAAGCGCTCCGCCTGTTTGGTAAATTCCCGCTGAACGATTTTGCCGAACTTCTTCGGCTCCAGGGCTCTCATGGCGCTACGTTTTGGATAGTTCGAGCCGGTTGCCGCCGGGATCGATCACGTAGACCGAGTAACCGGGGCCTTCGCTGTGCAGACGGATATCGTCAACATGCAGCCCTTTCGCTTCAAGTTCTTTCACCAACCCGTCAGGATCGTCGGGTCCTTCGATATCGAAGGTGTGATGCGGCACGCGCGGCGCGCGCTTCTCCGAAGCGTCGAACAGCCCGAGACCGGTTTCGCCCGCGCGCAAGCGGACGACTTTGACTCCGGAGACCGTGTGTATCGTCCGGATCTCGGCGCCGAGGCCGTCGCGATAAAAACGCGTCATCGCGTCGAGATCCTCCGCATGAAAATTCCACGAGCGCAGGCGCAATATCTTCATAGGCCGTCCTCCTCGCGATCCGTTAAATCACAATCGCCGTTTTTGTCAAAGGCATAGAGCCGCTAAGCGATGGCTTGACAGAGCAGGTCCGCCGATCTAAAACGCTTTGCAGCAGCCGCCGGTAACAAAACTCACCCGGTCGCGAAATCAAAGGAGCTTGCCATGGCGCGAATCTCACTCAAGGTTAACGGCAAGACACAGGTCGTCGATACGGACCCGGAAACTCCGCTGCTCTACGTCCTGCGCGACGATCTGAAACTCAACGGGCCCAAATTCGGCTGCGGCCTGTCCCAGTGCGGCGCTTGCACCGTGATCATGGACGGCAAAGCGATCCGCTCGTGCGCGACCGAGGTC
>JBGPTS010000112.1:0-12261 GCA_041490745.1 Binatia bacterium | reverse complement strand
GTCATCATGACGCGATAGGCGCGGGCGAATGCTTCCGGAATACTCGCGGCATTGTAGGGTTGGTCGTCGAATTTAACGTAGTCTCGGATCGCGTTACCCTGGATATTCGCGGTGTGTGTCCAGTCGATGTACGGACGCCTGCGGGTGTAGTCCATCGGGCCGGTCGCGCCCATCACAATGACCGGGACTCGATCGATATAGGCGTAAAAGAGCGCCATGCAGGAGTGCAGCAGGCCGACGACGTCGTGCACGATCGCCACCATCGGCTTGCCCGTGGCCTTGGCGTAGCCGTGCGCGATCTGCACGGCGGTCTCTTCGTGCGTGCAGGTGATGATCGGCATCTCGTTTTTGCCGTAGTTCACCAGCGAGTCGTGCAGGCCGCGGTACGTCGCGCCCGGATTCAGACTGACGTACGGAATCTTATACGCGCGCATCATGTCGATAATCACATCCGAACCGTACTTCTCGTAAGCCATTTCTGTGTCCTCCAAGTCGAAAAAAGTTCTGAAAACCGAGATATAGCCCGCTTCACTTTCGCATGCAAGGCGGCGCCGCGCCAAAAGCAAATCGGGATCATTCAAGTGCCTACTCGCGTTGACAAAAACGGCGTCGTAGGTTAAATATTGGGTTCCAAATAAGAAGAAAAATTAAGGAGGCTCTCATTATGGAGAGAACAGAGGAAGAGTTCATCGTCTCTCTGTTGGACAAGGACCCCGAGCTCCGCAAATATTACGACGAGCACCGGGACCTGGAAAAGCAACTCGAAGGTTTCCAACACAAATCGCATCTGACGCCGTTGGAGGAAATAGAAAAAAAGCGACTGCAAAAACTAAAACTGGCCGGCAAAGACAAGATCATGGAAATTCTCGGGCGCTACCGTCACCACGGCGGCGTCCTCAGAGACACGTAAGGACCGACGAAGAATAAGGACCGATGATGAAAAAGAGCGGCGCTGAAATATTCGTTGAATCGCTGAAGCACGAAGGAGTCGATGTGCTCTTCGGGATTCCCGGCGGGGTCGTCCTGAAGCTGTTCGACGTTCTCTACCAGCAGAAGGACGTCGAGGTGATTCTTACGCGCCACGAGCAGGGCGCCGCGCACATGGCCGAGGGCTACGCGAAAGCCACTGGGAAGGCGGGCGTTTGTCTCGTGACTTCCGGTCCCGGCATGACCAACATCATCACCGGCCTGGCCGACGCCTTCATGGACTCGGTGCCGCTCGTCGCCTTCACCGGACAAGTTTCCACGAGTTTGATCGGCAACGACGCGTTTCAGGAAGCCGACAACGTCGGCATCAGCCGGCCGTGCACCAAGCATAACGTTCTCGTGAAGGACGTGAACGATCTCGCGCGAACCATCAAAGAAGCTTTCTATATCGCGACGACCGGGCGTCCCGGTCCGGTGCTCGTCGATATTCCTAAAGACATCACGACCGATAAAACGGAATTCAAATATCCCGACAAGGTGAGCCTCCGCGGTTACAATCCGACCTACGAGGGCAACAAGCACCAGATCAAGCAAGCCGCCGAAGAGATCATGAAGGCGAAAAAGCCGGTGATCTACGTCGGCGGCGGCGCGCTGTTCTCGGACGCGGCGGATGAGCTGCTCGAGATGGCCGAGCTGACGCAGATCCCGGTCACGATGACATTGATGGGTCTCGGCAGTTTTCCCGGCACGCATCCGCTCTCGATGGGAATGCTCGGCATGCACGGCAGCTACTGGAGCAACATGGCGATGCACGAGGCCGATCTGCTGATCGCCGTCGGCGCGCGCTTCGACGACCGGGTGACCGGCAAGCTGGCGGACTTCAGCCCGGTGGCGCGGGTCGTCCACATCGACATCGACCCGACGTCGATCAAGAAGAACGTCCACGCGCACATCCCGATCGTCGGCGACGTGCGCACGGTGCTGAAGCAATTGAACGTGCTGCTCCGCTCGCTCGACGGCAACGTCAACGAGCGCAAGCAGCAGCTTCGCCCGTGGCTGCACCAGATCGAAGAATGGAAGAAGGCGCATCCGTTCAAGTACCAGCAGGACGACAAAGTCATCAAGCCGCAATACGTTCTCGAAAAGCTCTTCGAGATCACGAAGAACGAAGGCATCGTGGCGACCGACGTGGGCCAGCACCAGATGTGGGCGGCGCAGTATTTCAAGGGAAAGAAACCGCGCACGTTCATCACCTCCGGCGGGCTCGGCACGATGGGCTTCGGTTTTCCGGCGGCGCTCGGCGCGCAGCGCGCCTATCCCGACAAGCTCGTGATGTGCATCACCAGCGAAGGCAGCTTCCAGATGAACCTGCAGGAGCTGGCGACGGCGGTGATCTACAAGCTGCCGGTCAAGATCATCATGCTCAACAACGGCTTTCACGGCATGGTGCGCCAGTGGCAGGATCTTTTTTACGAAGGCCGCTATGCTTCCAGCGATCTAGGGAAAATTCCGGACTTCATCAAGCTCGCCGACGCCTACGGCATCCCCGGCTGGCGCGCCGACAAGCCCGGCGACGTCGAGTCGGTGATCCGCGAGGGGCTCAAGCACAAGGGGCCGGCGCTGTTGGATTTCCAAATCTATCCCTTCGAGAACTGCTACCCGATGATCCCGGCGGGCGGCGCGCAGCATGAGATGGTCCTGGAAGATCCGCCCGACTTGAAGAGCGGCGCCAAGAAGAAGACCGTCGAAGAGAGGGAGGGAGAGCTTCCCGCCTGAGTTTTTTCTTCGTGTATCGTTACTCGCTCATAGAGTCGACGAATATACGAGCAGACGAGTAACGACTCCATGGAACACATCATCTCTATTTTGGTCGAAAACAAGTTCGGCGTGCTCGCTCGTGTAGCCGGGCTGTTCAGCGCCCGCGGCTACAACATCGAGAGTCTGTCGGTCGCGCCGACGCTCGACCCGGAGACGTCGATGATCACGATCGTGACGATCGGCGACGACCGGATCGTCGAGCAGATCATCAAGCAGCTCAACAAAGTGGTCGAGGTGCTGAAGGTGACGGACTTGACCGAAGCGAGCCACCTCGACCGCGAAACCGCGTTGATCAAGATCAACACCGCGACCAAGGCGGAGCATCGCGACGAGGCGATCCGCATCTGCGAAATCTTTCGCGCCAAGATCGTCGAGTCATCGCCGACGACTTACACCATCGAAATCACGGGTGACACGGACAAGGTCGAGGCGCTGATCAATTTGCTCAAGCCCCTCGGCATCAAAGATCTGGTCCGCACCGGCCGCATCGCCATCGCCCGGGAGGCGGCCAAGGTCTCTTCCCGCCGCGACTCGCAGCCCGCCAAAACCTAGCAGGTTGCCCACAAAGCCTCGTAGGCCGTCAGCCCGCCTGGAAATCTCTCTCCGGGCCGATGCGATACGGCTGTGTTACGCTCAACCAAAGTGCTGAGACTATTTGTAAGCGACGATTGAATCCCCTCGTCCCACGCATCGGCCCTTCGAAAGACCCCCAGGCGGGCGGTGGTGATGGTTGCGCTCGGCCCGCTTCGCGTCAACGTACTAGAAAAGTACGCCTCCGCTCGCGGACCTTCGCGCGCCTCGCCTCTGAGAGCTTTTTGAGCAACCTGTAAAAATATTCCGGAATAGCCGAAGAAATACGCCTGCGTCGGCTCGAAAAACTTTTATTTTCTGACGAATGCCTGCAGCCTATTGCTCGTTTTAGGTTTTGAAGTCCGGATAACCTGTCTTTGCGGCCTTTTCCTTGTAGTCTTTCACCAGCTCTTCGCGCGGCACTTCGTGCGCCCAGACCGCTTCGGTGAAACTCCAGAGCGTAAACGGATGCGCGCCGAGCGCGTAGAGCTTGCCGTAGTCGCGGGCCGAGAGCGCCTCGCGCTCGTCGTCGGCGAGTTTCAGCTTCTCGCCCTTTTCCCACGTCTCGACGTAAGCGCGCGGATCGCTCTTGTATTCTTTCTCCGCCGCCTCGTTCATGTTGACGCGGTGAATGAATTTGTTCATCAGGTATTTGCTCATGGCCGCTCCTGCTCAATACATCTTCGGCTGGTGTCAAGCTAGCTGGCGGCGCGCTTGCGCGTCCCGCGAGTCGAGTTAGTGGTTAGACGCCGAGTTGACTCCGATACGAGAAGAAGCGAGCGCAGGGCATCATTCACGGCAGCGGAACCTCGGAACACTCGCGCAACGTCCGGTTCAAGTACCACAACATTCGCGCCTTCCTTCAGAAGACGACGATAATATTTGCCACGAACGGCCTTCGAGTAGTCGAACACGTACTCGGAACGCATTTCGTCTCGTCGCGCTTGCCGCTTACCTTTCATGGCGTCTTCTTGGTTTTTTTAGCCGTGTCGTAAGCGTCGGCTTGAACGTTTTCTTGGGCGCGTTCTTCGGGCCGCAAGCCATTTCCCGAAAGACGACTGGCTCTCACCGGAAGGCTTACCTGCCAGCAGGCCTTCGACGCTAACGTCCTCGTCAATATCTTCCCAATGTATTCCTTGTCCTTTGCCGATCAATCGCCAGTTATTGCGCTCCTCATGCGAGGCGTGCAGCAACCTCGGAAACCACGAGAGAGGAACAGAGATGTTCCGACCGTCGCTTAAGTCCACGGATAGGGTGTCCTCTGTCACGTTTACGCTTTCAGCGTTGGGCATCTCGATTTCAACTGCGGAAATACGCATTCCAGGCCTCCAATAAATCCGTTTGGTGCTGGCTCAACAGTTTCTGGATTCGACCGACCTCCACCCGGGAAAAACCTCCACTTCTTTGCAGCCGCGTCGGCTCAAGCCAGAACTTTGCAACTTTGTCTTCGCGCTCAACATGAACATGTGCCGGTTCATCGCGGTCACTTGCATAGAAGAAGAATCGGTAGGGACCGACCCTCAAAACCGTTGGCATCCGATATCCTATGAAATGTACCGAGCTAAGTCCAGTGGACGAACTACGCCGATCCGGTCAACGCTTTTGCTACAGCGACAAAGAATGGTGAGTTTTGTCTTTCCTTGCCGCATTGTCGCGTACTTCAGACTACACGACGCCATGAGGCTTCGAAAGAATTCGATAGGCGTCGTTGATACGTTGAGCTTCTTCTTTTGCTAACGCGCGGAGTTTTGGTCCCAGAGCAGCGGCCTTGTCTGGATGGTACTCCTGCATGCGCTGCCTGTAGGCGCGTCGAATTTCTTGGGGTGAAGCGCCGGGACTAACACCGAGTGTTTCATGGATCGAAATTCTGATGCAGAGACGCGGAAAGTACGAGCTCTACAGTGCCATCTGGTGCGATGGCTGTAGTGAAGCGGATGCCGCAATTGCGACAACGGAACTCTCGCATTGACAATGGGGATTGTAAACGAAGCGTTTTGCTACAACCGGGGCAGTTGAGTCGGGCGATTGTTACGTCCTGGGCTTTTCCCGAAGTGTTGCCCTTAGTCTCTGAGCGTTGGCGCTCGGTGCGATCTCTTTCTTTCAGTTCTTTGAGACTAGGAGGACGACTTGAAATGAGCGCCGTATGACAATCGGAACAAGTCCGAACGCGATTGATAAACTCGGCCGGCTCGCCGGTCAAGTGTAAGTGAGGGCAACGAGGATTCGGACAATAGCGCATGCCGAGTGTCTTTGGCTAGCTGGCATCCCACCGAAAAAACGGAATCGCGGGAAAACCCGCATCCAATCCTTCGGCATATGCCGGCTTGTTGGCGTTGGCGACGCCCATCATCATGATAAAATTCAAAAAGCCGTGCGTCATGTTGCCGGATTGCTTCAACTGATCGAACGAGCAGTGATTCACCGCGCCGTTCACGTCGCCCTGCGAGATCCAGCCGACGGCGGAGGCGTCGAAGTTCGGGTCCATCAGTTGTCTCTCGAACTGGCGCGGCCCGCCGATTTCGAGCGAAAGATGTCCGCTGACGACGATCGCGATGCGTTTCTTCGTCTGTAGGCCGTCGATGACCGAACGAATCGCCTGGCCGACCTGATAAAATCTTTTCGGTCGCGGCAGCGGCGGCGCGATGCAATTGGTCAGAATCGGCACGATCGGAATATCCATCTCCGGCCGGACGAACGTGAGCGGGACGATGATGGAATGATCGATGGTCAGCTCGTTGGAGTAGGCGAAGTCCACGCCCTTGTCGAACGCGCCTTCCATGATGGCGTCCGAAAGCTCCGTGTCGCCGGGGATGCGGTGCGTCGGCAGGCCGAACTCGCGGCTCTCGTCGTAAAACGTGCCGTCGTAGCAATCCATCTTGCCGATCATGAACGCCGGCATGTTGTCCATGAAAAACTGGTGCAGGTGGTCGTTGCCGATCGTGACGAGGACATCCGGTTTTGCTTCGGTGAGTTTCGCGCGCATCATCGCGATGCGCTCCTGCACCTTGGCGCAGCCGGGCGGGCGCGTGGGCTGTTTGAAGAGACGCGGCATGAACGGATTGTGGGTGATGCCGATTATGGATACGATCTGTGCCATGAACCTTCTCCTTGTAGGGGAGGATCGCGCACCGCCCCTACTCAAGCCATAGACAATCCGGTGCCGTAAATCTATCCCGCGGTCGGTTTCAAGATAATCTTTCCGCCGGGACCGGGAGACGGCGCCGGCACTTCCTCTAAGCGGAGAACCTCCCGCGCGCCGAATTCTCTCAGAGCGACGGCCGTCATGAGAATCGGATTTATTTTAGACCGGTCAAAAAGGTTCCAGATACAAGGGGGGCGAGCAACCGATCCTTCGACTTCGCTCAGGACAGGCTGAGCGCAGGCGTACTTTTTTCAGGGAGCCTGTCCTGAGCAACGTCGAAGGATCGAGCGAACGCGATCGAGCGCGCCCATTTTAACGCCCGCCGGTGGCGGGCTATGGTAGATGGGCCTTTTTCACCGGTCTATCGCCAGAGATTCTTGAAGAAGCCGCTTTTTTCAAGCTCGTTATAAAAACTCGCGTCGATAAAATCTTCCGGCTTGAATTGCTTCGCTTTCGGGTTCGTCAACGCGGTTTGTTCGAGAATGGTCTCGACGGCCTTGTAAGGCAGCTTCGGCGTGCGCTCGATAAAATTCGTCGCGTAGCCGTACGACGCTTCCAGCACTTCGCGGTCCTGGGTGCGAGTGTATTTGCCGAGGACTTTCATGCCGAGCTCTTTGTCGGTAAAGAGCCGATGAACGCCCTCGCTGTAAGCCGTGATGAAACGTTTCACCGTCGCCGGATCTTTTTTGATGTACGAGCGCGTCGAGACGAGACTCACCGTCGGATAGTCGAGGCCGACTGTGGCGAAGTCGGCCAGCAGCGTGAAGCCCGCCTTCTTCGCTTTGTAATCGGCCGGCGAGGAGAGATTGCCGCCCTGGATCGCGCCGGCTTGCATCGCGGCGAAAATCTCCGGCTGGCCGCCTGCCTGGATGATTCTAATGTCACGGTCGGGTTCCATGCCCCATTTCCTGATCAGATAGCGTAGCGTGAAGTCGGTGGACGAGCCGAAAGTCGTGATGCCGAGCGATTTGCCTTTCAAGTCCTCCGGTTTTTTGATCGACGGGTGAACGTAAACGTAAAACGACGGAACGTTCACCACTCCTCCGACGACGGCGATATCGCCGCCGGCGAGATTCGCGTTCACGATCGTGCCGCCCGCCAACGCCACGGGAAATTCTCCCGCGATCAGCGCTTGAGCGACGCGCGTGCCGCCGGCGACATAAACCATATCGACGGCCAGATCGTGTTTCTCGAACAGACCCGTTTCTTTCGTCAGGTAAAAGCCGCTTTGTGTCGCGCTGATTGCGCTGTACGCGACCGGGATCTTTTTTACTTGCGCGTCAACGGACTGAATGAAGAACAGGAAGAGAAACGCGGCGACACTCGCCAATCTTTTCATGACACGCTCCTTGTTCGGACCGAATTTCTCATAGCATAGATAGGACGGCGCGCCAACCGCGCGACGGTTGACAAGCTCGCAACCGGGGAAGTATATGAGAATCGCTGTCCACGGCCTCAACGCGCGCAAATTCTGTAAGGAGCAATTCTCGTGCAGGCGGAGATCAAAGAAATTCAAGCAAAAAGCGAAAGCTGGAACGTCCGTCTCGTCGGCCATCACGATCTCAACGGGCACGGCGACGGCATGCAACTGCTAAAAAACGGCCGCTACGTTTATATCGCGCACCTCGGAACTTCGCCGATGGCGCTGACGATCGTCGATGCCGCCGATCCCGCCGACCCGCGCGTCGTCCGCCAGATGCCGCACCCGCCCAATACGCACGCGCACAAAGTTCAGATCGCCGGCGATATTCTGATCCAGAATCAAGAGCGGCCGTATTTCGACAAGACGGTCGCCGCCACCGTTCCCAACGAAGCGGGCATCCGCATCTACACGATCGAGAATCCGACCGCGCCGCGGGAGATCGGCTATATGAAAATTCCCGGCAAGGGCGTGCACCGTATGTGGTTCACCGACGGGAAATACGCCCACGTCGGCGCCGTGCTGCCCGGAATCAAAGAGCGCGCTTATCTCATCGCGGATATTTCCAACCCGTCGAATCCGAAACAGGCGGGCGCCTGGTGGATTCCGGGAACGAAAGAGGGAGAAGAGACGCCGCCCGACTGGACGCCGTTTCCCGGCGAGCATTTTCACGTCCACGGAATTATTCCCGACGGTCAACGGGCCTACGTCGCAATGGTCGATGCCGGCATGGCGATCCTCGACATCTCCGACATCGCCCGGCCGAAAATTATCAGCCGCATCGATTGGAGCCCGCCCTACGGCGGCTACGCGCACACGACGCTGCCGCTTCCGGGCAGAAAGCTCGTCGTAGCGGTCGATGAGTCGGTCAAGTACGACTGCCAGGAGGGCGAGAAGCGCGTTTGGCTGATCGACATTCGCGAAGAAAAAAATCCGGTCATCGTCAGCACGTGTCCGGTGCCGCAAGGCGACTTCTGTAAGCGAGGGCTTCGCTTCGGGCCGCACAACGCGCACGAGAACCGGCCCGGCTCGTTTCACAGCGAAAATATTATTTTCGTGACTTACTATAACGCCGGACTCAGAATCTTCGACATCAGAAATCAGTACCGGCCGGAAGAGGTTGGTTTTTTTATTCCGCCGCCGCCCGACGGACAGAAGGCGCCGATGTTCAACGATCTTTACGTTGACACCGACGGGCTGATTTATGTCACCGACCGAATTAAAGGCGGACTTTATGTTTTAGAATACACGGGGCCGAAAATCCAATAGATTAGCGAGCGAAGCACAGGGGAGCAGAGGAGCAAGAAATTAAGAGGGAATCATGAAGAAGCTATTCGCGCACGTCGCGCTGTTTATCGTTATCGGGTTCGGGGCGGCCGCATGGGCGGCGCCCGTGGACGAGTTGGTCGCCGCGGCCAAGAAAGAAGCGACGTTCGAATTTTATGCGCCCTCGACGCTGACGCCGCAGGGGGCGCAGGCGCTTAACGCCGCGTTCAATAAAAAATACGACCTTAATCTCAAGCTGCAATACAGCCCTTCGGGAAACATGACGCGCGACGTCGGCAAGCTCGTCGGCCTGGCGGCGAGCGGCACGCCGCCGGAATGGGACTTGATGGTCGTCACCGACGCGCATCACGCGACCCTGTGGTTGAAAAAATTGCACCAGGCCTTCGACTATCGCAGCATCGGTGTCGATCCCAAGGCGATTCAATTCGACAACGGCGCCGTGAGTTTCGCCAATCAATTTGTCCTGCCCGCGTACAACAAGCAATTGGTTGCGGCGAAGGACGCGCCGAAAAGTTGGGACGATCTGTTGAACCCCAAGTGGAAGGGCAAGATGGGCGTGTCGAGCGCGACGCATCACATGGGACGGCTCGCCGCCGGTCCGTGGGGCGAAGAGAAGACGACGCAGTTTGTGAACGCTCTCACCAAGCAGGAGTTGATCCTCGGCAGGCTGGGCGAAATTTACAACCGGCTGCTCTTGGGCGAGATCGAGATCGCGGTCTCGCTCAGCGACAGCGAGATCAAGTCCGAAAAGAACAAGAGCGCTCCGGTCGTTTTCGCCGAGGCGGTGTCGCCGCTGCTCGCGCCGGGCTATCTTGCCGGCGTGCCGAAGAACGCGGTGCACCCGAAAGTCGGGCACCTGTTCGCCGCCTATCTCACCACGCCGGAGGCGCAGAAAATCTGGGAAAAATTCGCCGGCCAAAGCTCCACGCTGGTCCCCGGCACGTCCGCTTACAAATACGTGCAAGGGAAGAAGGTTGTTTACATGAGCCAGGACCAGGCCGAGACGGTCGATCGACTCTCGCGCGAGTACGGAAAAATTTTCGGTTTCAGCGGGCTATAGCCCTTCGACCCTTCGAGGGGCTTCAGGGCAGGCCCCCTCGACAGCCTTTAGTCCCGAGCCTGTCGAGGGGTCAGGGTAAACGGAAACGTGCGGGTAAATTAGCCGTTCGTGCTGAGCTGGTCGAAGCACGAGCGGCGGGGCTCGTCGGTTTCTAAAAAGCTTCAGACTCCAAGAGAAATCGCGTGAGCACAGCAACCGACGCCGGCGCGGCCGGAAGCGCCATCGACTTCAAAGGCCACGGCGTCGGGTTTTTCGCCGGCGGACTTGCGGCGCTGCTCGCCGTCGTGATCGGCGCGCCGTTATTGATGGTCGTGCTCATGAGCCTGCGCACCGGCTTTCCCGGCGAGGGCGGGCCGCTCACGCTCGCGAACTTCGCCGCCGTTTACAGCAACGCCGGCACGTACAAAGTTCTTGCCAACACGCTCATCTTCGCTTCGGGAACGGTCTTCGTGACGCTGCTCTTCGCGGTGCCGCTCGTCTGGCTGCTCATGCGCACCGACCTGCCGTTCAAGGGAACGATCTACGTTCTCATGACGGTGGGAATTCTGATCCCGGTTTTTCTCCGTACCATCGCGTGGATTCTGCTCCTTAGCCCGCGCATCGGTCTCGTCAACCAATGGGCGCGCCATCTATTCGGCATCGAGCAGCCGCTGCTCAGCCTCTACAACATTCCCGGCATGGCGTTTATCCAGGGCGTGTCGTTCGTGCCGTCGGCGTTTTTTATGCTGGCGGCGGCTTATCGCACGATGGACCCGGCGCTCGAAGAAGCCGCCTACACCGCGGGCGTGAGCAAGTTGCAAACGTTTCTCCGGATCAATATTCCGATCACGCTGCCGGCGATCGCCGGCGTCATGGTTTATCTTTTCATGACGGCCATCGCCGTCTTCGAAGTTCCCGCGATCATCGGTCTCCCGGCGCGGATTCTCGTCCTGAGCGCGTTGATCTATACCTCGACGAACCCGCCGACCGGCTTGCCGAACTACGGCATCGCCGGGGCGTACGGCGCGGTCATGCTCGCCGCCGGTTTGATCCTCGCCTATTTCTACGTACGGCTCGTGCAGCACGGAAAAAAATACACGGTCATCACCGGGCGCGGCTACCGGCCGCGGCAGATTGCGCTCGGGCGCTGGAAGTGGGCGGCGCTCGCCTTCGCTCTGCTTTATCTTTCGATGGAGGTGTTTATTCCGTTTCTGGTTCTGCTCTGGGCCTCGCTGCTCCCGCATCTCCAGCTTCCTTCGGCCGCCTCCTTCGCGCAGATGTCGCTCGACAACTACGAGCACATGTTCGATTACGTCGGCGCGCTGCCGTTTATCAACACGGCGATCCTCATGTTCGTCGTGCCGACGGCGACGATGATTTTGAGCGTGCTGATTTCCTGGATCGTCGTGCGGACCGAGGTGAGCTTTCGCGGCAGCCTGGACACGCTCGCGTTTCTTCCCCACGCGATACCGGGCATTCTCCTCGCCGTCGGCCTCGGTTACCTCGGCCTGGCTTACCGGAATATTTTCCCGGTTTACGGCACGATCATCATCATCGCCATCGCGCACTCCGTCAGTTGGATCGCCTACGGCACGCGCACGACCAACGGCGTGATGATCCAGGTGCACCGCGAGTTGGAAGAGGCGGGCAAAGTTTCCGGCGCGTCGACGCCCACCGTCCTCGGCCGCATCGTCCTGCCGCTCGTCGCCGCCGGAATTTTCAATAGCTGGATCTGGATCAGCATGCTGTCTTACCGCGAGGTGACGATGGCGCTGGCGCTCGGCACGCGGAAAAATCTCGTCGTCTCGACGATCGTGTGGCAATTTTGGGGCAACGGCTGGGTGCCGCAGGTCGCCGCGCTCGGCGTCATGCTGGTGCTGTTCGCCGTGCTCGTCGTCGGCGGATTGAAAATCGGCTTCTCGCGGCTGGGAGAATGGGGGTCGGGGAGTTGATTCGCATTCGCGGACTCAAGAAGCACTTCGACACGGCGCGCGGGCGCGTGGAAGCGCTCAGCGGCATCGATCTCGAAGTGGCCGAGAAGGAATTTTGCGTCCTGCT
>JBGPTS010000111.1:0-12286 GCA_041490745.1 Binatia bacterium | reverse complement strand
TGCCCGAGAGCACGTCCAGAGGATTTCTCGCCACTCATCCGAGCCCGCCGGAAAGATTTCTCGCGTTGGATCAAATCGCCGCGACGCTGAAGGCGGGACAAGACCCGCTGATCGTTTTCGGCCCACAAGTGGAAGTGGCGAAACCCCAAGAAGAAAAAAAAGAGGAGGAGGCGGCTCCGGGCGATGACGCGGCGAGGTGATCGGCTCCTTTATTTTCCGACCGCGCTCGCCGCTCGACTCGCCGCCGCGTGGCTCGCGCTGGCGCTCGGCGGCTGGCTGCCGTCACCACCGGCGTACTCCGCCGCGGCTCCCGCACGGCGCCTCCGCGTCGCCATACGCGAGATCCCGCCTTTTGTCTATAAAGAAAACGGCAAGCTCGCCGGCTTCAGCGTCGATCTCTGGCAGAGCATCGCCGAAGAGATGAAAACCGGCGCCGAGATGTCGGTGCATGCCACGGTGCCGGAGCTTCTGGCGGCGGTTAAATCGGGTAAGGCCGATCTCGGCATCGCGGCGATTTCGATCACCGCCGAGCGCAGCACGGAATTCGACTTCTCCCAGCCGATGTTCGATGCGGGCTTGCAGATCATGGTTCGCTAGCAATCCTCCGGCGGCAGCTCGATCGCCGAGGCGCTCGGCGTCCTCTTATCGTTCGCCGTGCTGCCGTTCGTCGGCGTGACGCTGCTCTTCATCCTCGTCCCGGCGCACATCGTCTGGTGGTCCGAGCGCCGCCACCCGCGCGGCATGATCGAGAACCGAAATTATTTTCCCGGCATCTTCGAGGCCTGCTGGTGGGCGGCCTCGACGCTGGCGACTCAGGCGGACCAGATGCCGAGAAGCCAGCTCGGCCGCATCGTCGCGGTGCTCTGGATGTTCACGGCGGTCGTGTTCGTCGCGTATTTCACCGCGACGGTGACGAGCTCGCTCACGGTGCAACAACTCCAGGGCGACATCAAAGGACCGGAAGACTTGCCGGGCAAGCAAGTCGCGACGACGACCGGCAGCACCTCCGCCGCTTATCTGCGCCAGTTAAACCTCGAGCCGTCGGAGTTTCCGCGCATCGAGCAGGCGTACGACGCATTGCTCAAAGGTCAGGTGGACGCGGTGGTGTTCGATTCTCCCGTGCTGCTTTTTTACGCGGCGCGCCAGGGCAAAGGAAAAGTGAATCTCGTCGGGCCGATTTTCCGCAAAGAAAGCTACGGCATCGTCTTTCCGCAGAACAGCCCGCATCGCCGGCCGGTCGATAACGCGCTGCTCACGCTCAAAGAGAATGGGACGTATCAGCGCCTCTACGACAAGTGGTTCTCAGGGCGGTGAAAACGCCCATATACCATAGCCCGCCTCCGAGTCTCTCTCCGGGCCGATGCGATACATCTCTATTACGCTGCACGAGAGTTTTAAAGGAACTTCCGCGGTACGCTTGATTCTGCCTCGTCGCACGCATCGGCCCTTCGAGAAACCCGCAGGCGGGCGTTGAGTTTGTTGCGCTTGACCCGCTTCGCTCGATCCTTCGACGTTGCTCAGGACAGGCTCCCTGAAATAAGTACGCCTGCGCTCGCGGGTCAGCGCGCGCCTCGTCTCTGGACCGTTTTGACCGGCCTGAAAGCATTTCAAAATCAATCCATTTTAACCGCTCCGGCGTCGCCATTATCTAGCGTAGCTTGGAAAGTCGGCGTTATTGTGACAGATGTAAAACTCATTTCACCAGCACGGAGGAAATCATGAAGCGGAAAAGAACTCCTATCAAATGGCCCGATGGCGCGCGCATCGCGATCGTGCCGTGCGTCGCGTTCGAAACCTGGCCGGAGGATCTGGGCGGCGCCGAATCGAAACAGCAGGAAAACCGCCGCGGCTATCCGAAAAACGCCGTGACGAAAAAAAGTCTCGCCAGCATCACCGACCGCGAGTTCGGCGAGCGCGTCGGCGTATTTCGCTTTTTGGAACTTTTCCGCAAAGAGGGAATACGGACGACGTGGTTTCCGACCGGCATCACGATCAAAAATTATCCCGACGTGGTCAAAGAAGCGGTGGCCGACGGCCATGAGATCGGCACGGAGACGTGGATTCACGATTACAGTTACATGAAAAAGCGGGAGCAGGAGAAAAAAGACTTGCAGCGCACCGTGCAGGCGGTGAAAGACGTCGTCGGCAAGCCGCCCGTGGGATATCTCTCGACCGGCGTGGCGCCGAGCGCCGACACCGTGGAGATCATCACGGAGCTCGGCTACACCTACTGGATGGACCCGCAGCACGAAGAGACGCCTTACACGCTGAAAGTCAAAAACAAAGAGCTGACGGTGCTGTCGTATTTTCAGGACCTGAACGACTATTCCAGCTACCAGCGCGCCGGGCGCACGCCGCGCGATCTCTTGCAGATGTGGAAGGACACGTTCGACTGCATGTACGAAGAAGGGGAGACGGACCCGAAATTCATGATCTGGGGCAATCATCCGTTCGTCGGCGGTCGGCCGTTCCGCGCCGTCTTGTTGCGCGAGTTCATCCGCTACGCCAAGGGTCATTCCAAGATCTGGTTCGCGCGCGCGGGCGACATCGTTAAATGGTACCGCGAGAATTACCGCAACGCCAACGTCGAAGAGTGGCCGAATTTCACTATCGCGGGGAGGCCGGGGAAGAAAAGCGATTTACTAAAGCTCGATTAGATGAATAGGAGCAGAGAGATACTTCACTTCGTTCGGGATGACGGAGGTCTTTTATGTCATTCTGAGCGGAGCGAAGAATCTCGTTTTAGGGGAAGAAGAAAAATTCGGCATGGCGAAGAAAGACGCGCGGGAAGATTTGATCAAGCAAGGGCTCCAACGCTTGCGTGAGTCTGGCGTCGATTCCGAAAACGTTTCCGCCGCCGCCGTCGCTTCACTCGTCTCCCACATCGGCAAAGCGCGCGACACCGATCTCGCCGTCGCGTTTCTGCTCGGGCGCGTCGCCGACGCGGCAGCCGTCGATGCGCTGCTTGAGCTGGAGAAAAGCGCCGGTGCAAAAGAAATCAAACGCGAAGCGCGCCGCTCGCTCTTCAAGCTGGAACAACGAGGGCTCGCCGTTCCACGCCATGAGAACGCCGGCGTTGCGCCGGGGCGGATCGCGCTCAACCTCGGCCCGGAGATCGAAGGTTATCTCTGTCTCATCGACGGCGCCGGCGACCGGCTCGCGTGGCTCGTCCGGCCGCAGGCGGGCGGAGGCCTGCTGTTGCTTCAGGGCATGGTGAGCGACCGCGCCGGCCTCTTGCGCGCGGGCGGCGCGGCTCTCTCGCGCAAGGAACTTCGCGCCAGGATGCAGGAGATCAAAGACGACCGCGGCATCGCGATGACGCCGGCGCCGTGGGAATACATCGATCTCGTTCTCTACGAAGCCTATGAAAAGGCAAAATCTCTCGGCCAGGGCGCGACCGCGGAGTTCTCCACGATGCGCGCCGCTTTCAATCCGATGAAGCCCAAAGCCGCGCCGCATCCGATCTATAGCCGGTTAAGCTCGGACGGCGCGGGCTCCGAAGACTGGCGCGCGCGCTCGCGGCGTCTTCTCGACGAGCCGGAGTTTCGCTTCTGGATTCTCGACGAGGACTGGATGAAGCCTTATTTCGAGCGCATCGAAGAGGCGCGTGGCAGCCGGCTCGTGCTGAATGAGATTCAAAAAGAAGAGCGCTTTTCCGCGATCGTGCGCGACGCGGCGCGCGAAATCTTCGCCGGCGAGAGCGGCGCGATTTTCCGGCGCAGGATGGAGGACATGGCGCTCTCGCTGCTGGAAAGCGGGCGCAAGGAGGAAGCCGAACTCGCTTTCGCGGTCGCGCGGCAGCTCGCCGCAGGAGAAATCGGCGCGCTCGACATTTCGTTTCTTACCGGCCTCGTGCAGAAGAGCGTCGCATTCTATCTCAGCCAGGCAAAGGAAAAGGCGGCGGAAGCGCCGTCGTTCATCGTCAAGCCGTAGCGGACATGCGTTCAGCTATCAAAGAGTTGAGAGAGCTCCAGGCGCGAAGTTCCTTATGCCAGCGCGCGGGGAAAAATTCTGCCGCTGCACATCTCCCGTTCTTCGTGAGATCCTCGGTGCCAACGACAGGGGGCCGACAAGCCGTCGCTCGTCGTCAACCGTAGGGGTTTGCCCGCTTTTGCAGTAATTTACCTTCAGTCGTTTAACGCGCTTCAGTTCCGGTTGACGTTTTTTGGAACCGGATTTTGCCTCCGGCCGGCAAGCAAAAATTCACAAGCTTCTCTTTTTACATCATTAAGTTCGTTGGGCTTCGAGGGCTCCGGATATAAAATGTGCGGCATGGTTTGTGCTGTATGTCTGCTGTGAATCGCTGACCACATCCACAAGGAGGCCCTCTATGCATATCGAAAAGTTGGTCCTGTTCAGCGCCGCATTTATGCTGGCATTGGTGATCGGTTCTGCGCCCGCTGCCGCCGCGGCAAACCCGGCCTGCGATCCCTTCCTCTTCCCCAACGGTGACTGTGACGGTGATGGGATACTCAACAGTGTGGATACGTGCGATAACCTGGATCCCGATCCGCTGCTTGACTGTGACGGTGACGGTGTAAACAACGCTATCGATGCCTGCCCCTTTACCGTTGCAGAGGCGACCTTCAGCTTCGGGAACACGACCTGCAATATCTCGGGCCTCGATACGGTATTGCCGAGCGGTTGCAGCCTTGCCGAGTCACTGGAGGCGTCGCTTGACGCTTGCGACGACAACCCCGCGAATCATGGCAAATTTGTAAGCTGCGTCGCCAAGGCGACGAACATGCTCAAAAAGCAAAAGGTCATTTCCGGCGCGCAGAAGGGGCAAATCCAGAGCTGCGCGGCTCAGACCAACATCGGCAAGAAAACGCACCCCTAGATCGTATCTCAAACGCGGGATTCCGGGGCAGCTACCCTTGAACGGGAGCTGCCCCTTTTTTATTTGACCTTTTGGGGCGGAGTTTTTCTCGCAGGTCAATCGAGATTGAAGCTCACGAGCTGCTGCTCGATCACGCCTTCCTCGCGGTATGTCTTGGTTTTGACCATCCAGCGCGCGCGCGGCGCGTACCACTGCTCGGAAATCAGCTCTCCCGTGTCGGAGGTGTAGGTCTCGATCCGAAACGCGATAAAAGCGCCGGCAGGGACGCGCACCTCTTCAAGGCCCGCGACCACCAGCTCCGTGTCGATCGTATAGGCGGGCGTCGAGTCTTCGTTGTTGACCGCGAAAGCATTGCGCCACTTTTTGCCGGTCGCGAGCGGCCATTGAATCGGCGCCGAGGGCGGATCGTTTTTGCCGACCATCCGGCCTTCGTAGAGAGTCGCCAGCACGTTCAGCGTGTCTTTGCCGTGCGGGTATTCGTTTTTGCCGGCCGTGAGGATGTAAACCGGAACGTTGTCGAAAATATCTTCCCGGGTGATTTCGCTCGGAAACAACACGGTTCCTCGAAGGCCGGGCGCGCCGACCGCATAAACCCATTGGTAGCCGATTTTCCATTCGGGCCGTTCGGCCTGGATGCCGCCTTCGGCGGGGAGATGCGCCGTCGCCGAATCGTTCAGCAGTCGCCCCACCTCGGCCGCAAAATCGCTTTCAGTCAGGCCGAAGCTCTCGGGAAAATCCGCCGAGGCAAAATAATCCATCAGCGCCGTCACGCCTTTCTTTTCGATCAGCTTGTGCACGGCGAAAAAAGCCAGATCGTAAGCTTCGGTCTTTCCTCTCGGTCGCGCCGCGACCTTCGCCCAGCCCTCGAACGCGGCAAGCTCGGACAGCCGGGGAGGCGGCGCCGCGTAACGCGCGAGCTCCCGCTCCGCGCGGGACAGCGTCGAGGAGTAACTTTCCCAGCCGAGCGAATCCATGACCTTGGCCGCGAGCCAATCCGCAAATCCTTCGCTGATCCATTCGCTTCTTCGTTCCATGCTGCCGGCGAGAACATATTCGATATTATGCCCGTATTCGTGCGCCAGGACTCTGATCAACGCGGCCCACGATTGTCCGCGCGTCTGCGCCAGGTTGACGTGAAGTCGGTTCTCGTTCGGCTGGGCCAGGGTCGATCGCAGAGAATCGTCCCGCAGCCGGGTGAACGACTGCGTGCCGGCGGCGTAGGAGCCCGCGTTTCTATAAAGATGGAGATAGAGCGGCTCGACGGGCGGCAGGCCGAGATCGACGGTCGAAACGGTGATGATCGCCGCGAGCGCGTGCGGCAGGCCGGAAACCTCCTGCGGGCTCGTGGGCCGGAAGACCGGAGGATTGAAAATAGCGATGGGCGGCGGCATTCGGACGCTGCAGCCGAAGGGGAAAAGCAGCAGGAACGACGCGGCGGCGAGCGACAGTCTCCGCCACGTGCGCGACGGCTGATTCGCCCGCATGCGCATGCAAACGTGCTTCGACAATTTATCCACGCGATTCAAATTACAAAGTATCGGGCAAGCCGGCGGTTCTGTCAAACGACGCGCGCCGCCGGCGTCTCGGCGGCGCGTTCAGGCCGCGGCGCAGAATTCATCTTTAACCGGCCGAAAGCGCGTTGCGCCGCGCGAGACTGAATCCTCTTATCGGATTTACGGGATCGAAGCCGGACGGCGGCGCTCTCGAGAGCGATCGGCGCTCACATCCGGCGCTCGCGCGCGCAAATATCGAGCGCGACGAGCGCGTAGATTTGCGCCGCCTTCAGCATGTCGTCGATCAAAATCTCTTCGTTGCGCGGGCCGATGCGCCGGCCGCGCGGCCCGATCTTCACCGCCGGAATGCCGAGCTCATTGTAAACGTTGGTGTCGGTCCAGATGCTGGCGCGGTCGGGCGCCTCCGGCCGGAGCTTCGCGCCAAATAGAAACTGGTGGATCTCTTCGAGCGAGGCGACCAGCGGCTCGACGTTTTTGCCCTCGTGGCCGAGGAGCGATTTATAGACTTCCACCTCGTGCTCGACGCCGAGCGCCGCCAGCGTTTTTTCCACTTCGTACTGCACGGTGACGGGACGCACCTGAGGCGGCGTGCGGATATCGACGTAGATGCTGCACACGCCGGGAAAATAGTTCGGCCGGTAGGGCGCGCCGCCTTCGATCGCGCCGATGTTGACCTTGGGATAGAGCGGGCCGGTGGGCGAGTGGTAGATGTAGCGCTCTTCGAAATCTTCCGCCCAGCGCTCCAGCCCCTGGATGATTTTCGTCATTTTCACGATCGCGTTCAGTTTCTCCATCGGATGCGTCGAGCGCTTGCTGCCCCACGCCGCCTCCGCTTTGCCGAAGGTCGTGATCTTTATTTGCACGACGCCGGTCTGCGTCCAGACGATGTTCAAGTCGGAGCCGTCGGCGACGACGGCAAAGTCCGTGTGCATTCCGTGGGTCAGCAAATGTCGCGTGCCCGCGCCTTCGCCGCGATATTCTTTCGTCTGCCACGGGCCGATCGGCGTGCGCGAGATCTCGCCAACGACCGCGGCGAACACGGCGTCGCCTTTGAGCTTGACGCCGCTCTTCTGGAGCGCCTTCGCGGCGATCATGAACGCCGCAACGCCGCCCTTCATGTTGGAGATGCCGAGACCGCGCACCTTGTCGCCGGCGATCGAGCCGCGGAGTTCCGACTCCGGCTCGATGTCGGCGACCATGCGGAGATCTTCCGCCGTGCCGGTGAAGCTCGTGTCCATGTGGCCGTTGAAGCCGAGGCTCAAGCCCGTGCCGTCGCCCTTGAGCACGCCGACGGCGTTCGGCCGATCGACCTCGACTTCCTGGCGGATCGCCTTCAAACCGTTCGTCTGAAACCAATGCAAAATAAATTCGGCGACCGCTTTTTCCTGTCCCGTCGGACTCGGATGGTTGACAAGATCGCAGCCGAGCTGCGCGAGCTCGTCCCGGTCGATGGCCGCCAAGACTTTTTTAGCCAAATCTTTGTTTACGGACATTTTTTCTCCTCTCGCGCACCATACTTTTCACCGGCGGTGGAGTCAATATCATGCGACCCGCTCCTGACTTGACAGCCGCGGCGGGTGGAGCATAGATAAGATTGAGAAATGCGACGGAGGCTGGAGCGATGACCGATCATTTTGAAGAACACTGCTGGAAGGACGTTGTCAGCGACGAGCTTTTGGAAATTTACCGGCACTACCGGAGAGACGTTTACGTCGGAAAACGGCCGGCGCTTTTGGCGATCGACTTGTACAATCTGGTTTTCGAAGGAGGGGCGCGCCCGGTGCGCGAGGTCGTCAAGGAATTTCCCAGCGCGTGCGGCGTTCACGCGTGGAACGCGATCGGGCCGATTCAAGAATTATTCGCCGCGGCGCGCTCCGCCGGCCTGCCCGTCATCTACACGACGACGGAGACGCGCCAGGCGGCCAAGCCCGCCCGAGTGCACGCTACCAACCGGAAGGTTGCCAAGGTCGATCCGCGCGCGTACGAGATCTACGACGCCTTCAAGCCGGAGCCGGGCGATTTGATTATTTACAAGGAACGCGCGAGCGGTTTCTTCGGCACACCGCTGTCGGCGCACCTGACGATGCTCGGCGTCGATAGCCTCATCGTCTGCGGCGAGACGACGAGCGGCTGCGTGCGCGCGAGCGTGGTCGATGCCTACTCGAACGGCTTCCACACGGTCGTGGCGGAAGAGTGCGTTTTTGATCGCAGCCTGCTCTCGCATAAAGTCTGCCTGTTCGACCTGCACCACAAATACGCCGACGTCATGCACCTCGAAGAGGTGCTGCGGCACTTCGGTCCGGCGGCGGCGAGGCAGGCGCTTTGAACGGCGTCGCGCATAGACGTCCAAAGTTCGATGCACCTCACACGACGCGCCTTCCTTAAATTAGCCGGCCAAGCCGGCCTTGCCGTTCCGTTTGCCCTCGGCCCGTTCGGCTGCGCGATGCAAATCGCACGCGGCTTCGACGCCGATACGGGTCTATGGCTTGGATGCGTAGCGGGCGATGTGACGCCGGACGGCGCGGTCGTCTGGCTCCGCGCCGAAGCGGGCGACGCGGTCTCGCTTCAATACGGCAGGGAGCCGAATCCTGATTCCTTCGCTTCGACCGAGTCGGCATGGGTCGCGAGCGAGTCCGATTATACGGCGAGAATTGTGCTGAGCGGACTCGATCCCGCCACGACTTACTACTATCGCGCCGCGGTCGCCGGGAAAAGGCCGGGGCCGATCGCGCGATTTCTCACGGCGCCGGCACCGGACGATCTCGCAGTCGTGAAGTTTTGTTTCGGCGGCGACACACGCGAAAGTTACAAGCCGTTTACCATCATGGACGCGGTGCGCGTCAAACAGCCGGATTTCTTCATTCATCTGGGCGATACCATTTACGCCGACCGCGGCGGTGCGGCCTCCGAACTCTCCGAGTTCTGGGCGAAGTATCGCGGCAACCGCGACGACGCGGCGAGCCAAAGGCTGTTTGCGGAAACCAGCGTCTACGTAATCTGGGACGACCATGAAGTCGAGGATAACTATGAAGGGCATCATCCGCTGGCGGCGATCGGGTGGAGAGCCTTCTTTGATTACTGGCCGGTGCGGCGCAACGCCGCCGAGCCGGATCGAATCTATCGTTCGTTTCGCTGGGGAAAGGCGCTTGAGTTTTTTCTTCTCGACACCAGGCAATACCGCGACCACGCGCAGGGGACAATGCTCGGGGCCCAACAGAAGGAATGGCTTTTTGACTCCCTCGCGGCTTCATCCGCCATTTTCAAAATCATTGGGACGGGCGTGCCTTTTTATGGCGGAGGCCGGGACCGGTGGGACGGCTATCCGCGCGAGCGAGCGGAAGTATTGAGATGGATCAAGGAGAAAAATATCAAAGGCGTCGTGTTTATCAGCGCCGACCTCCATTCCGCGGCCGTGACGCGAATCCGTGACCTTCGGAGACTGAAAGAGATTGGGACCGGACCTCTCGCCGCGCCGTTGAACGCTTTTGGGATAGGCTACTCCACCAGGTCCGAATTTTTCTCGAATAAAGCGTTTAACTACGGCATGATCACCATCGACCCCACGTCATCGCCGCCTCGGATGCTGGTGGAAATCCTCGATGAGAAAAATGAAAGTCTTTACAAAAGCACGATCGACGCGGTGTGAGCGATCAACGTTCAGCGAATGCGGATTCCCTCACCCTCGCTCCTTCGACTTCGCTCAGGACAGGCCTCTCCCAGAGGGAGAGGGAAGGGGCGAGGGTTTTTGTCGGCGCTCGATCGCTTCGGGGTTGATGGCGCGGATGAGTTTTCCTTCCATGTAGCTCAAAATATTCTCCACGGCGTTTTCGGCAAAGCCGCGAAAGCCGGCGTCGGTCGGCCAGCCGAGGTGGGGCGCGAGGACGACGTTGTCGAGCTTCGTTAACGGGCTTGTTTTCGGCAGCGGCTCTTCGACAAAGACGTCGAGCGCCGCACCGGCGATCGCTTTCTCCTGTAAAATTTCGGCGAGCGCATTTTCATCGACGATCGCGCCGCGCGCCGTGTTGATGAGATAGGCGCTTTTTTTCATCAGACGCAGACGGCTCTCATCGACAAGCCCCTTGCTTTGATCGGAAAGCTTCAGATGCACGGAGACCACGTCGCTGCCGCGCAATACGTCTTCGAGTGTCATGTAAGTCGCGCCGGATTTCTCCGCTCGCTCCGGCGTCAGCGTCGGTCCCCACGCGACGACCTTCATGCCGAAGGCGCGGGCGATCTGGGCCACTTCCGCGCCGATCTTGCCGAGCCCCAGGATGCCGAGCGTTTTTCCCTTGAGAACGTAGCCCAGGACCAGCGGCCATTCGCCGCGCCGCATGGCCGCGTCGCTCTCGGGGATACGCCGCATGACGGCGATCATGAGACCGAAGGTGAGCTCGGTGACGCTGTTGCCGCCCGGCGCCAGCGTGACGACGATTCCGGCGGCGGTCGCCGCTTCCATATCTATGTGGTAGGCGTGATTGCCCGTCTGGGCGATGAGTTCGAGGTCGGTCAGGGCGCTGAGCAGCGGCGCGGGAAACTTTGTTCGCTCGCGGATCGGGATGATCGCCTGCGATCCGCGCAGCGCCTGAATCAATTGCTCATTGGACGAGAATTTTTCCGTGCGGATTCGAACTTCGGCTTTCTCGCGGAGCCGCGCGATCGCGGGCGAAGCTTCGAAGGCTCGCTGGTAATCGTCGAGGACGGTGACTTTCATATCGTGGCTCGCGCTCGTTGCTCGTGCTCGTGACGGACACGAACCACGATCACGAACACGTTTTTTTCTAAAGCACCGCGATCCCGTTGATCTCGATCAGGTAATCCGGGTGCGCGAGGCCGGTGATGATGACGAGCGTGCTCGTAGGAGCATTCTTGAGCTTGTTGTAGTATCCCATACGGACGCGATTGTAGCCCTCGCGGTTTTTCCTGTCGGTGATGTACGTCGTCGTCATCACCAGGTCGTCGAGCGAGCCGCCGGCTTCCTCCAACACTGCGATGATGTTCGTATAGACTTGGCGCGTCTGCGCTTCGATATCGCCCTTGCCGACGACGTTGCCGTCTTTGTCGGAAGCGGTCTGCCCGGCGATGAAAAGGAGCTTGCCGCCGTCGGCGAGAATTCCCTGAGAGTATCTCGGTCTTGGATCGGACAACGCCTTGGGCTGGATCACTCTTGTGGCCATCGTATTTCCTTCCTGTTTCGATCTTTGATTTAATCCAAAATCCAAAATCGAAAATCCAAAATTTATTTCGTGGGATACCTCTTTGCCATCTCGTTGAAGAAGCCCTCTTTCTCCAGTTCCTGAAGAAAAGTCAAATCGACAAACTGCTCCGGTTTGAAGTTCTTCGCCTTGGGCAGCTGCGGCGCGAGCACGTCGAGCATGAACTGAATCCCCTTCAGCGTCGGGTAGGGTTTTTTGGGAATCGACTTGATATAGGCGTTGTAAGAATCTTCGAGGACGTTGGGATCGCTGGTGCGCATGTACTTGGCGAAAACCCGCTGGGTTTCTTTTTTGTTGGCGTAAGCGAAGTAGATCGCTTCGACAAATCCCTTAAGCGCCGACTTCACGACCTCACGGTTAGCGGCGATATAAGCGGTGGAGGTGGCAAGGCCGTTGCCCTGCACTTCTACGCCGAGATCGCCCACTTGCACGAGTTCGCTGAGCCCCGCTTTGCGCGCCAGGGGCGCCGCGGAGGTCGCCAGGAACGTGGCATCGACATAGCCTGAAGTGACCGCGGCGATGCGCTCAGGATCGAGCCCGGCTGGAAGGAGGGTAAATTCCTTCAAATCGGCGTTCAAATGGCGCGCTACAATGATAGCGGCATAGTGCGTCGATGAATTAAAACCGGTAATGCCCAATCGTTTGCCTCGGAGTTGTTCCAACTGGGTGATGCCGGGCCGGGTGAAGATGATGAAATCGTATTTATTTTCGACCGCTGC
>JBGPTS010000110.1:0-12299 GCA_041490745.1 Binatia bacterium | reverse complement strand
CTCACGGGCCAGCTCGTTTCGGTCTGCGGCACGTGGATGCAGCAAGTCGCGCAGAGCTGGCTCGTCTATCGTCTCACCGGCTCGGCGACGCTCTTGGGCGTCGTCGGCTTCGCTTCGCAAATTCCGATTTTCGCCTTGAGCCCGATCGGCGGCGTCATTACGGATCGTATTTCCCTCCGGCGCATTCTGCTGCTGACCCAGTCGCTGGCCCTGCTCCAGGCTCTGCTGTTGGCGGCTCTGACGCTGACGGGACGAATCGAAGTTTCTCAGTTGATTCTGCTGGGCGCGGTGCTCGGGATCGTCAACGCGTTCGACATGCCGGCGCGGCAATCCTTGGTCAACCAACTGGTGGACATGGAAGATTTGCCGAACGCGATCGCGCTCAACTCCTCGATGATCAACGCGGCGAGGATCGTCGGTCCCGGACTCGCGGGCTTGCTCATCGCCACGCTCGGCGAAGGATTTTGCTTTTTGATCAATGCGCTGAGTTACCTCGCGGTTCTGTGGGCGCTTTTGGCGATGAAAATTCCCGAGACGGGAACCGAAACGAAACCGCATCTGTCCATCGTCCGGTCGCTCACCGAAGGCCTCCGCTATATCGCGAAGAATTCGCCGATACGCGCAATGTTGCTTTTGCTCGGCTGCGTGGGACTCCTCGGCATGCCGTACATGACGCTGATGCCGGTCTTCGCCGGCAAGGTGCACAAAGGCGGCGCCGACGCGCTCGGGTTGATGATGGGCGCCGTCGGTCTCGGCGCGCTGGCGGGCGCGCTGTTTCTCGCCCGGCGGAAAGAATTGCGCGGCCTCGGAAGAATCATCGTTATGACGACGATCGGGTTCGGCGCCGGGCTGATTTTATTTACCGCGTCGCGCTGGTTCTGGCTTTCGCTCGCGATTCTGCTGGGAGTCGGCTTTTGCTGGATGGTCTTGATCGCCGCCTCGAATACGATCCTCCAGGCGTTGGCCGCCGACCGCATGCGTGGGCGCGTCATGAGCATCTTTTCGATGATGCTCGTCGGCATGGCGCCGTTCGGCAGCTTGCTTGCGGGATGGCTGGCGGATCGAATCGGCGCGCAGGTTGTCGTCGGCGTCGGCGGATTTGCCTGCGCATTAAGCGGGTTGCTCTTCGCGCGCAAGCTGCCGCGGCTTCGCGAAGCGGCGGTGCCTATACTGATTGCGCGGGGAATTATTCCGGATCCGCTAAATCCGGCCGAGAGCAGCGACGCGGCCGAACCCGTGCGTTGAGGCGCAAGATGCTCGGAGAGATTCTTCGCTGTGCTCAGAATGACATCTTCTCCCTTTGTTCTGTACCGACAGAAAAAAGATGTCGCGGTTTAATTTTTTGCTTAATGTCCTTTGACGTTCCCATCTGTCATCCTGAACAAAGTGAAGGATCTCTCTTCAGCGGACTTTACGGCAGCAGCGCGAAAATTCTCAGGGGCGCGCCCGTCCCGCCCTCGATCTTCATCGGCAGGGCGAAGACCGTCGCGCCCTTCGCCGGCAGCTTGTCGAGATTGGCGACGTTCTCGAAGATCGGCACGTTGGCCTTGCCGAAAGTCTGATGCACGATGAAGTCGCGCGACGCGCCGTAGTCGATGCTCGCCGTGTCGGTCGCCGCGGCGGCGATCTTCCGTTCCTTAATCAAAAATTCCGCCGCGTCCTTGGAGAAGCCGGGAAAGCGCAGGTTGGTCGCGTCGCCCGGCTGGTCGGCGCCGAAAAATTGTTTCCGGTCGGCCCAAAATTTTCCCCAGCCGCTGTGCATGAAGACGATGGCGCCGGGCGGAATCTTCCCGTTCCGCCTCTCCCAGGTGTGCAGATCGACGACGTCGAGCCGGTAATCGCGATTGGCCTGCGCCTTGCCTCTCACATCGACGACGACCGCCGGCCCGATGGTTTTCGACAGCGGCACCTGATCGACGGTCCATTTCCCCTCGGCAAAATGATAGGGCGCGTCCATGTGCGTGCCGACGTGCTCCGCCGAGCTGTAGTTGTAAGCGGCGTACCAGTGGCCCTGCGGCGTCACGCCCTCTTCCTTTTTGTCGAGCTTGAACGGCTGCGCCGTCGGCCAGTGCTGCGTCGCTTCGGAAAATGGGTAGGTCATGTCGATGAGTTTTTTCTCGTCGATCGCCGACACGCGCGATGCGCCGAGCAACACGAACAGAAAGAAAAAGACGCTGCGTTTCATCGTCATCTCCCGCTCTCATCCTTGTCTCTTAGAGCCAGAAATATTTTCTCGGCTTTGATCGGCAAATCTTTGATCCGCACGCCGACGGCGTCGAAGACGGCGTTGGCGATCGCCGGCGCGACCGGGATCAGCGCGCTCTCGCCGATGCCTTTGGCGCCGAACGGACCGCTCGGGTCCGGCACTTCGACGGAAATCGGATCGATCACCGGCGGCATGTCGCCGAGCGACGGAATCACGTAGTCGATGAAATTGGGATTGATGAGCTGGCCGTTGTCGTAGGCGATCTCCTCGAACAGCGCCTGGCCGATGCCGGTGATCGCGGCGCCGGCCAACTGCTGTCGACAGCCGAGCGGGTTGATCGCTTTCCCGACGTCCACGGCGGTCGCGTACTTGACGAGCCTCAACTTGCCGGTCTCGACGTCGACTTCCACTTCGGCGGCGCCGGCCGCGAGGAACCAAAACGCCGACGTGCTCTTCTCGCCGAATTCGTTTTTCGTCGAAGTCTTAACCTGTCCCTCGCCGACGAGCGTGCCGCCCTGCATGCCGAAGCGCTTCGACATCGCGTCTTTATACTCGATCACGGATTCCGGCAGGCGAATCTTTCCTCCGGCGACTTCGATCTGCTCCGCCGGGATGCCGAAGTCCCGGACGACGATCTGCTTGAGCTGATTTTTTATATCCTGCGCGGCGAGCTGCACGGCCTTGCCCATGTGAAACGTCGAGCGGCTCGACGAAGTCGTGAGGTCGTACGGCACCACGTCGGTATCGACGCCGAGAACTTGGATCGTCTCGATCGGAATGCCGAGCTCCTTGCCGGCGATTTGCGCCAACACCGTCTCCGAGCCCTGCCCCATCTCCACCGTGCCGGTGTAGATGGATAGGCTCGCGTCCTCGTTGAGCTTCACCACCGCCGAGGAGATCGACGGCGTGATCGTCGCCTTGATCATGCACGCGAGCCCTTTGCCCCGCCGCACGTTGGCGCCGGTGATTTCTTCTCGCTTGCCCCACTCGATCGATTGAGCGACTTCGTCCAGACATTTTTTCAACCCGACGGCGCGCAGCGTTTCTTCGGTGACGAACTTGTCGCCTTCGTCGTAGCCGTTCTGCTTGCGCAGCGCGAGCGGATCGAGCTTAAGCGCCGCGGCGACGATGTCCATCTGCGACTCTACGGCCCAGGCCGATTGCGACACGCCGAAGCCGCGGAACGCTCCCGCCGGCGGCTTGTTGGTGTAAACGGAGTAGGAATCGATTTTCAGATTGGGAATTTTGTACGGCCCCGCCGCGGTGTAGCCGGATTTTTTCGCCACGCGCGGCCCGATCTCGGCGTACGCGCCGGTGTCGAGATGGATCTCGCACTCGCGCGCCACGAGCGTGCCGTCGTTCTTGACGCCGGTCTTCATGCGAATCACCGCGGCGTGCTTGGTGATGGTGTAGAAAACCTCCTCGCGCGTGAGCACGAGGCGCACCGGGCGGCCGGCTTTGAGCGCCAGCGCTACGGTGATCGGCTCGATTTTGGGATAGACTTTGCCGCCGTAGCCGCCGCCGAGATAAGGGACGACGACGCGGACTTTCGATACGGGCACTTTAAAGATATTCGCCAATTGCGTGCGCACGACGAAAGGATTTTGCGTCGTTGCCCAGACGGTGATGCGCCGGCCCGGCTCCACCGACGCGATGCACGCGTGCGTCTCAAGAAAACTGTGCTGCGCCGCCGGCAGCGTGAAGGTGTCCTCGAAAATGCGATCCGATTCGGCGAAGCCCTTTTGAACGTCGCCGCGGTTGAGACGGAAGTGCGTGCAGACGTTGGTGCCTTCGACCGGCTTCAGCTCGGCGAGATCGGCGAAACCCGATTCGGGCACTTTGACCGAGTCGTGCACCAGCGCCGCGCCGGGCTTTAAGGCATCGCCGACGTTCAAGACCGCGGGCAGCTCTTCGTAATCGACTTCGATCGAACGCAGCGCTTCTTCCGCCGCGTCCAAGTCGAGCGCCGCGACCGCCGCGACCGGATCGCCGACGTGGCGGACTTTCTCGACGGCGACGATCGTCTGGTCTTTGAAGACCGGGCCGTAGTACGGATCGATGGCCGGATGATTCAAAATGTCGTCGCGCGTGAGCGTCGCGACGACGCCGGGAATTTTCAGCGCCTTCGACGCGTCGATGCGGACGATGCGCGCGTGCGGATACGGGCTGCGGAGAATCTTGCCGTGGCACATGCCCGCCACGCTCATGTCCGCCAGATACTGCGCCCGGCCGGTTACTTTAGTTTCGTAATCCAACCGGCGAAAAGTTTTGCCGATATCCGCTGGTTCCATTTGTTTGATCCCGCTCACCCGCCTGCTACGCTTTTAATCGCCTGCATGATCTCCTGGTAGCAGCCGCAGCGGCAAAAATTCCCGCCGAGATAATCCCGAATCTCCACATCGCTCGGCCGCGGATTTTCATCGAGCAGCGCCTTGGCCGTGAGCAAAAATCCGGAAGTACAGTAGCCGCACTGGAGCGCGCCAAGGTCCATGAATGCTTCCTGGAGCGGATGCAGCTCGCCGTTCGCGCCCAGCCCTTCGGTGGTGAGAACCTCGCTGCCGTCGGCATCCACGGCGAGATACGAGCAGGCGCTGACCGGCTTGCCGTTGACGAGCAAGGTGCACGCGCCGCAGACTTGTATGTCGCAGCCGAGCTTCGCCGCGGTGAGGCCGAGCTGCTCGCGCACGGCGTCGAGCAGCGTCGTGCGTGGGGCGACTTCCAGAGCTCGCTCCATACCGTTGACACGCAGGTGAATCTGCTTCTTCATGAGTTTCCGATCAACAGTTCCGTTCCCCCTTCGACAAGCTCAGGGCGAACGGAACATGATCCTGTAGCGATAATTTCCGTTCATGCTGAGCTTGTCGAAGCATGAACTGCACGCTCGTAAGCTTTCTCCGCCGCCCGCCGGACCAGCACGCGGACGATGCCGCGCTTGAATTTCTCCGAGCCGCGGAGATCGCTCGTCGGACTTGACTCCTCCGCCGCGGCCGCGCCGGCCTGAGCGGCGGCCTGCGGCGAAAATGTTTTCCCCGCGAGAATCTCTTCCGCCTTGCGCGCGCGGATCGGCGTCGGCCCGACGCAGCCGAGCGCGATCCTGACGGTGGCGCACGATTTTTTGTCCGCTCCGAGCGAGATGCGCGCGCAAACCCCGACGCACGGCTTGTCCACGACCGAGCTGCTGGAGAAGCGGATGTATTCGATGCCCGAGCGCGCGGGGAGCGGCGGCACGACGACGTGAGTCAAAATTTCGTCCTCGGCGAGCGCCGTCTGATAAAAGTCGAGAAAAAGTTTTTCCACGGCAAGCACGCGGGTGACGGATGGACCGGCAATGCCGACGCGCGCGTCGAGCGCGATAAAAACCTGCGCCAGGTCGGTGAGCGGCTCTCCGGAGGCGAGATTGCCGCCGATCGTGCCGACGTTGCGCACGCGGATGTTCGCCACCTCGCGCTCGACTTCCGAGAGGATGGGAAATTTCTCTTTGGCGAGCTTCGAGGTCTCAAGCTCGCGATGCGTCGCGAGCGCGCCGATGACGAGGCCTTCGCTCGGATCGAAGCGGATGCCCTTGAGCGCGCCGATTTTTTTGATGTTGACGAGCGCCTTGGGCTGGAAAAGCCCCTGCTTCATGACGATGCTGAGATAGGCGCCGCCGGCGTAGGGCCGCGCCTCGCCTTTATATTGTCGCAGCAGCGCGCAGGCTTCGGCGACCGTCGTCGGTTCGAGGTATTCGAAGTCTTTCATGCGTAGCCATTCGTGATCGTCGCTCGTGCTCGTGCTCGTGTCCGGACGAACACGAACCACGAACACGAGCACGACTAAATGTACTTCACCTTGTCGACGCCGGGAATTTCCACTTTCTCGAACCGCCAGCGCTCTTTCATCGGCGCGGTGGCGTCGATGCCCAACCCGGCGGTGACACGGTTTTCGGGACAAGATGGGTCCAGAGTGGAACAGGCGATGCGCGGGATAATGATGGCGTCTTTGTCCGATTGAAAACGCGTGGCCATCGCCCAGTCCACCTGCATCGGATCGAAAGGATCGATGTCATGATCGACCACGATCACCTGCTTGAGACCGATGCCCAGCGAAAGCAGCGCCAAAATCACGTTCCGTCCCTCGTTCTCCGCGCGCTTTTTGATCGAGACGACGACGTGATGGCGGAAGGTGCCTCCGGGAGTCATGTTGACGGCGCGCACTTCGGGCACGATCTTTTTCACTTCGCGATAGACCACCGCGGCATTGCCGTATTCGATCAGTGTGTGATTTTCCGTGACCGGCATGCCGGTCAGCGCGGTTTGGTAAATCGGATTTTTTCGCATCGTGATCGCGGTGACTTTGAGCACCGGCGCCTGTTTCGCCTCGCTGTAACAGCCGGGATATTCGCCGTACGGCCCGTCGGCGACGCGCTCGCCGGGAATGGTCACGCCTTCGATGATGATTTCGGCGGACGCGGGCACCTCGACGTCGATCGTCTCGCAGCGGACAAGATTCACCGGCCCGCCGCGCAGACCGCCGGCGACGTGGTACTCGTCGATGCCGTAGGGAACCTTGGCTTGCGAGCCGACGACGAGCGACGGCTCGACGCCGATCGCCGTCGCGACTTCCAAGCCGCGGTTTTTTTCTTCCGCCTTCAATATCATTCTGCCGAGATGGTGATCCGCCGGCGCCCAGAGCGACAATTTGTCTTTTCCCAGAACAAGCATGCGGTGAATCGACATGTTGCGAATGTGGGTATCGGGATCTTTGCCGACCTGCACGCCGATCGTGACGTACGGGCCGCAATCTTTGCTCGCGTGAGTGACGATGGGCAGTTTGCTCAAATCGACTTGCGCGCCGGTCCACTTGATTTCTTTGACCGGCCCGCTGGAAACCATTGCCGGCGGGATACGCTTGTCTTCCAAAGTCAGGTAGCGCTCCAGCATCTGCTCTTGCGGCACGCCGAGACCGAGCGCCACCAACTTTCGCGTCGCGAACAGACCGCCCAAGACGCGCCAGCCGGGAAATCCTTTGACGTTCTCGAATAACAGCGCCGGGCCTTCGATGTCCGAAGTTTTTCGGATGCCCGCGGCGATGTCGTATTTGATATCGACTTCGTCGCCGACGTGAACGAGCTGCCCTTGTTTTTCCAGGTGAGAGAGGAAACCGCGGAGGTCTTCGAACATAATTACCTCCTCAAGACGCTACTTGCGGTAAATCGTAATCCTGAGCGGCTTGCCTCGGCCGCCTTCGGGGCACGCGCTGATGCCGACCAGACAGTCCATCTCCGCGCGCAGCTCCATGGAGTCGCCGCCCGGCTTCGGCCGGATCATCGCGTAGCGCATGCTGCCGGTCTTCCCGTTGATCACCATGGTCTGAAAAATATTCAGCGGGCTCGGCACGTCTTCCTTTTTTACTTTGTACGGCTTCAGCGCCCTGGCGAGATTTTCCCAGCAGCCGTGCTTCGGCGCCACAACCTTTTTTCTGCCGAGCTTTTTCCAGGTCGCGCCGTAGATGGCGAAGATTTTGTCGCCCCATTTTTTGTAGAACGACGTGCTGCACATCCCCTTTTCCAGATCGTGCGTGCCCACGTAGGTGTCCTTCACGATCGTCATCATCACATTGTTGTACTTCGAGATCAGCACGTCGCCGGTGGTGACGTAAATTTTTCCCTGATCGACTTTCGTGCGCGCCTGATCGAAGCGCTCCTTCACGTCGCGCAGATTGAACACGACGAAATCCGCCGTCGATTCGCCGGTGATGCGAATAATCCGGCCCTTTTTAACCACGAATGTCTTGCCGGTATTTTTTGGAATGATGGTTTCGCTTGCCGCCATGATCAACCCCCGGTTGAATAGCACCGTCATATGTCATCCGATTGGTTCGATCAAGCGGCGGACGCGGCGACGCCGCTTGTCAAAAAACTATGCCTCGCATAAAATCGGTCGTACGCGTCGCTAAGAGGCTGGAATGCAGCTAACGACACTTCCGGATCGTCGTCCAAGGACACCGACGAGCATTTTTTTGTGTCGCCGCCATCTCGCTTTATGGCTTCAATTTTTTGTCGTTCTGGCGGGCGCCGCAACCGTTCGAGCGCAATGGAGCGACGATGCCCAGAAGTGCTTTCGCAGCAAAGATCCTGACGCCGTAATTCAGTACTGCACAAAAACCATTCAGTCAGGGCAGCTCGACAAGGAAGATCTCGCCGTCGCTTTCGACAGCCGCGGCAACGCGTATTTCAAGAAGACGGACTACGATCGGGCGATTCAAGACTATGACCAGGCAATCTTGCTCGATCCCAACTATGCGTTTGCTTTTAATGAGCGCGGCTGGGCGTATTGCATCAAGAAGGATTTTGCGCGAGCGATTCAGGATTTCGATCAGGCGATTCGGTTAGATCCGAACTACGTCCTGGCCATTTATAACCGCGGCCGGGCTTACACCGAGAAGCAAGACTACGAACGAGCGATCCAGGATTTCGATCATGCAATCCTGCTATACCCAGGCAACGCCGCAGCTTTGAACAGCCGGGGCATCGTTCATTATAAAAAAGGGAATTACGAGAAGGCGATCCAGGACTATGACGAAGCGATCCGACTGGACCCGAAAGATTCCATTGCCTTCGTTAATCGGGGCCTCGCCCATTTAAGCAAGAACGATTTTGACCGGGCGATTCAGGATTATGACGAGGCCATCCGCCTCAACCCAAACTTTGCCGGCACCTTCAGCAACCGAGCCGGCGCCTACTACGGACGAGGCGATTACGGCAAGGCCATCAAGGACTTGGATCAGGCGATTCGTCTAGACCCGACGGATGCCACGGCCTTTCACCTCCGCGGGGGCGCGTACCACGCCGGCGGCGATTATGACCTGGCTCTTCGCGACTATGACCAAGCTATCCGACTGAACCCAACCTACACTAGCGCCTTCATCAATCGCGGATGGGTTTACTACAACAAGAAAAATTACGACCGGGCGATTCAGGACTACGACGAGGCAATCCGGCTGAACCAAAACTCGGCGCTGGCTTTTCACAGTCGTGGCACCGCCTATCATGAGAAAAAAGATTATGACCGGGCCATGCTGGATTTTGACCAGGCGATTCGATTAGAGCCGAACTATCCCGCCGCTTTTATCTCCCGCGGCATCGTCTATGCCGAGAAAGAAGATAACGACCGGGCGATTCAGGACTACGACGAAGCGATCCGGCTAAAGCCAAACCTCGCTCTCGCTTTTCACAACCGTGCCATCGCCTATCGGAGCAAAAAGAACGATGACCAGGCGATCCAGGACTACAGCGAAGCGATTCGGATAGATCCGAACTACACCCTCGCTTTTTTTGGCCGTGGCAACGCCTACCGCAGCAAAAAGGACTATGACCGGGCGATCCAAGACTACGATCAAGCGATCCGGCTGGACCCAAACTATGTCAACGCTTATTTCAATCGTGGCAACACCTATTCCGACAAAAAGGATTACGATCGGGCCATCCAGGATTACGATCAGGCGATCCGCCTGGCCCCGAATGACGCTCAGGCTTTTTATGCCCGAGGGGTTGTGTATAGGAACAAAAAGAACCACGAACGCGCAATTCAGGACTACGACCAGGCCATCCGACTAAATCCAAACTACGCCGACGCTTTCATCGCTCGCGGCAATGTCTATTCCGACAAAAAGGATTACGACCGCGCGATTGAAGACTATGACCAAGCGATTCGCTTGAACCCAAATTTCGCTTCGGCCTTCAACAATCGCGGCCTCAGCTATCGCAACAAAGGCGATTACGATCGGGCTGTACAGGACTTTGACCAGGCGATCCAGCTGAACCCGAAATATGCCCTGGCTTTCTCCAACCGCGGCGATGTTTATCGCGACAAAAAAAATTACGACCTGGCAATTAAGGATTATGACAGGGCGATTCAGTTAAGTCCGGACCGCGCTGAGATCTTCCTCGTCCGCGGTGAGGTCTACGCCGACAAAAAAGACTTCGATCGCGCGATTCAGGACTTTAATGAAGTCCTTCGGCTCAATCCAAATCACGCCCAGGCCTTTAACAACCGTGGGTGGGCCTACTACAGCAAGAAAGATTACGATCAAGCGATTCAGGATTATGACCGGGCCATCCAACTAGACCCAAAATTCGCCTTGGCTTTGAACAATCGCAGTCTCAGTTACAGTAGCAAGAACGATTACGACCATGCCATTCAAGACCTTGACCAGGCGATCCAACTGAACCCAGATTACACTCTGGCTCTCGCCAACCGTGGACGCGCCTATGCTCGCAAAGGTGAGTTCGCTCGCGCCCTTAAGGACTACGATCGGGCGATCGAGTTAAACCCGAACGCTGCTCAGGTCTTAATGAACCGCGGCCGCGCCTATAACGGCGTAGGAGATTACCATCGCTCGCTTCAAGATTACGACCAGGCAATCCAGCTAAAGGCGAACGACGCCGACGCCTTCAGAGGAAAGGGTCTGGCGCTTTTCAATCTCGGTCGCTTTTCGGATGCGCAACCCGCTTTTTCCAAGGCTCAGGAGCTCAGGCCCTCGAATGCCTATGAAGTTCTATGGCTCTACCTGGCGCGAACCCGGGCCGGCACGGAAAATCGCGACCAACTCGCAACGCAGGCCCGGCAACTGAACCTGGCGGCTTGGCCGGGCCAGATCGTGAATCTCTATCTTGGAGACGTGACGGAAGAAGGCCTCCTTGAAATGGCAAAGAATGCGGACGCTAAAAAAAATCGGGAACAGCACGCTGAAGCGTACTTTTTTCTCGGCCAGCGCGCGTTGATCCATGGCAATCGACTTGAAGCCGTAAAACTTTTCAAGGCGACCTTAGAGACGGGCGTTAGAACGTTCTTCGAATATCAGGCCGCCGAGGCGGAGCTGAAGCGTCTAGAGCCATGAAGCTCCCGGCGGCGAAAGAATTGCGAAGCGGCGCCCTTCCTTCTCCGCGCTACGGAATAAATCAAAACAATTAGGCGTGTCCCAGGTTGACACGCTCGATTCGTTGATGGAGAATCGCCGCGGTTTCATGGAACAGACTCATCACGACGCCGCAGCCGGCGCGCAGCGCGCCGATCGACTCGTCATCCAAGTCGAGAACGTCAGCAAAGCCTTTCAGACACCGGAGCGCGGCGCGATGCTCGCGCTGGAAAACATCTCTCTGAACGTTCCCTACGGGGAATTCATTACGATCGTGGGGCCGAGCGGCTGCGGCAAGTCAACGCTCTTGAAGTTGATTGCGGGGCTGACGCCGATATCCGGCGGCCGCATCCTCTATCAGGGATCGGAAGTGCAGGGCTTGAACACCAAGGTCGGTTACGTGCCGCAGGAGAGCAAACTCTTTCCCTGGCTCACTCTGGAGGAAAATGTCGCCTTCGGTCTCGACTCCAAGCGCTATTCCAAACCACAGCGCGAAGAGCAGCTACGTTACTTTATCGATCTCGCCGGGCTGGCCGGCTTCGAGAAATATTATCCGGCGCAGCTCTCGGGCGGGATGGGCAAGCGGGCGTCGATCATCCGCGCGCTCGCCTACGAGCCGCCGGTGATTTTGATGGACGAGCCTTTCGGCCCGCTCGACGCGCAGACGCGCATGGTGCTACAGGATGAATTGCTGAAGATCTGGGAGCAAAAGCGCCAGACGATTCTCTTCGTCACGCACGATCTGGTCGAAGCGGTGGCGCTCGCCGACCGCGTCGTCGTGATGACGCACCGGCCGGCCAGTATTAAAGACGTCATCAAGGTGCCGATGGGCCGCCCGCGAAATATTTTCGAAATCCACCGCCAGGAGGGCTTCGACGAGGCCTACGAACGGCTGTGGAATATTTTCCGCCACGAACTCAACATCAAGGATTGAGGAAGGTGGGATGGGACGCGACATGAGCCAAGAGCAGAGTCCGACCACTACCGCAAACACGGCCGCGCACGCAGGCAGTTTTCTTTGGAGCCGGCGGCTGTGGGTGACCTTCCTCCGCATCGGCATCATCGGCGGGTTTTTCCTCTTGTGGGAGATCGCTTCGGGAAATTGGATCGAGCCCTTTCTCATCAGCAGCCCGAGCCGCATCTTGACGTCGATGATCGCAGGCTTCCGCTCCGGCGATTTGATCCAGCACACCTGGGT
>JBGPTS010000109.1:0-12328 GCA_041490745.1 Binatia bacterium | reverse complement strand
GGCTCTTCGATCCGCTCGATTTCCGATTCTGGCGGCAATTTGACCGGATTGTCAATCAAAAGAGTTTTTCCCGACAGTGTGACAACGCGATAGACGACCGTCGGCGCGGTCGTAATCAGCGTCAATCCGTATTCGCGCTCGAGCCGCTCGCGCACGATGTCGAGATGCAGCAGGCCGAGAAAGCCGCAGCGAAAACCGAAGCCGAGCGCCTGCGAAGTCTCCGGCTCGAAGGTGAACGCCGAGTCGTTCAGGCGAAGTTTTTCCAGCGCGTCGCGCAGCGCCTGATACTGGCCCGAATCCGCCGGATACAAACCGCTGAAGACCATCGGCTTCATCGGCTTGAAGCCGGGCAGAGGCTCGGTCGCCGGCGTCGCCTCGGAAGTGACGGTGTCGCCGATGCTGGTGTCGCGGATCTGTTTGATTCCGGCCATCAAGAAGCCCACGTCGCCGTCCACGAGCTCGGGCACTTCGTCGGGCGCGGGAGAAAAGGTTCCCAGCCGACTGATCTCGAACGACTTGCCGCTCGCCATCATGCGGATGCGCATGCCCTTTTTAGCCACGCCGTCCATCATGCGAATCAGGACGACCGCGCCGTGATACGGATCGAACCAGCTATCGAAGATGAGCGCCCGCAGCGGCGCTTCGGAATCGCCCTGCGGCGGCGGGAAGTGACGGACGATGCCTTCCAGAATTTCTTCGGTCCCGATCCCTTCCTTGGCGCTGGCTAAAATCGCGTGCGAGGCGTCGATGCCGATGATCTCTTCGATCTCGCGCCGGACGCGCTCCGGATCGGCGCTCGGCAGATCGATCTTGTTGATCACCGGCAGCACGGCGAGATCGTGATCGATCGCGGTCTGCACGTGCGCCACGGTCTGCGCCTCGACGCCTTGCGACGCATCGACGACCAGCAGCGCGCCCTCGCACGCCGCCAGGCTGCGCGAAACCTCATAGGTGAAGTCCACGTGGCCGGGGGTGTCGATCAGGTTCAGCGTGTAATCCAATCCGTCTTTAGCCCGGTAATTGAGCCTGACTGAGCTCGCCTTGATGGTGATGCCGCGCTCGCGCTCGAGGTCCATGCTGTCGAGGAACTGCGCGGTCTTCTCGCGTTCGCTGACCGCGCCGGTGTATTCGAGCAGCCGGTCGGCGAGCGTGGACTTGCCGTGGTCGATGTGCGCGATGATGGAAAAATTTCTGACCCGCTCGGAACTCATGAAGCGCCGGCCTTCCGATAATACGCGACCGTCCGCGCGAGGCCCTCGTCGAGCGAGGTCGCGGGCGCCCAGCGAAGAATTTTTTTGGCCCGCGACGGATCGACGCTGCTGCGCCGCTGCTCGCCGGCCTTGGCCGCGCCGTGGACCGCGGCAACCCGCGCGCCGAGCTGCCGGCAAATTTTGTCGTAAAGCGCGATGAGATTCGTCTCGACGCCCGTGCCGATGTTGAGACCGCCCACGTAGGAAGTTTCGAGCGCGAGCAGATTCGCCGCGGCCACGTCGCCGACATAAATGAAGTCGCGCGTCTGCTTGCCGTCGCCGTTGATCATCGGCGTCTGCCCGGACAGCAGCCGGTCGATGAAGATCGCGACCACGCCGGCTTCGCCCTTGAAGCTCTGCCGCGGGCCGTAAACGTTGGCGTAGCGCAGCGCGACGTACGGAATGCCGAAGGCCCGGTGATAGTACGCGAGATAATTTTCCCCGGTGAGTTTGCTCACGCCGTAAGGGCTGGCCGGACGCATCGGGTGCTCCTCCGCGGCCGGGAAATTCTCCTGCTCGCCGTAGATCGCGCCGCCGGAAGAGGCGAAGATGACCTTTTTCAAGCCCGCCTCTCTGCCGGCTTCTAGTAAATTCAAAAATCCGAGCACGTTGATCCGCGCGTCGAAGACCGGATCGGCGACCGAGCGGCGCACGTCCATCTGCGCCGCGTGGTGGTTCAAAACGTCGGGGCGGATGTCGGCGACGATCCCGGGCGCTTTGGGATCGAGCAGGTCCATGCGGCGCAGGGTCGCGCGCGGATTTAAATTTTCCGTCTTGCCCGACGAGAGATCGTCGATGACGAAGACTTCGTGCCCCGCGCCGACGTAGGCGTCTACGATGTGCGAGCCGATAAATCCGGCGCCGCCGGTGACAAGGATTTTCATGGCGGTCAGCGCGCGAGCCTTTCGCGAAAGTAGGCGATCGTTTTCTTGAGTCCCTCGTCCACCGAAACCCGAGGCTCCCAGCCGAGCAACGCGCGCGCCTTGGAGATGTCCGGCTGGCGAACCTGAGGATCGTCCTCGGGCAGCGGATAAAACGCGATCTCGCTCGTCGAGCCGGTGAGGGCGATGATTTTTTTTGCGAACTCCAGCACGGTCATCTCGTGCGGGTTGCCGAGATTCACCGGGAGGTGATGCTCGACTTCGAGCAGCCGCTGGATGCCGGCGACGAGATCGTCGACGTAGCAAAAGCTCCGCGTCTGCGTCCCCTTGCCGTAGGCCGTCAGCGGCTCGCCCCGGAGCGCCTGCGTGATGAAGTTCGGCACCACGCGGCCGTCGCGCATGCGCATGCGCGGCCCGTAGGTGTTGAAGATGCGGACGATGCGCGTGTTCAACTTGTGAAACCGGTGATAGGCCATCGTCATCGCCTCGGCGAAGCGCTTCGCCTCGTCGTAAACTCCCCGCGGGCCGATCGGATTCACGTTGCCCCAGTAGTCTTCGCGCTGCGGCGTCACCTGCGGGTCGCCGTAAACTTCCGAGGTCGAGGCGAGAAGAAAGACCGCTTTTTTTTCCTTGGCCAGGCCAAGCGCGTTGTGCGTGCCGAGCGAGCCTACCTTGAGCGTCTGGATCGGCATTTCAAGATAGTCCACGGGGCTTGCCGGCGAGGCGAAATGCAGCACCATGTCGAGCGCGCCATCGACCCGCATGAAGCGCGTCACGTCCTGATCGATCATCGAAAAGCGCGGATTGGACGCAAACGCCGCGACGTTCTCGCGGTTGCCGGTCGAGACGTTATCGACGCACACAACCTCGTCGCCGCGCCGGAGAAAACTCTCGCACAGATGCGAGCCGATAAATCCCGCGCCGCCGGTGATCAGGATTCTAGCCATCTCCCCTGCCGATGCCGAAATACGCGAAGCCGAGCTTCTTCAAATCGGCCGGATCGTAAATGTTGCGCCCGTCGAAAATCACCGGCTGCTTGAGTCGTTGCTTGATGGCGTCGAAATTGGGCCGGCGAAACTCGTTCCACTCCGTCAGGATGATGAGCGCGTCGGCGCCTTTCAGCGCGTCGTAGTTGTGTTTGTAATAGCCGATGCGGTCGCCGAAAAGTTTTTTCGCCTCGTCCATCGCCTCCGGATCGTGCGCCTGAATCGTCGCTCCCGCCTCGAGAAGCGCCTCGACCACGACGATCGACGGCGCGTCCCGCATGTCGTCGGTGCGCGGCTTGAACGCGAGGCCCCAGACCGCGAACGCGCGGCCCGCGAGATCGGCCCCGAAATGACGCCGCACCTTTTCGACCAGAAGATTTTTCTGCCGCTCGTTCACGCTCTCCACCGCCCTCAAGAGCGGGAGATCGAGTTCCGGCTCGCCCATGGCGATCGCCGCGCGGATATCTTTCGGAAAGCACGAGCCGCCGTAGCCGACGCCGGGAAAAATAAAATGCGGCCCGATGCGGCGATCGAGGCCGATGGCGCGGCGCACCTCGTTGATGTCGGCGCCCGTCTTCTCGCACAGGCTCGCGACTTCGTTGATGAAGGAAATCTTGGTCGCCAGCATCGCGTTCGCCGCGTACTTGCTCATCTCGGCGCTGCGCGCATCCATGACGAGAATCGGATTGCCCGTGCGCACGAACGGCTCGTAGAGCTCCTGCATGCGTTCAAGCGCGGCGCGATCGTCGCTGCCGAGCACCACGCGGTCGGGTTTCATGAAGTCATCGACCGCCGCGCCCTCCTTCAAAAATTCCGGATTCGAGACGACGGCGAAAGGAAATTTTGCGATGGGCGCGACGACTTCTTTGATCCGCTCGACCGTGCCCACCGGCGCCGTGCTTTTGTTGACCAGAATTTTCGGGCCGTCCATCGCCGTCGCGACGGCCCGCGCCGTCGCCAACACCTGTTCGATATCGGCCTTGCCGTTCCGCCCCTGCGGCGTGCCGACGGCGATAAAGACGATCGACGCCTGCCGCACCGCCTGAGCGAGATCGGTGGTAAAAGTGAGCCGCTGCTCTTCGAGGTTGCGCCGCACGAGTTCTTCGAGCCCCGGCTCGTAGATCGGAACCTTGCCGGTCTTCAGCGCCGCGATTTTTGCCGCGTCGATATCGACGCACACGACTTCGTTGCCGGTCGCCGCAAAGCACGTGCCCGCGACCAATCCCACATAGCCCGTGCCGACGACGGCGAGGTTCATGCCGCTTTCCTCCGGTCGAGAATGTCCTTCACCGAGTAAATCGCCTTGCCTTGCGATTCGTGGTACGTGCGCGCGAGCATTTCCCCCAGCAGGCCCATCGTGATGAACTGGAAGCCGATGACGATCAACAGGATCGCGAGCAAAAGCAACGGTCGCCCGCCGATGGCCACGTTGTAGATGATTTTCTCAAGCGTCAGGAATACCGCGACGAGAAATCCCAGGCCGCCGCTGAGCAGGCCGGCGAGGCCGAAGATGTGCAGCGGCCGCGTCGCGTAGCTGATCAGGAACTTCACCGTCAGCAGGTCCAACAAGACGCGAAAGGTGCGGACAATGCCGTATTTGGATTTGCCCCAGCGCCGCGGCCGGTGGTTGACTTTCATCTCGGCGACGCGCGCGCCGCGCTCGAAGGCGATCGCCGGGATAAATCGGTGCATCTCCCCGTAGAGTTTGATCTCTCGCGCAATATCGCCGCGCATCGCCTTGAGCGTGCAGCCGTAGTCGTGCAGCCGCACTCCGGTCATCCAGGAGATCAAGCCGTTGGCGATCCGCGACGGCAGGCGGCGGCTCCAGAACGGATCGCGGCGCGGCGAGCGCCAGCCGCTCACCAAGTCGAAGCCATCTTCCAGTTTACCGAGCATCGCGGGAATATCTTGCGGATCGTTCTGCCCATCGCCGTCCATGGCGACGATGACGTCGCCTTCGGCGTGCGCAAAGCCGGCGGCGATCGCCGCCGTCTGGCCGAAGTTGCGCTTGAGCCGGATCGCTTTCAAGCGCGGCTCGCTCTGATGGAGCCGAACCATGGCGGGATAAGTCCCGTCGGTGCTGCCGTCATCGACGATCACAATCTCGTAATTTCGGCCGCCGGCGTCGAGCGCGCCGCGAATCTCCCCGACCAGCGGTTCGAGATTTTTCTCTTCGTTATAAACCGGAATGACGATGGATAAATCCACCAGGCCCTCGCTTCGCTCGGAATCTCAAATTTCGAATCTCAGATATCAAAACCGGGAAGAGAGTTCGCTCAACTGTGAAAATCGGTCAGCTCGACGAATCGGCGGTAGCGCTCTTCAATCTCGCCCATCGAGAGCGCGCTCAGACGCTTGAGGCCGAAGTCTTCGACAGTGAATGAAGCGACGACGCTGCCATAGACGATCGCGCGCCGGATCGCGCCCTGGCCGCCGTCGCCTGAGCGCGCGAGCTGGCCGAAAAAACCGCCGGCGAAAGAATCGCCGGCGCCGGTCGGATCGAACACCTCTTCCAGCGGATAAGCCGGCACGGCGAAAATCGATGCATCGGAAAACAACAGCACGCCGTATTCGCCGCGCTTGATCAAAACCGTCTTCGGACCCATTTTCAGGATCGCGCGCGCCGCGCGCACGATGTTGCTTTCGCCGCTGAGCAGCCGCGCCTCGGAGTCGTTGACCACCAGCGTCTCGACTTTGCTCAACACCTTGCGCAGCGCCGCCGCGCTGCCGTTGATCCAGTAGTCCATGGTATCACACGCGACCAGGCGAAAACACCGGAGCTGGCTCAGGACTTCCAGCTGCATCTCCGGATCGATATTGCCGAGAAAAACGTACTCCGCGTCGCGGTAAGATTCCGGCAGGCGCGGCACAAAGCCGTTGAGGACGTTGAGATGGAGCTCGATCGTGTCGCGCACGTTCAAGTCTTCGTGATAGCGCCCGCGCCAGTGAAACGTGTCGCCGCTTTCCCTCTGAAGCCCTTCGAGATCGATGCCGCGGCGCGCGAATAGATTGAGATACTCGGCCGGAAAATCTTTGCCGATGACGCCGACGATGCGCACCGGCGCAAAGAAGCTCGCCCCCACGGAGAAGTACGACGCCGAGCCGCCGAGCACGCGCTCGGCGGAGCCGGACGGAGTTTCGATGGAATCGAAAGCGACCGTCCCCACCACTAAAATACTCACGACAACCCCTCCAGTGAGGCGTGAAGCGTGAAGCGTGAGGCGTAAAAACATTTTTTCCGTCTGCTCACTGCCACTCCTCACTTACTCACGTATTTGCCGATCAATGGCGCAAGCTCGCGGCGCGTCTTGGCCGGTATCCCGCCCCGCTCGGTGATGATCGCGTCCTTCAAGGCGCTGCCGCAGCCGCACGCCCTTTTGGCCGGCAACCGCGCGATGACGCGCCGGATGATCCGCTGCGCGAGATCGACGTTCTGTTTCAGCACCGCGAGCACGTGCTCGATCTCGACGTTACCGGCCGCTTCGTTCCAGCAGTCGTAGTCCGTCGCCAGCGCGAGCGTCGAGAAACAGATCTCAGCCTCGCGCGCCAGCTTGGCTTCCTGCAAATTGGTCATGCCGATCACATCCGCGCCCCAGCTCCGGTAGAGCCGTGATTCCGCGCGCGTGGAGAACTGCGGCCCTTCCATGCAGAGATAGGTTCCCTTGTCATGGACCCTGGCCCCGTCTTCGCGCGCCGCGCGCGACAGCATCTCCGAGAGCGCCGGGCAGACCGGATCGGCGACGCTCACGTGCGCGACGATGCCGCGGCCGAAAAAAGTGCTTGGCCGCTGCGTGGTGCGGTCAATGAACTGATCGGGGATAACCACGTGGCCGGGCGCGATTTCTTCCTGCAGGCTGCCGACCGCGCTTACGGAAATGATGCGCTCGACGCCCAATTTTTTCATGCCGAAAATATTCGCGCGGAAATTGATTTCGGTCGGCAGGATGGAGTGCCCCCTGCCATGGCGCGGCAAAAAAATAACTTCGGCGCCGTTCAAGCGTCCTTTGATATAGACATCCGACGGCGGGCCGAACGGTGTGTTCACGCAGACTTCCCGGAGCTTCTCCAGCCCGGCCATTTGATACAGGCCGCTGCCGCCGATAACGCCGACGATGATTTTTCCCGCCTTTTTCACGCCGCCCATCCGAGGGTCAGGGATGAAGGATAAGGGACGAGGGATGAAATCCATCCCTCCGCCTTTCGCCTTCATCCTTTCGAAGTTCTCCCTCAAGCTGGCCGCAGGCGGCGCGAATGTCGTCGCCGCGCGGCCGCCTGACGTTGACCTGAAATCCGTAGGCGCTCAGTTGATTCTGGAAGCCCGCGATCTCTTTCTCGGTCGGCCTGTGAAACGGGCTGCCCTCGTGCGGGTTGAAAGGAATGAGATTGATTTTCGCGCGAATCCCGGCGAGAAGCCGAGCGAGCCGCCGCGCGTCCGCGGCGGAATGATTGACGCCGCCGAGGACGACGTACTCGAAGGTGATGCGCTTGCGTTTGGGGATCGGCAGCGCGCGGCAGCACTCGATCAGATCGGCGAGCGGATATTTTCGGTTGATCGGCATCAGCTCGGAGCGCAGCTCGTCGGTCGTGGCATGAAGCGAGATCGCGAGATTCACCTGCGTCTCGTCCATGAGTTTTTTGATTTGCGGCGCCAAACCGACCGTCGAGAGCGTCACGCGCCGCGTCGAAAAGCCGAGACCGCTCTCGGCGTCGGTCATGATTCGAATTGCTTTGAGCGTCTGCTGGTAATTCGCCAGCGGCTCGCCCATGCCCATGAGCACGACGTGGGTGATGCGCGCGCCCGCCTCGAGCGTGCGCGAGGCCTCGATAATTTGATCGACGATCTCGCTCGCGGCAAGATTGCGCTTGAGGCCGAGCCGCGCCGTGGCGCAAAACGCGCAGCCGAGACCGCAGCCGGCTTGCGTGGAGATGCAGAGGGTCAGCCGCTTGGTTTCGGGGATGAGCACGCTCTCTATGGCGGCGCCGTCGTCGAGGCCGAAGAGAAATTTGACCGTGCCGTCCGTCGACCGGTCGCAGGCAACCGTACGTAGCCGGCTGACGACGAACGAGGCTTCCAGCGAGGCGCGCAGCCCCGCCGACAGATCGCTCATCGCGCCGAACGAGACGACGCCCCGGCGAAAGAGCCAACGGCGAATCTGCCCGGCGCGATAACGCGGCTCGCCCTGCTCGGCGAGCCAGCCTTCCAACTCTTCGCGGCTGAGATCTTTAATGTTGCGCTTGGCCATTCTCGATCCGCGGCGAGATCAGCGCGGCGCGACTCCGAAAATTTCTTCGGGTTTGAAGAAAAACTTGATCTCCGCCGCCGCCGTTTCCGGCGCGTCGGAACCGTGCACCGCGTTCTTCTCGACGTCCTTCCCCCACTCGCGGCGAATCGTTCCCGCCGCCGCCTTGGCCGGGTCGGTCGCGCCCATGATCTCGCGGTTCTTCGCGATCGCGCCCTCCCCCTCCAAAACGGAAACCAGAATCGGCCCGGACGACATGTACTCGCAAAGACCGGTGAAAAACGGCCGCTCTTTGTGCACGGCGTAGAATTCCCGCGCCCGCTCGGGCGTCAGGCGCGTGAGCCGCGCCGCGGCAATTCTAAGCCCGCCGGACTCGAATTTTCTGAGAATGTCGCCGATGAGATTCCGCGCCACCGCGTCCGGCTTGATGATAGACAACGTCCGTTCAACCATATCTTTAAATCGTTAGGCGTAAGGCGTGAAGGGTGAAACGGCCTCGCCTCACCACTTACGCTTCACCCCTCACCTCCTTAATGCTTCTTTCATCGTCTGTCCGATGAGCGCCGGCGACGCCGCGGTGCGAATGCCCGCCGCTTGGAGCGCGGCGACTTTTTCCTGCGCCGTCCCTTTGCCGCCGGAAATAATTGCGCCGGCGTGGCCCATACGCTTTCCCGGCGGCGCGGTTTGGCCGACGATGAAAGCGGTCACGGGTTTTTTCATGTTCGCCTTTACCCACGCCGCGGCCTCTTCCTCGTCCGTGCCGCCGATCTCGCCGATCAAAACCACCGCTTCGGTCGCCGCGTCCTGATGGAAAAGCTTCAGCACGTCGATGAAGCCGATGCCGTGGACCGGGTCGCCGCCGATCCCGACGCAGGTCGATTGGCCGAGGCCGACGCGCGTCAATTGATCGACTGCTTCGTACGTGAGCGTGCCGCTCCGCGACACGACGCCGACCGGCCCCGCGCGGAAGATGTGGCCGGGCATGATGCCGATTTTGCATTCGCCCGGCGTGATCACGCCCGGACAGTTGGGGCCGAGGAGACGCGTGCGCTTGCCTTCAAGATACCGCTTGACGCGAACCATGTCCATCACCGGCACGCCTTCCGTGATCGAGATAACGAGATCGATGCCGGAGTCGGCGGCCTCCATGATGGCGTCGGCGGTGAACGGCGGCGGCACGTAAATCACACTCGTGTTCGCGCCCGTTTCGGCGACGGCCTCAGCGACCGTGTCGAAGATCGGAATCGCGTCGAGCTTCGTCCCGCCTTTGCCGGGCGTCACGCCGGCGACCATCTGCGTGCCGTACTCCTTGCACGCGCGCGTGTGAAATTGCCCGGTGGCGCCCGTGATTCCCTGCGTTACGACGCGAGTGTTCTTGTCGACTAGAATAGCCATTTTGAAAACAGGCACTAGGCAACAGGCACTAGGCAATAGAAAAAGAGATCCGGATCGCGCGCATTTTCTATTGCCTGTTGCCTAGTGCCTAGTGCCTTCTTTTACCGCCTTTACTATTCTCTCCGCCGCCTCGCCCATCGTCTCTGCCGGCGTGATCGACAGGCCGGAGTCGGCGAGAATTTTTCTTCCCTGCTCGACGTTGGTCCCTTGCAGGCGCACGACCAGCGGCACGGCGACGTTCACCGCGCGCGCCGCCGCGACCACGCCTTCGGCGATCACGTCGCAGCGCATGATGCCGCCGAAAATGTTGACGAGCACGCCTTTGACGCGCCGGTCGGATAGAATAATTTTGAACGCTTCCGTCACCCTTTCTTTCGTCGCCCCGCCGCCGACGTCGAGAAAATTCGCCGGAGCGCCGCCGCAAAGCTTGATGATATCCATGGTCGCCATCGCCAGGCCGGCGCCGTTCACCATGCAGCCGATGTTGCCGTCGAGCGAAATATACGAGAGGCCGAGCTTGGAGGCCTCGTACTCCTTCGGATCTTCTTCGTTCAAATCGCGCAGCGCCTCTATTTCGGGCCGGCGAAACAGCGCGTTGTTATCGACGTTGATCTTGGCGTCGAGCGCCAGGAGCTTTCCGTCTTTGGTGGTGACGAGCGGATTGATCTCGGCGAGCGAGCAGTCGAGATCGACGAACGCGCGCGCCAGCGCCAGAAGCAGTTTGGTGAAAGGGCCGACCTGCTCTTGCGGCAGGCCCAGGCCGTATGCCAGGCGGCGGCACTGAAACGGCAACAGGCCGACGGCGGGATCGATGACTTCTCTCAGAATCTTTTCCGGACTCCGCCGCGCGACTTCCTCGATCTCCACCCCGCCCTCCGGCGACGCGATCACCGCGACTCTGGAGACGGCGCGGTCGAGAACCATGCCGAGATAATATTCCCGCTCGATCGGCAAGCCTTCTTCGATCAGAAGCCGGCGCACCTCGCGCCCTTCGGGTCCGGTCTGATGCGTGACCAGTTTTCTGCCGAGCAAATCTCCGGCGATTTTTTTCGCCTCTTCGGCGCTCTTCGCGAGTTTGACGCCGCCGGCCTTGCCTCGTCCACCGGCGTGGATCTGCGCCTTGACGACTGAAATTCCGCCCAGCTCGCGCGCGGCGGCGGCGGCTTCTTCGGCGTTCGACACCGCCTTCCCTTTCGGGACCGGCACGCCGAATCGTTTGAGCAGCTCTTTGGCCTGGTATTCGTGGATGTTCATGGGGCGGGAAACCGAGGAGAGGAAGTCAGCGGGCGAAAGGATGAAACTATTTCATCCCTCATCCTTCAGCCCTCATCCCTTCTTCAGGACGTTGTCCATAGCGGCGACGAGATCCTTGACGTGGCCGAGGGATTCGTCGAAGAGTTTTTTCTCGCGCGCGCTGAGTTCCATCTCGATCACCTTCTCGACGCCGCCGGCGCCGATCATCACCGGCACGCCAAAGTACCAGCCGTTGACGCCATATTCGCCTTCGAGATAGGCGGCGCACGGCAAGATTTCTTTTTTGTCCAATAAGTACGATTGCGCCATGCGCACGGCGGCGGAGGCCGGCGAATAAAACGCCGAGCCGGTTTTCAGGAGCGCGACGATCTCGCCGCCGGCGTTGCGCACGCGCGCTTCGATCTCGTCGAGCCGCTGGCCGGAAATAAATTTTTCGATCGGCACGCCCGACACGAGACAGCCGCTTCTGACCGGCACCATGTCGTCACCGTGGCCGCCCAACACGATCGCCGCTACGCTGGCGACGGAAACTTTTAGCTCCTGGGCGATGAACGTGCGATAGCGCGACGAATCCAAGATACCGGATTGGCCGACGACGCGGTTTTTCGGAAAGCCGGTGGCGCGCCGCGCGAGCGTAACCATCGCGTCGAGCGGGTTGGTGATGACGATGACGAATGCGTTCGGCGCGTGTTTTTTGATGCCTTCGCAAACCTGCCCCATGATTTTGGAGTTTGTGCCGAGCAGGTCGTCGCGGCTCATGCCGGGCTTGCGCACGATCCCCGCGGTCACGATGACGACATCGGCCCCGGCGATGTCCTCGTACTTCGTTGTGCCGGTAATTTGCGCGTCGAAATTTTCGATCGGCGCCGATTGCAGGAGATCGAGCGCCTTGCCCTGCGGCAGGCCGTCGATCACGTCATACAGCACGACATCGCCGAGCCCCTTCAAGGCACAGAGATGCGCCATCGTGCCGCCGATATTTCCCGCTCCGATCAAAGCGATTTTCTTTCGTGCCACTTGATCCTCCCAAAGGCGCGAGGCCGGGTGTAGGGCGACCGGCCGGTCGCTCCTACGTCACGCCTCATGCCTTACATATTCTGAATAATCGCGTCGCCGAACTCCGAGCACTTGAGGAGCTTCGCGCCCGGCATCAAGCGCTCGAAATCGTAGGTTACCGTCTTCTTGGCGATCGCGCCTTCCAGGCCTTTGATGATCAGATCGGCCGCTTCGCCCCATCCCATGAAGCGGAGCATCATCTCGCCGGAGAGGATGACCGAGCCGGGATTGACCTTGTCGAGGTCGGCGTATTTCGGCGCCGTGCC
>JBGPTS010000108.1:0-12375 GCA_041490745.1 Binatia bacterium | reverse complement strand
TCCGGCGGAGCCTCGCCCGCGCCGTTCATCTCGCTCTTCTTGCCGTAGTTGACACCGCTTTTTTTCAGCAGCCGCTCGACTTCCGCGAAGCGCTGCGGATGGCGCGGCGCCAGCACCATGAGGAGATCGGGAAAACGCGGCCTCAATAATTGAAAGACCTCCAGAAGCGTTTCCTCCTCGCCGCGGTGCGTGCTCCCGGCTACCAGCACCGGTCGCGCTCCCCGCCGGTCGAGCGGGATATCTATCATTCGCGCCTTTCCCGCTCCGTCTTTATCCGCGCGCGAGGCCCGCTTGAGATTTCCCGTGATCGTGATGCGCGTCGGATCGGCGCCGAGGCGCGTCATCCGCGCGGCATCCTCCACGCTCTGCATGCCGAATGCGGTCAGCTGCCGAACCACTTGCGAGAAAAACGGCCGGAAAAAAGCGTAATAGCGGAACGAGCCGGGAGAAAGTCGGCCGCTCAACAAAAGAGTGGGAACGCCGCGGCGGCGGCAGCTTCGGACCAGATTCGGCCACAGCTCGGTTTCCAACAAAATAAAAATCGCCGGATCGAAGGCCGCCAGCGCGCGCCCGACGATCCAGAAATGATCGAGCGGCAGCAACACGCAGGCATCGGCGGCGACCGTGCGCCGCGCCGCTTCGCGGCCGGTCGATGTGAACGTGGAGAGAACGACTTTGCGCTCGGGAAATTTCGCCTTCAGCGCCGCGACGAGCTGCTTCGCCGCGACGACTTCGCCGACGGATGCCGCGTGAATCCACACCGGCCGCGCGCCGCCGATCGCTTCCCTGACCGCGCGGGGGTAAAAACCCAGCCGCTCGAACAGTCCGAGGCGGTATCGTTCTCCCAGCAGCAAAAACAACGGCAGCAGCGGCAGGCCGAGAACCAGCGCCAGCGTGAGCGCGAGGTTGTAGATCGAATAGAGCATCGAGCTAGTGCAGCAAATCGTCGCTCCGCGGTCCTTCTTCTTCGAGAAGCTGGAGCGTATAGAGCCGGCTGTACTCCGATTTTCGCGCCAGCAGCTCGTCGTGCGTGCCGATCTCGGCGATCATGCCATCGACCAGGACGACGATGCGCGTCGCCTTGCGTATCGTCGTGAGGCGGTGCGCGATCACGAGCGTGGTGCGCTGGACGATCAGGTTTTCCAGCGCCTCCTGCACGAGCCGCTCCGAATCGGTATCGAGCGACGAGGTCGCCTCGTCGAGAATCAAAATCGGCGCGTTCTTCAAAAGCGCGCGGGCGATCGCCAGGCGCTGGCGCTGCCCGCCGGAGAGCTTCAAGCCCATCTCGCCGATGACCGTGTCGTAACCCTGCGGCATTGCCGTGATGAATTCGTGCGCGTGCGCGGCCTTGGCGGCAGCGACGATGTGGTCCATGTCCTTCAACGGATCGCCGTAGGCGATGTTGTTCTTGACCGTATCGTTGAACAAAAACGTATGCTGCGTCACGATGCCGATCTGCGCGCGCAGCGATGCGAGCGTCACGTCCTGCGTATCGATCCCATCGATCGTGATCTTGCCCGTCGTCACGTCGTAAAATCGCGGCACGAGGTCGGCGAGCGTGCTCTTGCCGACGCCGCTCACTCCGACCACGGCCACCATCTCGCCCGCGTGGATTTTCAGATTGATATTTTTCAGCACCAGCTTGCGCGCGTAGCCGAAACAGACGTTTTGAAATTCGATCGCGCGCGAGAACGGGGGCGCCGGCTTGGCGTCGGCGCGCTCTCCGATGTCCGGCACCGTGTCCAGAATTTCAAATATTCTCTCGGCGCCGGCGATGCCCTGCTGGACCATCGCGTAGGTCCGCGTCAGATTCCTGAACGGTTGATACATCAGAATCATCGCCGTCATAAACGCCATGAAACCGCCCGGAGTCCGGCCGCCTTCGATGACGCTCGTGCCGCCGTACCAAACCACGGCGGCGATGCCGAACGCGGCGAGCATCTCCATCGCCGGGCTGACGATCGCCTGCGTGCGGGTCACTCTGAGGGATTGTTTGAAGACGCGCTTATTTTCCGCTCCGAATCGCTTGACCTCGTACTCCTCCATGCCGAAGGCCTTGACGATGCGGTTTCCCTGTATACTCTCTTGCAACAGGCTGGTGAGCAATCCCTTGGCCACCTGGCCGCGCTTGGTAAAGCGGCGCATCCTTTTGCTCATCCGGGTGATCGGCAGGACCGACGCCGGAAAAACAACAAACGCTATGCATCCCAGAACCCAATCCATGTAGATCGCGGTCCCGACCAGGACCACCACCGACACCGAGTCGCGCACCAGAGAAGCGACCGAATTGGTCAACGCCGAGCGCACCAGGTTGACGTCGTTGGTGATCCGCGAGATGAGCGTGCCCGTGGGATTGCGTTGGAAAAAAGATAACGACATGAACTGCAAGTGACGGTTCATCACGTCGCGCACGTCGTTGATGATGCGCAAACCGACATAGTCGGCCAGGTAGTTTTGACCGAAATTCAGCAGCCCGCGAAAAACAAACACGGCGATAATCTGGAACGGCAAATAGGTCAGCGCCGTCTGGTCCTTGCGCTGGAATATATCGTCGAAGACGCTCCGAACGATGAACGGCACATACGCACTGGTCACGCTGTATAGCGCCATGCAGATCATGGCGCAGGTAAAGTGGGGCCAGATATAGGGCTTCAGGTACTGCAGCAAGCGCAAATAAATTCTCAAAATTCCTCCTCTAATGCATCATCCCGAGCGCGATGTCCGCCACTCTGCCCGCCGCCCCCGGCGCGCCGAGCTTCGCTCTCACTTCGGTCAATTTTGCGATCATTCGCTCGCGCAGCCTATCGTCGTTCAAAATAGTTTTGCTCTCGGCGACGATTCTCTCGGCGGTCATTTCATGCTGAATCAATTCCGGCACGATTTTTTCTCCGGCGATGATGTTCGCCATCCCTATATGATCGACGCGCACCAGCAGGCGCGCCAGCGCGTAAGTGAGCCGCGCCAGGCGATAGACGATGATCATCGGCCGCATCATCAGCGCGGTTTCCAGCGTCGCCGTTCCCGATGCGGTCCAGACGAGGTCGCTCGAGTTGACGACATTATACGTGTCGCCGTCGCTGAGTGAAACCCGGACGCCGGCGCGCGCGAGACTCTCCTCCAGGGCCGCCGGCTCGACCGTGCTCGCACGGACCAGAACGAACTGCAGCGGCATCTCGCGGCCGAGCGCCGCCGCCGCTTCCAGCATCGGCGCCAGATGAAACTCCACCTCGCGGCGGCGGCTGCCGGGCAAGAGCGCGATCGTCCGCCGTGACGGGTCGAGGCCGAGACGCCGGAGCGTCTCTTCGCGCGAGCGCGTGACATGCGCGATGTCGAGCAGCGGATGGCCGACAAAGTCGGCCCGCACGCCAGCGCGCTCGTAGAGCGGCGCCTCGAAAGGAAACACCACGGCGACGCGGTCGACGAAGCGGGCGATCTTGGCGATGCGCCGCTTGCGCCACGCCCACACCTGGGGAGTAATGTAATAGAGCACCGGTATCTTCAAGTCTTTGGCCACTCGCGCCAGACGCATGTTGAATTCGGGAAAGTCGATCAAGATGAGCAGGCTCGGCCGCTCTTCGCGCAAGACTCGCTTGAGCCGCAAGTACGCGCGCCAGAGATTGGTCAAATTACCGGCTAGCTCGCTGAACCCCATGCCGGCGATCCGCGCCACGTCGAAAACCACCCGCACGCCTTCGCGCTTGAGCGCCTCTCCCGCGACGGCGGAAATTTCCAGCGCCGGCTCTCGCTCCCGCAGCGCGCGGACGAGATGCGCGCCGTGCAAGTCGCCCGAGGCCTCGCCGACCACGAGCAAGATACGCTTGCCCCCTTCCACAAAGTCCATTCAACACGCGACGATCACTCGCCGCGCTCGGTATGACTGCGGCGAGAGTCGTCATCCCGAACGAAGCGAACGATTGCTATCCGATCAACCCGCGCTCAATTTTCCGCTGATCATCGAGGCTATTTCCAGCGCGCGGAGCCCTTCTTCACCGCTGACCAGCGGATCGACGCGGCGCGCCACGCAATCGAGAAACGAATCGATCTCGTCGGCGAGCGCGTCGCCCTCGTTAATCTCGACGCTCTCGCCGCGAATATCCATCCACGAGGCCCCTTTCGCCGGCCGGCGATAAATCTGCGCTCGCTTCTGGTCGTAATCGATCGAGATGTATGCGTCGGGCTGAAAAAAGCGTATTTTCCGCTCCCGTTTAATCGAGACGCGGCTCGATGTTACGTTGGCGATGCAGCCGTCGGCGAACGTGATCCGCGCGTTGGCGATGTCCGGCTTGTCCGTCAACACCGCCACGCCGACCGCCTCGACACGCTCGACCGGAGAGCGCACCAGGCTCGCGATCACGTCGATGTCGTGGATCATCAGGTCGAGCACCACGTCCACGTCGGTGCCGCGCTCGACGAACGGCGCCAGGCGGTGGCACTCGACGAATTTCGGCTTTTGGATGACCTTCTCCAGCGCGCGGATCGCCGGATTGAATCTTTCCAGGTGGCCGACTTGCAGCATCAGACCCTTTTCCCGCGCCAGCGCCACGAGCCGTCGGCCTTCCTCGATCGTCGCGGTCATCGGCTTTTCCACCAGCACGTCGATGCCGGCGCGAAGAATTTGCTCGGCCACCTCGGCGTGCAGCCGCGTCGGCACTGCGACGCTCACGCAGCGCACGCGGCCGAACAGCGCGCGAAAATCCGTCAGCGCCTCGACGCCGAGCGCGGCGCCCACTTCTTTCGCGCGCGCCGGATTCACGTCGGCCACCGCGACCAGCCTGGCTCCGGCGGCTCCGGCGTATTTTTCCGCGTGGAGTTTGCCCGCATAGCCGACGCCGACCACGCCGACGGGAATTTTTTGATCGCTGGTCATATCTATTTTAACATTCGAGTCGTGAATTCCGAATGCTACCTTTTCTCTTCCAACATTTTCTCGTCCACGGCGACGACGACGATGCCGGCGGCGTCCGCCGCCGCGATCAACTTCTCTTTCTCCAACAGAATCGTCTTTCCGGCCTCGACCGCCAGCACGGCCCCCTTCAGCTCGCCGAGCATTCGAACCGTATCCAATCCAACGGCGGGTACGTCGAAGCGGAGGTCTTGCTGCGGCTTGCTCGTCTTGACCGCGACGAAGCCTTCTTTTCCCAGCTCGGCGCCCCGGCGGATCGCCGCGTCGGTCCCTTCCGCCGCCTCGACGGCCAACACCACGCCGCGCTTGACGACGACGCACTGGCCGATGCCGAGACGCCCGACGTCTTTAGCGGTCGTAAAACCGAGACGGATGTCGTCCCATTGCTCGGAAGTAGGCTTGCGCCGCGTCAGCGCCCCCGGCGCCGGAATGATCTCGGAGAGGAAGAGCGTCGATTCCACGACTCGTATGCCATCCTTCTCGAGTTCCTCCGCCACGCCCCTGAGAAGGCGATCGTCCTCGCGGCTGCGGACGCGGGCCAAGAACGCCGCGCCGCGCAAATCCGGGCGGAAGTTCGAGAAGAGCTTCACCTTTTTGATGCCGCCGGCCATCACCGCCTCTTTGACGCCGGCCCGACGAAACGTCCGAATGATTTTTCCCAGCTCGCCGACATGGACCCAGGTCACGTCGTCGGCGAGTTGCTCGATCTCTTCGAGCGTCTCACCACGATGGGCCACGGTAACGAGCGAAACGCCTTCGCGCCGCGCCTGCGCGGCGAAGATCAGCGGAAATTTTCCGTTGCCGGCGATGAGACCGAGCTTGCGCATAAAAAACTGTTCCGCGTTTCGGGTCTCGAGTTCCGAGTTAAACGCGAAACCCGAAACCCGGAACTCGAAACGGTTTCACCGGCATATTCCCCGCTTGGAGTTCTCGATAAAAACCGCCATGCGTTCCGCCTCGGCGGAATCGGGAAATTCCTTTCTGGTTTTTTTCAGCGCCGCTTTGGTCGTCAAGCCGGACTGGAAAAAGATGCGGTACGCTTTTCGGATCGCGTCTATCTGTTCCTTAACGAAGCCCCTGCGCCGCATGCCTTCGACGTTGAGTCCCTTGATCCTGGCCCGGTCGCCCGCCGCGTTACAGTACGGCGGCACGTCCTTTGAAACCATTGAGCCGGCGCCCAGCAACGCGCTCGTTCCGACCTTGACGAACTGGTGAATGCCTACCAAACCACCGGCGATGACGTAGTCCTCGATCACGACGTGCCCGCCGAGCGTCGCGCCGTTGGCGATGATGTTGTGATCGCCCAAAAGGCAGTCGTGGGCGATGTGGCAATACATCATCAACAGGTTGTGGCTGCCGAGGCGCGTGACCATGCCGCCGCCCGTCGTGCCCGGATTGAGCGAGACGAATTCCCGGATCGTATTGTGGTCGCCGATGACGAGCCGGCTGTCCTCGCCGCGGTACTTGAGATCCTGCGGCACCGAGCCGACGGTGGCGAATTGAAAAATCAGATTGCCTTCGCCGATCGTGGTATTGCCTTCGATGACCGCGTGGGACCGGACGCGTGTGCCCCTGCCGATTTTGACGCCCGGACCGATGATGCTGTAAGGACCGACCTCGACGTCACCGTCGAGTTCCGCGCGCCGATCGACCAGGGCTGTTTCATGGATCTTGGTCATTCTGCCACCCGCCCGCGCGCGGACTCAATCCATCGGCACTTCCATCGCTGAAATCTCCGCCTGCGCGGCGATCTTGCCGTCAACCGTCGCGGTGCCCTTCATCTTCCAGAACGAGCCGCGCCGCTTGAGGCGGGTCAGCTCCAGCCTGAGCTGGTCGCCGGGTTCGACGGGGCGCTTGAACTTGACGCGATCCAGGCCGGTCAAGACGAAAATATTCCCGCCCGCGCCGTTGCCCTGCGAGACGTAAGCGAGAATCGCCGCGACCTGCGCCATCGCCTCGCAGATCAGGACTCCCGGCATCACCGGATGATTCGGAAAGTGCCCTTGAAAGAATCCTTCGTTGGCGGTGACGTTCTTGATGCCGACGATCCTCTCGTCGCCCTCTACCTCGAGAATCCGGTCCACCAAAAGAAACGGGTAGCGATGCGGTATCCGCTTAAATATTTCTCTGACGTCGAGCATGGCGTTTGACTCCCTTTTTGCCCTTGCGCGGCGGCGCGAGCCTCCGCTTGATTTCCCGCACGTCGTTCCACAGTTCCGGCAGGCGCGGCACGAGCATCATCACCTTGATCCATTCCCGGTGCGGTCCGGCTTCCAAAGCGCCGGACAGGATCGCCCTCGGCGGCACCGAGCGGAGAATGCCGGACTTCGGGCCGATTTTCGCGCCGGCGCCGATCTCGATGTGGTTTGCGATTCCCGTCTGGCCGGCGAGGATGACGTCGTCGCCGATGCGCGAGCTGCCGGCGATGCCGACCTGCCCGGCGATAACCACGCGCTCGCCGACGGTGACGTTGTGGCCGATCTGCACCAGGTTGTCGATTTTAGTGCCGCGCCCGATGGACGTGCGGCCGAACGTCGCGCGATCGATCGTCGTGTTGGCGCCGATCTCCACGTCGTCTCCGACTTCGGCGATGCCGGCCTGGGGAATTTTAACCCGCGAGACCCCCTCCCCGGCGTAACCGAACCCGTCCGCGCCGATCACGACGCCCGCGTGCAGGATGACGCGATTGCCGACGCGGCAGCCCTCGCGCACGGTCACGTGCGGATGCAGCACCGAACCCTCTCCCACCGACGCTCTCGCGCCGAGAAAGACTCCGGGAAAAAGCACCGTGTCGCGGCCGACGCTGGCGCCGTCCCCGACATAGACGAACGGAAAAACCGTTACGCCGGCGGCCAGGACCGCAGTCGGCTGGATGCTCGCCAGCGCGCTGATCCCCGCTGCGTAGCGAGGTGGCGGAGCAAAGAGACTGAAAACTTTGGCGAAGGCTAGATAGGGGTCGGCGACCTGGAGAAAGCCTCGGCCCGATTTTCCCGCCGGCTCGAGCGTCGAACGGGCGCCGACGATGACCGCGCTGGCTTTGCAGCTCTTGAGATGCGCACTGTATCGCGGATTGGCGAGAAAGGTGATGTCGCCCGGCCCGGCTTCATCGATCGACGACGCCCGCCATATTTCAACGTCCCCGTCGCCTATTACTTTTCCGCCTACGAGATGGGCCAGCTCTGAAAGGGTTTTTCGAACCGTGGTCACTTGCCCTTGACGGGTGGTTTGGCGGCGCCCGCGGACCCGGACCTGGCGTTATACAATTCGATCACTTTGTTTGTGACGTCGAGCCCCTGATCGCTGTAAAGAAGCTGCGATCGTTCCAGGATTAAGGTGAATTTTTCCGCTTTGCCGAGCTCGCTGACGACTCCTTCCAATTCCTTCAGGATGTCGGCCGTCATCTCCCGTTCTTTCTGCTGCAATTCCTCCTGGTAATCGCGCATGTCGCGCTGGTACGCCAGGAATTTCTTTTGAAAGTCCGCTTCGAGCTTCCGGCGATCGTCGTCTTTCAGCAGCGCGCCTTTCTTATCCATGTCGGCCTTCATCTTTTCCACGTCTTGCTTTTGCCGGATCATGTCGGCTTCGACTTTCTTATATTGCGCCTGAAATTTCTCCCGCGCCTTTTTGCCCTGCGCCGATTCGGTGATCGCCCGTTGAATGTCGATCAACCCGACCTTCAACTGCTGCGCCGAAGCCGTCGCCGCGAAAAGGACGAAGAAAACTACCGCTAATAGCTTGTGCACGAAATCCTCCGAATTGAGAGATTGCGGATCGATGCCTGATTAGTTGCCGCCCAGCGCGAAACCCAGAACCGAGGTGTCGTCGTGTTTTTGTTTGTTCAGCGGGAACCCCAGCTCCACTCTGAGCGGCCCGAATGGCGAGAGCCAGCGGCCGCCCGCCCCGAACGACCGGCGCAGGTCGCTGAATTTGTAGGTGTCGAACGCATTGCCCATGTCGAAGAAAGTCACGCCGCGGAGCCCGTACTGCTCCCAGACCGGGAAGGTCATCTCGAAATTGCCGACCGCCTGCTTGCTGCCGCCGACGAGAACCATATCCACATGCGGCGTGTAGCCGGTGTCGCAGCCGGTGCCGGGAGACGGAGTGGGATCACTGTCCTTCTTTATTTTGCACGTGACTCGCTTTTCTCGCGGCGCCAGGGTGCGGTCGGTAAAGCCGCGGACGGAATTGATGCCGCCGGCGAAATAGCGATCGTAGAGCGGCAAGTCGCCGCTGCCGTTGACGCCGCCCAGGCCGACGCCGTAACCTATCGCGCCGCCGAGGGCCAAGGTCCAGTTGCCCCAGTCCTGACTCTTTACCAATGGATAAAAATATTTCCCGGCGAGATCGGTTTTGATAAAGCGGGTATCGCCGCCAAGGCCCGCGAACCTGGACGAAAAACTACCTGTCGCGCCTTCCGTCGGAAAGAAGAAATGGTCCCTGCTGTCATAGGAGAAGTCAGGTCCCAGGCTGCTGGTCCAAAGCGGCGCCTTGTCCTTCGCAAACGGGTCGTGCGCGGTAAAGGTATTGGAGTGACCATTATTGATGATGGTCACCGTCTGGCCGTCGAGCACGTCACCGCCGGCGTTGAACTTGCCGAGCTGGCTGCGCACCAAGTCGTAGCCTACTCCGCCCTTCAAGAAATCGATAAACGACAGCGGCTGGTCGTAGCCGAATCCCGGCGTCGGGTCGTTCGCTCGGCCCGGCGAGAGTCCCAGGATAGAAAGATTCAAACGGTTCATCGGATAGCTGGTACTCAATTCCAAACCGGTCTTCCGCACCGAGAAGTCGGTCATCTGGCGTTGAGTGTTGAAACCGTTGAAGCTCATGCTGAGGGGCGTATCTAAAAAATACGGTTCGGTGAAGCTGGCGACAAAATCCTGCCGCCTGGAGCCCAAGTCGGCGTTGAGATTGACCGACTGGCCGCGCCCGAAGAGGTTTTTTTCCGAAATGCCGGCGTTGAAGACGAACGCATCGCCGCTGCTATAACCGCCGCCCAGGGTGAAGGCGCCGGTCGGCCCCTCCTTTACATCTACCATCAGGTCGATCGTGTCGGGACGATCGGTCTTCTTCGTCGTTACCTGCACGTCTTCGAAATACCCGGTTCGCTGGAGCGCGTTGCGGCTCAGTTTCACTTTATTGGCGGAATAAAGCTCCTGCTCGGCTGGCACGACGGCCCTGCGGACGACTTTGTCGCGCGTCTTATTGTTGCCCGCAACCAGGACGCGATTGAAATAGACCGGCGGCCCTTTGGTGATGACCAGCGCGATATCGACGTTTTTCTCTTTTGGATTGACTTTTGTCACCGGCTCGACCTGCGCGAAGGCGAAGCCTTTGTCGGCGTAGAGGTCGGATAGATTGGAGATGTCCTCTCTCAGACGGCTGCCGCGGAAAATTTGACCCTGGGTGATCTGCATCTTTTTCAGCAGGAGATTGGGATCTTCCACCATGTCGCCGCCGACCTCGACCTTGCCGACGCGAAACTGCTCTCCCTCTTCGATGCGGATCACGATCTCGATGCCCTGCCGGCCTCTCAGGATCACCGGGTCGGAGATTTTATGATTGATGTAGCCGTGATCGTAATAATGGGAAGAGAGAATAGCGAGGTCGTTGGTCAACGCGTCTTGGTCGAGCACTCCTCGATTGGTCACCATGGAGATGAGGAAGAACTCCTCCTTGGTTCCCATCAGCCCTTTGAGTTCGCTCTCCGGGAACGCCTTGTTCCCTTGAAACGTGATCTTTTTTACCAGCGTCCGGGCGCCTTCGTCGATATCGAGAGCGACGACCGCCTGGTTGTTTTCTACGGTCGAAACCGCGTAATCGACCTTGGCGTTGACGTAGCCCTGTTCGCTGTAAAGTTTTTTGACTTTCTCCACGCCTTCCGAGACTTTGTCGCGGTCGAGGATGGTGCGCGCCGAGACGGCGAACGCGGTCTCGATTTTTTCCCTGGAGACTTGTGAATTGCCGCTGACCTTGACTTCCTTAATATAGGGCTTTTCTTTGATGGCGTAGATGAGCACGTCGTCGGATGAAAGCTCGGCCTGGACGTCGTCGAAGAAACCCATCCGGTAGATCGACTTCACGTCCCTTTCCACGACATCGGGATCGAAGCGATCGCCGGCGCGGGCTTGCACGTGGAGCCGGATGCCTTCTTCCTCAACCCGCAAATTGCCTTGAATCTTGACGTCCTTTAACCTCGTCGGCTCCTGCTCCTGCGCCCGCGCCGCCGGCGTCAAGTACGGGAGGAAGGAAAATCCCAGTGCGATGGAAACGGAAAAAATAAGGTTCTGCGCGATTCGATTCATCGGCTGTGGGCCCTTTCCGGAAGCGCTTGGCCAGGACCGCCTTTTTCTAACAAATTCGCCAACTTTTGTAAAGCTAAAAATCAGTCTCCCTTATATGCCAAAAGGCGGCCGTCGCGCAACTCCAACTGCCGGCCGATTCTTTCCGCAAAGCCTCGATTGTGCGTGGCCACGACCAGGGCGACGCCCTGCTCCTCGTTGAGACCGAAAAGAAGGTCCTGGATGCCCGCGCCCGTGCGCGCATCGAGGTCTCCGGTCGGCTCGTCGGCCAGAATCAATTGCGGCGCCAGGACGACCGAACGGGCCACGGCCACCCGCTGCTGCTCCCCGCCGGAAAGCTTGCCCGGCCGGTGGTCGACGCGATCCTTGAGGCCGACTTTTTCCAACAACCGCATCGCCGCGTCCCGCGCCCGCGCCCATTCCCACCCCTGAATCAGCGCCGGCAGCATGACGTTCTCCAGAGCGTTGAAATCCGGCAGCAGGTAGTGAAACTGAAAAACAAAGCCCACGTCGCGGTTGCGAAACTCCGACAGCCCGTCCTCGTTATCGGCGGATATTTCCTTGCCGCGATAAAGCACCCGGCCGCTGGTCGGCCGGTCGAGCGTGCCGAGAATGTGGAGGAGCGTGCTCTTGCCGACGCCCGACTCCCCGACGATCGCGACCCGCTCTCCCTCGTTCAAATCGAAATCGATGCCCCTGAGCACGTGGATTTCCGCGCTCGTGTCGAGAAAAGACTTGTGCAAGTCGCGCACCTGAATCAGATTACTCATAACGGATGATCTCGACCGGGTCCAATTTCGCCGCCTGCCGCGCCGGGTAGATGCTGGCCAACAGGCAGATCAAAAAAGACGCCGCGGCGATCAGCAGGAAGTTGCCGAAGTAGATGCGCACCGGCACCGTGGAAATCAAAAACACGTCTCTCGGCAGCTCGATGAATTGGTATTGCTGGATCAACAAGCAGATGGCGTAGCCGAGCACGACGCCGAGCGTCGTTCCCATGCCGCCGATCACGCAGCCCTTCAACAGGAAAATGTTCCGCACGCTCTTCCGCTTGGCGCCCATCGACTGGAGAATCGCGATGTCGCGCCGCTTCTCCATCACCACCATGATGAGCGTGGAAACGATATTAAACGCGCCGACCAGGATCATCAGCAGCAGCACCAGGAAATAGAC
>JBGPTS010000107.1:0-12477 GCA_041490745.1 Binatia bacterium | reverse complement strand
CCCGATACCGGCCGCTAATCATCGAGCGCATATTGTTGAAGACGCCCGTCGTCACCACCATCATCACGTGGCCGAAGGTGAAGAAAGCGAACGCGAAAGTGGTCAAGAAATGAAAACTGCGGGCCGATTGCCGGCCGCCGAAGAGCGCCGGCAGCCAGTTAAACGCCGCGTCCATCTGCGGCGACATGGCGAGACCGGAGGCCACGATCAGCGGCGTCAAAATAAAAAACACGCCGGTGTAGGCGAGCTTTTGCAGCGGGTTGTACTCGCCGTCCTGCGGCGAGGTTTTACGCAGTCGAAGATAATACAGCATCATCGGCAAAAGCTTCGGCGCGTCGCGCGGCCGGAGAATAAATTCGCCGACGTGGCCGTTGGCGCGGTTGTAAATAAAGTATAGCAGCCCGTTCAGCGCGAAGATCCAGGCGAAGAAAAAATGCCAGCGCCGTCCGCCCGCGAGCCAGTAGAAGCCCGGAATCGTAATCCAGCTCGGAAACGCGCGCGGCATCGGCCCCATCTCGGTATTTTGCAATCCGAGAAATCCCGTCGTCTCGACGCGCAAGCCGTACAACTCCGTGTAGGCGCGCAGCTCGCCGTTTACATTCGCGGCGTAGATGGAAAAAAACGCTTCGTCCGGCTCCGCCTTGCTGCCCCAGTGAAGATGGGGATAGGCGTTGAAGATCATGAGTCCGCTCATGAAAAGAATCGTGAGCGCCAGCGCGTTGATCCAGTGGGAGATGCGCGTGATCGGGTTGTGGCGATAAATAAGGCTCATCTTTATTTCCAACGCGCTTCGCATTCTAATTCACTTCGGCGACGGGCCGCAAACGCACAAACCATCGCGGGGAAAAATCAGCGGGAAGCGTAAGCGGCGCGTTCGGCGGCCGTCAATATGAACGCTCCGGGGGAGAAAGAGATTCTTCGCCCGGCTCTTCGCCGCGGTAAAACAGCGGCCGGCGGCTCAGGCGCTCGGCTTCGGCGGCGCTGATGTGGTTCGTCTTCGCCATCCGGCCGAGGATGACGTTTCTCCGGTACAACAGGTTTTTCTCGCGCGGATTGAGCGGGCTCGGCAAGAGCGCGGCGAGCGTCGCGGCCTCCGCCGGATCGAGCGTGGCGGCGGATTTTCCAAGATAATGGCGCGCCGCCTCCTCGGCGCCGTAAATGCCGCGGCCCCATTCGACCACGTTGAGATAAATTTCGAAGATGCGTCTTTTCGACAGCGCGCGCTCCAGTTGAAAGGCAATGACGACCTCGCGCAATTTTCTCAGCGGGTTTTTCGACGGACTCAAGAACAGATTGCGCGCGAGCTGCATGGTGATAGTGCTGCCGCCGTGCCTGAGCTCCCCGGTCTCCCAGTCTTTCCAAAAAGCTTCTTTCAATTCGTAGAAGTCCACGCCCTTGTGGCTGAAGAACGCGGCGTCTTCGCTGAGGAGGATCGCCTTCTTCAAATGTTCGGAGACGGCGTCGTACGAAACCCAAATCTGGCGCCGCTCGGGCCGCGCGCCGCGCCTTCGTGCTTCTTCCGCGCGCAGCTCCATCAGCGCGGTGGCGCGCGGATTTTTTGTCTTGAGCGGGGCGACGTCCGGCAGGCTCAAGTATTCATAGACGACGAAGCCGAGGAGCAGCGCCGCGAGAAGAATCTTAAAAAAGTTCCGCTTCACGGTTCGGCGACCAATCTTGCGGCTTTTAAGCTGAGCGACGAAAGCGGGTAGCGGTCGAGCGAACGAAAACGGAACCAGCGCCAGCCGGCGGGCGGGCGCGCATCGGGGAACGCATCCGGCCGCGCCACGGAGCAACGATAAACCGGCGCCCGAATCCGGCGGTCGGTGATGCTGTGGCGGACGACGCCGGCGACCGATTGCAGTCGCACCGGCGCGGCGAGGCCGTCGAGCTCGCGCCGCAGCGTCGATCGAAGCGACTCGTTCTTTCTTCTTTCCCCGCCGGGAATTTCCCAGAGACCCCCCAGCAGGCCCGCGCGCGGGCGGCGGCGCAGCAAAATTGTGCCGCCGCGCGCGATCGCCGCCAGCGGCCAGTCGATCTTTCTCGCCGCGGCCTTGCGGCGAGGGAAAGCGCGGTAGTCGCCGCCGGATCGCCGTGCGCGGCACGCCCGGCGGACGGGACAGCTCGCGCAGTCCGGCGCGCGCGCGCGACAAATCGTCGCGCCCAGATCCATCAGCGCCTGATTGAAGTCGCCGGGCCGCGGCCCGGCAACCAGGCCGAGCGCGGCGCGTTGCAGAGTCTTTTCATCTCGGATGCCAAGCCATCGCGTCAGCACGCGCCGCGCGTTGCCGTCGAGCGCCGGATACGGCGCGCCGAAGGCGATGCTCATCAACGCGCCGGCGGTGTAAGGGCCGACGCCCGGCAGGGCGCGGAGCGCGGCGAAGTCGCGCGGAAGTTTCCCGTCGTGGACATTGACGATCGTCCTCGCCGCCCGTTTCAGGTTGACGGCGCGCCGGTAATAACCCAGTCCCGACCAGAGCGCGAGGACGCGCTCGCGCCGCGCGCGGGCGAGCGCGGCGACGGAGGGAAAGGCTTTGAGAAAACGGCGATAGTAGGGGAGAACGGTTTTGACCTGAGTTTGTTGCAGCATCGTTTCGGCGATCCAGATCGCGTACGGATCGCGCGCGCGGCGCCACGGGAGGTCGCGCTTGGTTCGGTCGTACCAGCGGAGCAGCGCTTGTCGCATGCGCTCGGTCTTTTCGTCCGTCACGAGGCAAAACTATATCAGCGAAGTCGTGCGAATCAAGGCGCGCGCGGTCAGCCGAGATTTTTCACTGAGCCCGTCCTGAGCATTCGGAGAGATTCTTCGCTCCGCTCAGAATGACATCTGAACTCTTGTCATCCTGAACGAAGTGAAGGATCTCTCATGGAATTTCTCCGTTTCCTTGCCAACGATCGGCCCGTAGAGTATAAATTTTTTTGTGGGCAGCATGGGACGGTTGAAGGGTTACGTGTGGCGATACCGGCGGCGCTACGTTCTCGGCTCCGCTTGTCTACTGGCTACGGTGACCCTGGTGATGTGGATCCCATGGTGGATCCGGGACGCCGTGCGAATCATCGAGCGCGGCGGCTCGCTGGCGGACGTCCGTTATTATGCCGTGCTTATCGGCGTCGCGGGCGTGGCCCAGGGGTTGATCCGCACCTTTTCCCGCGCTTTCATCTTCAACGCTGGCCGGGACATCGAGTACGATCTGCGCAACGACCTCTTCGCGCACCTCCAAAAGCTGCCGGTCAAATACTATCACGCGCAGAGGACCGGCGACCTCATGTCGCGCGTGATCAACGACATCTCCGCGGTCCGCTCGCTGCTGGGCCCGGGGATTCTCAATTTCTTCAACGCGCCGGTTTATTACGTCTACGGGATCGCTATGATGTTTTCGATCGACGTGCGCGTGACGCTCGTCGCCCTCCTGCCCTCCCCGCTGTTGATCTACGCCGTGCGCCGGTTCCGCGGCAGGATCATGAAGAGCTCCCTCAAGGTGCAGCAGCAAATGGCGGCGCTTAGCAGCCACATTCAAGAGAACCTGAGCGGCATGCACGTCGTGAAGGCCTACACGCAGGAGGAGAACCAGATTCGCGAGTTCGTCGGTCTCAACCGCGACTACCAGGAAAAAAATATGGATCTGGCACGGCTCCGCGGTCTGGTCGGCCCGGTGATGCAAGGCGTCGGCGGCTTCACGGTGCTGTTGGTGATCGGATACGGCGGCATGCGGGTCATCCGCCACGAGCTGCTCGTCGCGGACATCGTTGCCTTTATCGCTTATCTCAACGTTTTGGCCTGGCCCACCGCCGCGTTTGGCTGGATGATTTCGCTGATCGAGAGGGGCCGCGCCGCGATGGAGCGATTGGAGGAGATTTTTAAAGTCGAGCCGGAGATCGTCGATCCCGCGCGCCCGGCGGCGCTCGCGGATTCCAAAGAAGGCATCGAGTTCCTGAATGTCTCGTTCGCTCACGATTCGAAGGGCAATGGGAATTTGGGGCACGCGATTCTAAAAGACATCGACATCGTGGTGCCGCGCGGGCGCACGCTCGGAATCGTCGGCCGCACCGGCGCGGGAAAAAGCACGCTGGCGCAGTTGATTCCGCGGCTTTACGACGTGACTTCGGGGGAGGTCCGTCTGGGCGGAAAAGACATCCGAGCGCTGTCGCTCGCCGAGCTGCGACGCACCCTCGGCTACGTTCCCCAGGACCCGTTTCTTTTTTCCGCTTCGCTCAAGCGCAACCTGGCGTTCGGTCGGGACGAGGTCCCGGATGAGGAAATCGAAGACGCGGTCCGGTTGACGCGCCTGGACCGCGACGTGGCGATCTTTCCCGAAGGCCTGAACACGATCGTCGGCGAGCGCGGCATCACGCTTTCAGGCGGGCAGAAGCAACGGGCGACGCTGGCGCGCGCGATCCTGCTCGACGCGCCGTTTCTCGTCCTCGACGACTGTCTCTCCAGCGTCGACGCCGAGACCGAGAACAAGATTCTGCAAGGGCTGAAATTCACGCTCAAGGAAAAAACCTGCGTGATCATCTCGCACCGGATCTCCGCGGTCAAAGAGGCGGACGAGATTCTGGTGCTCGACGAAGGCAGGATCATCGAGCGCGGCAAGCACCATGAGCTCATCCTCAAAGGCGGCCTTTACGCCGACCTTTACCGCCAGCAACAATTATCTGAGGAGCTCGAGCAGATCTAAAGCATGGATAACCAGCGAGCGACAAACAATCCGGCGGCCGGAAACGGAAAATCGGAGGCCCGCGAGCCGTCGCTGGCCGTCGGCTATCAGGAAGAAATTTTCGGCAAGGCCTACGATCTCCGGCTGATCCGGAGATTGTGGCGCTTCCTGAGCCCGTACAAGAAACTCTTCTGGCTCGCCATGCTCCTGCTGCCGTTCTTGCAGCTGTTCGGTCTCGCCCAGCCTTATCTAATGAAGATCGCGATCGACCGCTACATGGGCGGCGGCGATCTTTGGGGGCTGCAAGGGATTGCCGCGCTGCTGCTTTTGGCGGTCGTCGGCGAGGCCGCGACTTCCTACCTGCAATTCTACCTGACGATGCTGGTCGCGCAGAGATCGCTCGCCGACATGCGCGTCGCGATTTTCTCTCACGTGCAGAAACTCCCCATGAGCTACTTCGACCGCAACCCGGTGGGCCGCCTGGTGACGCGCATGACCAGCGACGTGGACGTGCTCCAGGAAATGTTCGCCGCTGGGGCGATGACGATGCTGTCGGACTTCATCATGCTGGGATGGATCGTCGCGATCATGTTCTACATACACGTGAAGCTGACGCTGGTCTGTCTGGCGTTGATCCCGCCGATGTTTTTGGCGATCAACTTCTTTCGCCACAAGGCGCGCCGGACCTACCGTCTCATCCGCGAGCGGATCGCGCGCATCAACGCCTACCTGGGGGAGGCGATCTCCGGAATGGCCGTGATTCAGCTCTTCGTCCGGGAAGAAAAGAGCTACCGGGAATTCGACGATCTCAACGCCGCTCACCGGGACGCGAACCAGCTCTCCAACATTTACGAGGCGGGGCTCTATTCGATGGTCGAAGCGGCCGGCTCGGTGACCCTGGCGCTCCTGCTCTGGTACGGAGGCGGAGAGGCGCTGGCCGGAGCGATCAGCATCGGGACCATCGTGGCCTTCAAGGAATATATCAATAGATTTTTCGTTCCGCTGCGCGACTTCAGCCAGAAATACACCGTCATGCAGTCGGCGATGTCCTCGGCCGAGCGCATTTTTCACCTGCTCGACACGCCGGTCGGGATCGCGAATGCGGCCGAGCCGGTGATTCCCAAGCCGTTTAGCGGCGAAGTGCGCTTCGAAAACGTCTGGTTCGGTTACAAGGAGAGCGACCCGGTTTTGAAGGGCGTTTCATTTCGCGTCGCGCCGGGAGAGAGAGTGGCGATCGTCGGCGCGACGGGATCGGGAAAGACGACGACGATCAAGCTGCTCAGCCGCTTTTACGACATCCAGCGCGGCTCGATCAAAGTCGGCGGCGTCGATGTGCGCGAGTGGGATTTGCAGGCGCTCAGGCGGCACATCGGCGTCGTGTTGCAGGACGTGTTTCTCTTTTCCGGCGACATCCGCGGCAATCTCCGTCTCGGCGACGACGGCATTTCCGAAGCGCGCATCGTGCAGGCGACGAAGTACGCGAACGTCGAGAAGTTTGTCTCGCGCCTGCCCCAAGGCCTCGGCGCGCAGGTGCGCGAACGCGGCAGCAATTTTTCCACCGGCCAGCGCCAGTTGCTCTCGCTCGCCCGCGTGCTGGTGTTCCAGCCCGAGATCTTGGTTCTGGACGAGGCCACCTCCAGCGTGGACACCGAGACCGAGCTGTTGATTCAAGACGCGCTGGAAAAAGTCATGAAGGGCCGGACGTGCCTCGTGATCGCGCACCGGCTCTCCACCATCCGCAACGCCGACCGCATCATCGTCTTTCATCACGGCGAGATCCGCGAAGTCGGCTCGCACGCCGAGCTGATGCAGCAGCAAGGGATCTATTACCGGCTGTACCAGTTGCAGTATGCGGTGGAGGAGACGAAGGCGACGGCGGAAGATGCGACGGTGAAGTTGTGAATTTGGTGAAGCCCGCGCCGGTTAGACATCGAGCCTAACCGTCGCTGAGCGGAGAATCGCAAGCCAAGCGTCCCGTTTCTCGCGGGCAAGCTGATTGGTTTTTTCGACGAACGACAAGCTCAACAGTCCCATGCGCCCACGCGAGTGTCTGCGAATCTCGTGCTGCGACGGTTGGTCCCCACACCCTTCATGTTGCCACTCGAAAATCACGCCGCCGGCGAACTCCTCGATAAAAGAGAAGCGAGTGGTCGGGCAACGCCGCAAAAAATCTTCTCGGAACCGCTCAAACGAAATCTTCGGAGAGATATCCTTGATAGCGTAAAAGCTCGTGACCAGCTCGCTCCAGTTTTCGACGCTCTCGCCTGAGAGGACGTACTCCCGAATGGCCTGCGATGTTGTCGCTTGCTGATGGCCAAGTTGCCACGAGCGCGAATCGAAGCTGAAGTTCCATCGCTCCGGCACCTGGGTTTGCGGGCCGACGGCATATTTTTCGACTCCTCCGCCCGGCGTCGCACGGTACCGAAAGGGGTCGCCGACCTGCTCGGCCTCACGGTTGAGCTTGCGAACCACGCTCTCGAGCAACGGATCGGTGGCACAGGCGGAGAGCAGGACGATGAGTAAAAAGAAGGAGACTATCGAACCACGAGATTTCATTTTTGCTACTCCCGCAACGAAACATTCAAGCCAGGCGTCGGAGTCATAGAACTCAACCCTTCGGGTTTTTGATCCAATCCGCAATCAGGTCCACCGCCTCTTTGTCCATGCCAATGAAGCCGTGCCAGTGCAGCGGCTCGCACGGATCGCCCGAAGCTCCCGCGCCGCCGTTGACCATGATGAGTTTTTTCACCGGCGCGTTTTTGAGTTTGTCGATGATGCGAGGCACGTCGCGCGGCACCGTTGCCTCGCAGGAATCTTTTTCGTGATGCAAAACGAAAACCGGAATCCGGATCGCTTCCAATTCCAGCGACGCTACGGCGCCTATTTTCTTCGCGCGCGTAATGCTCGAGGTGAGCACGAGGCCGGCCAGCTCTTCGTTGCCGAAGGCGATTCCCGCCGCCGCGGCCGACGTGGTGCCGCGGCTCGTGCCGACGAGCCAGACCGGAAGGCCGGTGTCTTTTTTGACGTAGGCGACGACCTGGCGCAAGTCGTGGATGTGCTCTGAACTGACGCGAAACTCGTAATCGAGTTCGTGGTCGGTCGGCCGGTTGACGACGGCGACGTTGAATCCGTTGGCGGCGAAGAGGTCGCGGGTGCGGACGAGAAAATTCGTCGACGTGGGCACGTCCTTTTTGAGCCCGATGCCGCCGCCTCCGCCGGATAGGAGCACGACGGTCGCCGTCGCGCCGTCGCGCTTCATGTAATAGACTGCGACCGAAACGCCGGGGCGCGTATCGAGCTTGATAAGCTTGTCCTCAGCGGCAAAGGCCGGCGCGGAGACGAAAAGGAAAAGTACGACGAGAAAGTTTCGGGCAACCTTGTCCGTGAACATATAGCGTCGTTCCTTATGCTCAGCAGCCCATTGGGACATGAATCTCAATCGTTTGAATATCTCTCCACTCCCCCGCGTCTTTCACTTTTATCTTGATTCTGATTTTGCTTACGCTTACTCCGCAGGGAGATGTCGTGGAGCTTTGGCACTGCTTGGCCATGTCGATCCAGCGATCACCCTGGTCAAAGCCTTGCACCGACCACCTTTTGGTTTCCGCGCGTACTGCTTCGATGATATCGGCTTGATTCACCTGAGGAAACTCATCGCTCGCTACCGCGTTTGACAGAAATTCTAGGTCGCCTGTTTTCTCAAGCTCGGACCAACCCGAGAGGTGATGCTTCCAATCGAGCAAGTCCATGTGAGGCCCTTCGTCCATCAGGGTCAGGCTCGTCTCGTATTGCTGTTCAACCCGAAACTCCAAGGAACTTTGCGAAGCCGGCTTTAGGGTTATCTTTTTAGCCGTCGTGTTGCCGAGACCAAGATGGACACGAATTAGGCCGTCCACGGAAACTTCAAGCGTCGTGTCGAAATCAGGAACGCTGCCGTCTATATTTCGGATCTCAATTTCTTGAAGATATTTTGCCGCTTCACCTTTGACTGAAAGTCGTGGATTAAAGGCTGGCGGAACATCGATCCCCCATATGGAAGAGGATTGCAGGAACAAGAGAGCCAAGAACAAGCTGGGCAAAGTTCTTTTTAAAGACATGTTCTTAAAGGCGATCAGCGTGCATGCAATCTTCCTCATTTATAGAAAATTTGTCAACCGATGTTCTGGAGCGGGATTTGCCGCTGCTCTGGTGATCGGCGTGAAGCGGCGGGTTAGCTGCAACTATCTTGCTCGGCGCGATGGGAGTGTGATAACCTTTGAGGCGTGAGTGATAGATGACCGCCGCAAAGGTGACATTATGATGAGCGCCGAAGAACGTGTGCGAATTCTTGAAGCAGCCAAGCCCAATAGTTGGTTGGCATTGGCGAGTGACGAGTCTAAGGTCGTTGGCCGCGGTGACACGTATGCAGAAGCCGTTGCGGATGCTGAAAAACACGGAGAAGAGGACCCCATCCTCATCAGCATACCGGATAACTGGAATAGCAGAGTCTTCCGTCTGTGCGCGTAGATTACAAACCTTTTCCCTTCCATAGTCGTGGGCTGGAGCGTTACGGTGTTATCTACCGTCCAGTCCTTCCTGTTACAATCATTTACAACCACACTGCCAGTAAGAGACTTGAGGCTGTAGTAGATACCGGCTGCGATGCCTGTCTCTTTCAATCACATGTCGGCGAAGCTATCGGGATAAAAATAAAAAGTGGAGTTGAAGGACCTCTGGGCGGTGTGATTTATGGTCCGGCTGCAAAGGTCTATTACCACAAGATCAAGCTCATTGTAGGTAGTGAGTTCATAGAAATAAAGGCGGGCTTCTCCTCGGAAATAAGCCAAAATTTACTTGGTCAAATTGGATTTCTCGACCAATTTCATGTGACGTTCGATCCACGCCTCCACCCGCCATGCATTGAGATTGAGCGAATACGACCGAACTAACGCCAATCAAACTGAGAACTTCCTGAAGACTATGAGGAGATGGTGGCGACGCCGGAAGAGACGAGCCAACCCGATTGGACGGAGAGATTGGCGGCGGCCGATTGTTTTTTTTCTGCTCTCGATCTTCCTTCTCTCGGCCTGCTCTCCCACTTACATCCTCCGCGCCGCGTATGAAGAAGGAAAAATTCTCTGGCGGCGGCAGCCGATCGAAGGGGCGCTCAAAAAACCGGACCTCGATCCCAAGACACGCGAGCAATTCAAGCTCGTGCTGGACGTTCGCGAGTATGCGCGGGACCAACTCAAGTTCAACGTCAAGGGCAGCTACTCGTCGTATTCTTTCGTCGATCGCGAAAACCTCACCTACGTGCTGATGGCGGCGCCGAAGACGGAGCTGCGTTCTTACACCTGGTGGTTTCTATTCATCGGCAGCGTGCCGTACCGGGGATATTTTTCGGAAGAAGAGGCGCGGGCCGAAGCCGAGCGTTTTGAAAAGGAGGGCTACGATATTTACATCCGCACCGCGCCCGCGTTCAGCACGCTCGGCTGGTTCGACGATCCGCTGCTGGAGCATCTAGTGAAATACGACCGGGTGACGCTCGCCGAGATTATTTTTCACGAGCTGTTTCACCAGACGCTTTACATCGGCGGCGCGGGAGATTTCAACGAGAGTCTCGCCAATTTCGTCGGCGGGCGCGCGGCGATTATGTTTTTTCAGGAACGTTCCGGCGAGGGAAGCGCCGACCACTTGAGAGCGATCGAAAATTGGCGGGAGCACATCGAATTTTCCCGCTTCCTCGGCGCCGTGGCCGCGTCGCTCAGGGAACTCTACGGAAAAACGCTTCCCCGGGAGGAGACGCTGAAGCTCAGGGAAGAGATTTTTTCGCGCGCGCAAAAAGATTGGACGGCCGAGGTTGGCGGCCGGCCTCAACACCGCTACGGCTCTTTCGCCCAGGCGAAGCTCAACAACGCGGTGATCGCCCACTTCCTGCTCTATCACAGGGACCTCGACCTGTTCGAGTCGATCTACGAGGCGAGCGGAAAAGATTTGGCGCGGACGGTCGAGGCGATTAAAGAAGCCGTGCGGAGCGGCAACGCCCCTTTCGACGACGTGCGGACGCTGGCGAAAAAATTGGAAGCACAAGGCTCACGGGCGGGGCAGCGTTTCCTTGAAGCGCCGGATCGCGTCGATGTGCGCCGACGCGCCGGTTAAACCCGCCTTCATCGTATTCACGGACAAGTGCGTCGCGCCGAGCTCCTTCCACTGGGCGATCGCCGCCGCCCATTTTTCCGGCGCGCCGCCGGCGACGCCGACGCGTCCCTCGATGCCGATCGACGAAGGATCGCGCCCGGCCTCTTTCGCGTGCGATTTTATTGTCTCGATCATCGCCCGCACCTTTTCGCCCGGCTCGGCCAGCGGAAACCAGCCGTCGCCGAGGCGGCCGACGCGCCGGAGCACCGGCTCGGCGCTGCCGCCGAACCAGATCGGAATCGGCCGCTGCACCGGCAGCGGGTTGATCCCGGCGTCGGTGATCGTGTGCCACTTCCCTTTGAACGTGACCAGCTCTTTGGTCCAGAGCGCGCGCAGCACTTCGACCTGTTCCTCCGAGCGCCGGCCACGGTCTTTGAAATTTTCGCCGAGCGCCTCGTACTCCACGGGATTCCAGCCGATGCCGACGCCGAGACGCAGCCGGCCGCCGCTCAACACGTCCGCCGCCGCGGCCTGTTTGGCGACGAGCACCGTCTGTCTTTGCGGTAGAATCACGACGCCGCTCACGAGGCCGATTTTTTTCGTCACGGCGGCGAGGAAGCCGAACAGGACGAACGGCTCGTGGAACATGTCCTTATGAGAATAAGGCGCGCTCCATCCCGGGCGGCTCGCGGGATTCGCGCCGACGACGTGATCGTAGGGAATAATATGATCGTAGCCGAGCGCTTCGGCCGCTTCGGCGAAGTCGCGCACACCGGCAGGGTCGGCGCCGATTTCGGTTTGCGGAAAAATCACTCCGATCTTCATGGGAAATCTCTCCTACTGGCAGAGCGCTGAAGAACTCTCCGATCACCCTTCGACAGGCCTGTCCTGAGTAGCAGGCCGTTTCCTTCGACAAAGCTCAGGACGAACGGCCTGCGTATCGAAGGGCTCAGGGCGAACGGAGCAAACCCGGCAATCATTGGTGAGGACCCGTTCGTGCTGAGCGTGTCGAAGCATGAAACCATATTTTCAGGAACCACTACGGCGCGACGACGAGCGGCGCGAGAACTTTTTCTTCCAGCCAGGCGGAAAGGTCGGCGAGGCTCCGCGCGCTGATCTCGTGGCCCATATCGTATTCGCGGTAGGTCACCGCGCGGCTCAAGCCGCGCAAAGTCTCGACCGAGTCCCTGGCGCGCTCGATGTGAATCAACTCGTCGGCCGAGCCGTGCTGCACGAGCGCCTGCGGCGCTCGCTTCGCGCCTTCCGTCGAGAAGCGGCCGGCCAATTCCTTCGGCAGCCACGAGCTCAGCGCGGCGAGCGCGGCGAAGCGGTCGGGCTCGCCGAGCGCGAGGCCGTACGCCATCACGCCGCCCTGGCTGAAGCCGAGCGCGACGAGCTTTTTCCCGTCGATCGGATAGCGCTTGGTTGCGGCATCGAGAAAAACCAACAAGCGATCTCTCGCGGCGATGATCGCCGGCAAGTCGGGCGGACGATCCATCGTCAGCGGAAACCAGCCGTAGCCGACGGCGCGCGGGCCGAGCGGGACTTCCAGCGGCCCTTGCGGGCAAAGCATCATAAAGCGCCCGCCGCAGAGGTGCGGCGCGAGACCGAGCAGGTCCTGCGCGTTTGCGCCCCAGCCGTGGAGCGCGAGGATCGTCGGATGCGGCCCGTCGCCGGGCGGCTCGAAGACCGCGTGTACGAGTGG
>JBGPTS010000106.1:0-12802 GCA_041490745.1 Binatia bacterium | reverse complement strand
TTTTCAGCAAGCGGCCGAGCCATCGGCCCATTTGCCGCTCTTTCAGCACGCGCTCCCAGAGAAACAGCGTGGTGGTTCGGACTTGAAGTCCTTTCGGGCGGAGACTGTTGAGAATCAAAATCGCCGGGACGGCGGCCAACAAAAGCAACAGAGCGGATGGAGAACCGAAACTCATGATTCATCGCTTCGTGGCTCGTGCTCGTCTCTCGTGCTCGGCCCCCTCCCCACGAGCACGAACACGAGGCACGAGCACGATCTGGAGAGCGGGTGGCGGCTTTCAGCGTCAAGGGCAAAAGAGAAAAATTTAACTTGCATCATTTTATTTGACTCGCCCCGCGCAGCGTGAGCAGGACAAAATCCTCGAACGGGGCCGAAGTGCGCGTCCTCAGATAATCCGCGCCGCGGCTGCGGCAAAACGCCTCGATCTCGCCGCAATAGGCCGCCAGCTCGTTTTGAAAGCGCTGGAGCAGGTCGGTGTCGAGAAAAATTTTCCTCTCGCGCCCGCTCTCGACGTCGAAGAGCGCGAGATCGCCGCGCGGCCGAATATCGGCCTCGCCGTCGTCGAGCAAGTGGATGACGAGAAGCTGGTGCTTGTGCTTCAGCAGCTCTTCCAACCCGGCGCGCCAGCCGCGCGGATCGAAAAAATCGCTCACCAGCACGACCAGGCCGGGCCGGTGAAAAAGCCGCGCGAAGGATTGCAGGGAATTTTTGAGGTCGGTCCCGCCGCCCGCCGGGAGCGCCGAGAGAAATTGGAACAGCGAAAGAATCTGCTTTTTGCCCCGGCCGAGCGCCAGCGGCGCGCCGAGTCGATCGGCAAAGCCCGCGCCGCCGACCTTGTCGAGATTCTTAAGCCCGATGTAGCCGAGCGCCGCGGCGATCCGCTTGGCGTAGTCGAGCTTCGGCGGATTTCCCTCGGCCATCGAGCGGCTCGCATCGACGAGGAGGTAAATATTCATCTCCTCCTCGGCGGTGAAGAGCTTGAGCCAGAGCCGCTCCAGCCGGCGATAGACGTTCCAATCGACATAGCGCAAGTCGTCGCCGCTCTGATATTTCCGGTAGTCGGAAAATTCGAGACTGAAACCGCGGCGGGCGGAGGGATGCTCGCCTTTGGCGGCGGACCACGAGAGGCGCTTGGCGATCAGCCGCAGGCGCTCGAGCTTGTGCAAGAAATCCGGCTCGAAAAAGAACGGCGTCCCTTCCGTCATGGCTTCACCCGGCGATCTCCGGCACGCGCTCGATCACATCCGCCACCACCCGCTCCGCCGTCACACCCGCCGCCTCGCCTTCGAGATTGAGAATAATCCGGTGGCGCAGGCTCTCGTGCGCGCCCGCGCGAATATCGTCGAACGCAACGTTCGGCCGCGCCGCGAGCAGCGCGCGCGCCTTCGCGGCAAGGATAAGGCTCTGCAGGCCCCGCGGGCTGGCGCCATAGAGAACGTATTTCTCCGCCGTCGCAACGCCGCCGTTTTTCTGCGGATGCGTCGCGAGAACGAGCCGCGCCGCGTAGTCCTTCACCGCGCCCGCGATCGGCACCTCGCGCACCCACGCGCGAATTTTGAGAATGGTCGGCGCGTCGAGCACGCGATTGAGCGCGCCGGGCGGCGGGCTGGTCGTCAAGTCGGCGATGCGCCCGAGCTCCTCGCGGCTGGGATATTCGAGCACCAGCTTGAAAAAAAAACGGTCGATCTGCGCCTCGGGCAGCGGATAGGTGCCTTCCATCTCGATCGGATTTTGCGTCGCCAGGACCATGAACGGACTCTCGAGGCGATGCGCCTTTCCGGCGACGGTGACGCTCTGCTCCTGCATCGCTTCGAGCAGCGCCGATTGCGTCTTCGGCGTCGCGCGGTTGATCTCGTCGGCCAACACGATGTTGGCGAAGACCGGCCCGCGCTGGAAATCGAACAGCTTTTTTCCCGCCGGATCTTCCGTGAGCATTTGCGTGCCGGTGATGTCGGCGGGCATCAGGTCGGGCGTGAACTGGATGCGCGAGAACGAAAGATTCAACACCGCGGCGAGGCTCCTGACCATCAGCGTCTTGCCCAGCCCCGGCACGCCTTCGAGCAGGCAGTGGCCGCCGCAGACGAGCGCGATGAAAACCTGCTCGATCGATTTTTCCTGGCCGACGACGACGCGGCCCAGCTCCGCTTTGACATCTTCGAACGAATGCCGCGCGCTCGCCATCCGCTCGCGAACTTCAGCTACCCCTTCCATGACAACTCCTCCCCAAGCTTTCAGCGGTCAGCTTTCAGCTAAATCTCTTAGCTGATGGCTGACTGCTGACAGCTTCTTAGCTACCTATTTCTTCTCCGCCATCCCCAACGACAAAAAATATTTCTTCACCGTCTCTTTCAGCGCCGGGGGAATTTTTTCCGCGGCCAGGTCTTCTTCGACTTGCCGGCGGTAATCGGCGGCGATTTCCTCCTCGGAAATTTTGCTCGCGCCGGCTTTCGCCTCCCCGCGCCAGGAGAAGCCGCTGCTCGCGCCTTCGCCCAGCATGCCTTCGACGCGGGTCGCTGCCCCGCCGCGGAGCGGGGGTGCGGACGCGCGATCGCGCGCGCTCGATTGGTCGCCGGCAAATTCTCCTTGGCCGCCGGCTTTTTCGTCCGCGCGTTTTTGTCCCGCGCGGCCCGCTGGAATTTGCGCTTGCGATTCGGCGCCCCCCGCCTGGCCGCCGCGGAGAAGCAGCGAAAGAAAATTCTCGGCGTCGGCGAGGGCGCGACGGTCGAGCTCGGCGGCGATTTCGCGTTCAAGCTTGTCGAGCAGCGAGCGCAGCTCGCCGGCGGCCATGTTTTCCCCCACCCGCCCGCCCTGCGCCAGCGCCGCACCGAGGCGCGGCATGGACTCAAGCCGCTGGAGCAAATCTTTTTCCAACGCGGCGCCGCCGGGACGAAGCTGGCCGCGCAGCGCCTCCAGCTCGGCCCTCAGCGCCGCAAGCTCGTCGCGCGCGCGTCCGGCGAAATCAAGATCGCCCCCACCCGCCGCGGCGATTTTTTCCCCGAGCCGTTTTTCGATCGCGGCCAGATTCTCGCCCAGTTTCTCCTCGCTGCTTTTGCCGCCGAGCCGCTCCTCCGCCAGCGCCTGTAAAGCGCGGGCGACCTGGAGACTTTCCGCGAGCCGCTCGGCCTCGGCCTTTTGTTTGAGTTCTTGAGCAAATTCTTTCACGTTCTCGGCCACCGAGGCCGGGCCGGATTTCTTCGCGGCGAAATCCGCGCCGGCGCCGAACCAGACCGCCGCCGACCAGAGAAGCAAGAGCGGCGGAGCGGCGAGCGCCTGCCACGACCATCGCCGCCGGAACAGCGCTCTTACATCTACCTCCTTTAATTTTTCGCCGGCCTCGCTGAGCACGTAGCGCTCGGCCGAATCGGCTTCGTCGCGCATCAAGATATCCGCAGCGGTCAGCGCCCGCTCCTCAAGGCCGAGCTCGCGGTCGAGCGCGGCCAGCGCGCGGGCGGCGTCCGTCTCGCGCCACGGCCGGCGGAAAAAACCGGCGGCGGCAAAGACGACGAACAAAACCAGCGGAGCGTAAAACGGGCTGAGCGAAGACGGCAGCGCGCCGCGAAACGGCAGCAGCGCCAACGAGACCAGGAAAGCATAAGCCAGCGCGGCGAGCAGAATCGTTTCTCTCCGCTTGATTTTCTCCCACGCGAGCAGCGCGGAAAATTTATTCCTGAGCGGCAGAGTCTCTTCGGTCACGGATAGATCTCCCTTCGGAGCGCCCGGCGGTGAAGCCACAGCCCCAGGCCGAGCAAGAGGACATGAAACTCGAAGTGAAGCGCGAGCGCGGGCCATGGCCGGCCCCACAGCATGAGCGCGGCCATCTCTTTCTCGTCGAGGAAAGAAAGCAGAAAGGCGACCGGGTTCAGCGGCGGATAAAACGCCGCGGTCACGATCATCGCGCCGATGAAGAACGCCCGGACAAACACCTGGCGGCTCTCGAATTTACGCTCCCAGAGCGCCAGCGCGGCGAGGCCCCAGACGCCGTAGGCGAAAGCGTAGAAAAAAATCAGCAGCAGAACCGCGAGCAGCGACCCGATCGGAACGCGTGCGATCGCCGCCGCCCAGACGAGCAACGGCGCGGAGAGCAGCACGAAGACGAGAATCTCAAGCGCGAGCATCGCCAGTTGATCGCGCGCCAGGGCCGCCGGGCTCAACTTTTCGTCGCGGAGCCAGCGCTTGAGCGGGGCGAAGCGCCACGGCGCGAATTCCTGATTCGCCACGCGCACGCTGAAGTAGGCGACGAGAAGGATGGCGGCCGACGCCGAAACTTTGAAGAGCTGCGCCGGACCGATCCACACCTGCGCGTCGAGCGACGGCAGAAAGAGCGCCAGAAAAACCACCGGCGCAAGCAGCAGCAGAAGATAAAAATAGGCGGCGAACGTGTGCCCTTCGACGAATTGGATCTCGATTCCTTCGCCGAAGACCGGCCCGAGCTTCATGGTTCGATCTTCCTCATGCTTCGATTGAACTCAGCGTCCTGAGGCTCTCGAAGGACCATGACCCTGAGACTTATATGATGGCTGAGTTCAGTCGAAGGGGTCATTCCTCCTCCTCACCCAGAGAGAAGACGGCGCGGAACAACGTAAAGTCGCGCGTGAGAACGCGCGCGTCGTCGAGCGACACGCCGCGCGGCGCGCCCTCGACCCAGCCGAAAAACATCGCGCCGCCGCCGGTGGCTTGGCCCTGCTCCGAGGGAAAAAACGATTGGCGCACGAGCAGCTCGCGCAGCGGGTCGTTGAAGCGAATGTCGCGGACGCCGGCCCGGCCCGGCGCGCCGTCCGCCGCGGCCGGCGCGCTCGCGGGAAATGCGCGCTCCCGGCTGGCGCCGGCGGGAATGTCCCCGAGAGCGGCACTCCGGCCATCGACGATCATCCAGCACTCCGTTAGATTTTGCGCGCTGCCGTTCGTCACCTTGAGCACGCGCGCCGTCGGTCGGGCGTCGAACTCGACGCGGACCGGAAAGCGCGCCACCGAGTGGACTTTGAAAAGCCGGTAGTCCCACTCTTTGAGCGGCATGCGGTAACGCGGCCGCCCGCCTTCTTCTTCGATGACGAGCGCGTTGTCCTCGACGCGGGCCGAGCGCCGCGCCGGCGCCTCGAAATCGGTCCAGCCCTTTTCCACGAACACATCGTAGTCCCGTCGGAGCGTCGAGAAAAGGGCCGCGTTCGAGCCGGCCTCGACGTATCCGTCGGGCAGCGATTCGAGCAGCGTGGAGGTCACGAGCACGCCGTCGGGAATTTTGCCGCCGCGAATAAAATAGACATAACCGCCGACCGACGTGAGGACTACCAGCACAACAAAGCAGAGACCGAGCGCGCGCCCACCGACTCGACGGCCCTGCCATAGCCAGGTCAGCGCGGCGAGCGCGACAAGATAAAAAACCATCGCCCAGAAGAACGCGCCGATCGGCACGTAGATCGACGTCACGGCGGAATGCATCAAAAGCTGGGAAAAGACCGCGTCGTCCCAGGCAGTCGCCGCGGCGGTCCGGGCCCGGTCGGGCGGCGCGACGAGATCGCGGAACAACTCGGCCGCGCCGGCCCAGCGCGCCATCGGCGGACGGCCCAGGTCGAGCGCGAGATAAATCATTTTCCCCTTGCCCCGATCCGCTTCGACGAGAATCGGACGCCCGTCCGCCGTGATCACGCTTCTGCCGTCGAGCAGCGTCGCCTCCTGCGCGGTGACGTTTTGCAGCGGCGCGACGGCGCCGCCGTACTTTTTTTCGACTTCGGCGAGAGAGCCGAATCGCCGCAAGCCGGCAACGCGCACCGGCAGCATGCGCGCGAGCAGCGGCTCCTGATAGAGCGCGTAATGCAGGCTGCCGAGCGCGACGATTTTTCCGCCCGCGGTGAGCCAGGTTTCGAGCGCCGCGTTCTGCGCGCCGGAAAGGCCGCGCCACGACGGCTCGTAGAGCGCCACGGTCCCGACGCCGCTGTAAGCCAGCGCGTCCGCGGGCAGCTCCGCGGGGGATAACGCGATAATAGTGTTCGCCGCGCCGGAGAGTAACGGCAGAGCGGATGCGAGGCCGCTCTCGCTCAGCAGCAGAATCAGCGGCGCGGGCGAGAAGTGCCGCCTGAGATCGATTTCCTTCGTAACGCTCGCGCCCGCGCCGTGAAATTGGACGACGAGCGGGCGGCTCACCGCTCCGGGGTCGATCGTGAACCCCGCGCTCTTTCGCGCCCCGGCGCCGAGAAAAACCCGCCGCCGATGATAGACCGGAAACGCGCCGCTTCCTTTGGCCGCGCCGCCGCGCCATACCGTCGCCTCGATCGTGCCTTCGACGGGCGCGCCCTGGTTCGTGATTTCGACGCGAATTGGAAACGGCCGGCCCAACTGAAACACGCCGTGAAATCCGACCTCGACATCGACCGAGATTTCCGCGGCGTGGAGCGGCGAGAGAATGAGAAAAAGCGGTAGTGAAAAAAACGCGCAGACGAGAGCGGCCTTTGCGACCGAGGAGGACATGCTGGCCTCCGTCAACGGGCGGCCCGGAAAGTTAATCGATGAATTCGAGACTCAAAATCTCTAACATGCGCACGCCCGTGGGCGTGCGGACCTCGACCTCGTCGCCTTCGGACTTGCCGATCAGCGCGCGGGCCACCGGCGAGCTGATCGAGATCCTGCCGTTTTTGGGCTCCGCTTCGTGATCGCCGACGATCTGGTAAACCACTTTCTCGCCGGTGTTGGAGTCGGCGAGCGATACTGTTGCGCCGAACATGACCTTGTCGCCGGAGAGCTTCTATATTTCGATGACCTGCGCGCGCGCGAGTTTGTCTTCGATCTCGCGGATCTGCACGTCGAGCAGCGATTGCCGGTCTTTCGCCGCGTGGAACTCGGCGTTCTCGGAGAGATCGCCGTGGTCGCGCGCCTCCTCGATCTCCTGCACGAGCTTCGGCCGCTCCACGCTCTTCAAGCGCTTGAGCTCCTCCACCAGATATTGATAGCCCTTTTGCGTCATGGGCACGCGTAAATCCTGAGTTGCCATGCTCATCTCCCGTAAAAACAAAAACCTCCCGGACATCCGAGAGGCTCTAAACTCGCAACGCGCGTCAATGAATGAAGGTAATCTCAGGGGAGTTTACCATCCCGCGCGCGGAAATCAAATGGTTTTTAGCGCCGCAGCCACACACCACGACCTTACATCACGGCGTTACGGTGATCTTCTTCGACGCTTTGGAGTTGTTGCCTTCGTTGGGCGTCTCGACCACCGCGTTGCCGTCGTCCGCCACCGCGATGATGTAATAGGTCCCCGGTACAGTGGCAAGAGGAATCGTAACCGGCGTAGCGCCGGTGCTCGTTCCCTTTGCCGACAAACCGCCGACGAGACGGCTGGTGAGCAAAGTGTCGCCGCTGAAAAGTTTATCCGTGGACAGATAAAACGCCGTCGTGGAACCGGCGGTCGTGGCGGGAGCGACGGGAACCGACTGGCTGTTCGAGGTGGTGTCGGTAACGGTGATGGTGCCGCCGGCGGCGACCGTCGTGGCGCTGAGCGAGAGTTTTTTTATCACGAAATCGGGCAACAGCACGCTGGTCTTGATCGTGCTCTCGTTATTGCCCGGACTCGTGTCGGTCTGGTCGGCTGCCACGGTAGCCGTGTTGACAAAGGAGCCTGCGAATGCGGGCGCCGCAAACTTGATCTCCACCGTGATAGGCAGTGCGCCCTTGGCGAGAGGGCCGAGAGTGCAGTGCACGACAGCGTTGCAGGCGCCGACGCTGGGAATTGCCGAAACAAATCCCGCGCCCGCGGGAACAGGATCGTCGAGAACGACATTGGTCGCGTCGTCCGGACCTTTGTTTGTGATCGTAAAATTGTAGGTAATCGTACCGCCTGACATGACGATCTTGGGTGCCGCGGTCATCTTCGAAGTGAGATCGAGGCATCCCGTCGTGCAGAGCTTGGTTACGAACGCGTCGATGGCGCCGTTCTGAACTTTGTCCGGGCCGGTTCGTACCGGAAACTTGACGGTCGATGTTGAGAGCGTGGTGCTGTTGGTTTCGCCGGCGACATAGGCTGCCCCGGCCGTATCGACCGCGATCGCGTTGGCGCGCTCGTCGCCCGAGCCGCCGATATAGCCGGCGAGCAAAAGCGACGTGCCATCATCCTTGACCTTTGCCACGAACGCATCGACGCCGCCGTTGTGCGTGACGTCGGGACCGACCTTGTCGGGGAACGTAAGCTGATCGGAGCCGGTCTCGCCGGCGATGTAAGCCTCGCACGGCGACGCGCAGCCGGGATTGAGGGCGATCGCGTTGGCACGGTCGTCGTTGATGCCGCCGATATAAGTGGCGTAATCCAGGGCCGTGCCGGCGGCGTTCAGCCTGACGACGAAGGCATCGACGCCGCCGTTCTGGATCTTGTCGGCGCCTGGAAGCGCGCCGAAGCCGTTGCCGTCCGGGAAGCTGGTCTCAAGGGAATTGGTCTCACCGGCGACGTAAGCTTTGCCCAATCCATCCACCGCGATGCCGTTGGCGCGATCGGTCAGGCTGCCGCCGATGAAGCCGGCATAATCCAGGCCGGTACCGTCCGCTTTTACTTTGGCGACAAAAGCGTCGATGCCGCCGTTCTGCGTGAGGTCCGGACCGGTAAGCGGGCCGAAGCCATCGCCATCCGGAAAACTGGCTTCGGTCGAGCTGGTTTCGCCGGCAACATATGCGGCGCAAGGCGACGCGCAGCCCGGCTCCAGGGCGATCGCGTTGCCGCGATCGTCTCCGCCGCCGCCGATGTAGCCGAGATAATCGAGGGCGTCGCCGGCGGCGCTCAGCCGGGCGACAAAGGCGTCGAGCAAGCCGTTTTGCGTGAGATCGGGGCCGGTCGTCACCGGGAACGCGTTGGGCACACCGACGTGGCTGGAGTTGGTTTCGCCCGTAACGTAGGCCAGGCCGGCGCCGTCCACGGCGATGCCCTTGCCGCGGTCGGTCGCCGAGCCGCCGATGAAAGTACTATATACCAGGTCCGTGCCGGCGGCGTTCACTTTGATGACGAACGCGTCGGTGACGCCGTTTTGCGTGATGTCGAATGCGCCGCTCGTGGTGGGGAAAGTCGTTTCGGTGGAGTCGGTCTCTCCCGTAATATAGGCTTCGCAGGGCGGCGCGCACCCGCCGGCAAGAGCGATCGCGTTGCCCCGGTCGGTTCCCGAGCCGCCGATGAAGGTTGCGTAAACCAAGCCGCTGCCGTCCGGCTTCACCTTCGCCACGAAAGCGTCCACGCCGCCGTTCTGAATCTCATCATTGCCGGCAATAGGTCCGAAGCCGTTGCCGTCGGGAAACGTCGTCTCGTCCGAGCTGGTCTCGCCGGTGACGTAGGCGGCGCCCGCGCTATCGACCGCGACGCCGTTGGCTTTGTCATCGAGCAAGCCGCCGATGAAGCCGGAATAAATGATAATCGCCGGATCGAGCACCAGCGGCTGCGCGCGATCGTATTTGCCGACCCGAAAACCGTAGCGTCCCGTCTCGCGCGCGCCGGCTTGAAGCTCGTAGGCCATCGGCACTTCGGCGCGCCGGCCGGCGATGTCCTGATACGCGTAAGGCCGGTCGTCGTGAAAATCTCCCGCGGGCGTGCCGATCTCGAGTTCCTGCCGCTCGTTGACGCGAAGGGACGATACCCCGCGATAGGCAAGCTGAATTTGCTTTGGGTCGGTGCCCGGCTTGACGACGAACATGTATTTGAGGCGCTCCTCGGAGCCGCCGTAAATAAGATCGATGCCGGGCCAGAGGTCGGCGTAAACTAACTTGGCGTAAGTCTTGAGGCCGGGCTGCCACCGATCTTTGCCGCCGGTAAAATAACTGACGACGGCGGGCGTCGACTCCTCGCCGCGCGGCGCGACCGCGTTGGCGCGGACGAAGTCGAGCTTCAGCGCCCAGCGGTCCCAAAATTCGCTAGATTCGCTAGATTCGGCCGGCGCCGACGCGTTGACGAGCATCGTCCCGTCGCTCCGCCGGCGGGCGCGATTCAAGATAAAGGTGATTCCCTCCGCGGTAAAGTAAAGCGTTTTGTCCTTGCCGCGAAGATAAAACGCCGCGCGCGGATCGACCTGACCGCGATTCTCGATGAAATAGAGCGGCGCGTTGCCGAGCGCGCCCCTGAGGCGCGAGGTCGGAGTCGCGCTCGCGTCGGCGGCGGAAATCTGCGCGGTCGCGGGATTCCGAATCGTCGCGCAGCCCGCCGCGACGAGCGCGCCGGCGAGAGCCGCGGCGAGCCATCTACGGGCATGGCGCGACAATGTGGGTTTGGAGAACTCGACAGGAAGATTACGCGCGCTTACCGGGGCCGAAAACATGGCAAGAGACTCCATGGCCGTTGCCAAATTCTAACTCAGGTTCAATCATGTCGCAAACGTTTTCTCTATACCGGGCGTGGTAAGATTGACACAAGCGGGGCAGCCGGTATACGCTCGCAAATACATAGTTGAAATTGGAAATTCCGGAGTCAATGCGCTCTGCTAAAATTCCCGGCCAGTCGACGAGCTAAGGGGGCCGCGTGAGAAGGAAAAATATTTTCTGGCTCTTCGGCGCGTGGATATTTGTCTTTAGTTTTTGCTCTATCGGTTCCGTCGCCGCGGCAGTTAACGTGGGTTCGTTCACGACCGTCATTCACAACGCCTCGGAGGCCACAGTGACTAGTGTGGGCGCGGGCACAACGGTGCACGATAGGGCGGCCGTGAGCGGCAGTGCAGGGACGCCTACGGGGACGGTGGACGTCACATTCTACACCAGCATCGACTGTACGACCGGCGGTTCTGCTTCCGGGACAGGCATCGCGCTCGACAGCGGCGGGATCGCGCATCCGTCGAGCAGCCAGGGACCGCTCAATGCGGGAAGCTACTCGTTCAATGCACATTACAGCGGCGACGGCAGCTACAATCCGGCGGACAGCACTTGCGAGCCCTTGACGGTGACTAAGATCGATGTCGGCACATTCACGACCGTCATTCACAACATCTCGGAGTCCGTTGTGACCACTGTGGCTCAGGGTACTACGGTGCACGACAGGGCGGCCGTGAGTGGCACAGCAGGAACGCCTACGGGGACGGTGACGTTCACGTTCTTCACTGCGGCGAGCAACTGCACGGGCGCCTCCAGCGGTGCAGGGACGGTTGCGCTGGACGGCAGCGGGATTGCGCATCCGTCGAGCGGCCAGGTACCGCCCACTGCGGGAAGCTACTCGTTCCAGGCACATTACAACGGCGACGGCAACTACAATTCGGCAGACAGCGCTTGCGAGCCGTTGACCGTGGTGGCGGCGACGCTCACCACGTCGCCAACGCCGCCGTTTGCGATCGTCGGGGTAACAACAATGAACGACAAGGCTACACTGTCGGGAGGTTTTGCGACTCCGACCGGAACGATCACCTTCACGCTCTTCGATCCAATAGATGCCACATGCTCCGGCGCGGGCGTGTACACCGACGTGGTGCCGGTTAACGGCGCTGCGGATTATCGCACGACGGACTTGTCGGGCAACAATCCGGGCGGATTCACTCCCGCCACGCCCGGCACGTGGCGCTGGACGGCCGACTATAGTGGAGACGCCAACAACGGGCCTCTGAGTAGCGGCTGTGACGTCGAGCAAGTGACCGCGGCCACAGTGGTCGACACGTGGAGCGTAAATATAGCAGGCAATGTTACCGGCGCAGGATATCTTACCTTCTTCGATAATTTTACTTTGGCGGGATACATTATTATTAAGCCTACCAACCCAAATCCAAAGGCGACCACCACCCCGGCCACGCTCAACGTTGGTTTCTTCTTGATTGACGGACATTGGGTGCAGGACGGCTCAAATCCAAATCATCGGATAGGTTTTTTTACCGGCTCTTCCGACGAAACTTGCGGGGGCACCCAAGTTTTAAACGGAAATTCCTTCTCCCTAAAAGTGAAAACTAGCAAAACCGGCGCAAAGTTAAGCATTAGCATGAGCGCTCAAACGAACGACGGCCTCCTGCAATTCACAGGGATACCGCCGGTTGTTTTGACAAATTTCGACTCGACTTCGTGGAGCGCTACCGTCAGGAAAGGCGCAAATAAATTCGTCGAGTTATTCGACTTGCAGTTGTCGGTCCTTGGTCTCGATAATTTATACGACGTTGTAAATGGTATTGGCGCCGGCTATTCGATTACAGGTTGCGTATTGTTCTCAGCAGCCGGCAAAGTCGCAGCCGAAATCGTAGAAATTGCCGACAGCGACGGCACAACTCAGGCCACTCGCAACGTAAAAGGAACTTTCAACACCACGAAGAATCCAGACACCGCCACCCTGACCGGGAACGATAGCAACAAAGCAATCGTATCTATGAAACTAACTGGGAACCCCTAGCTTCCGAAGCCTTAAGCAAAGGCTGCCTCGTCCTCCCATTCGGCCTCGCTTGCGGATTACGCGCGCTTTCCGGGACCAAAAACATGGCAAGAGACTCCATGGCCGTCGGCAAATTCTAACTTAGGTTCAATCTTGTCGCAGACGTCTTCTCTGTACTGGCAACGCGGATGGAAGCTGCACCCCGTCGGCGGATTGACCGGGCTCGGCACGTCGCCCTGAAGGATAATGCGCTCTTTCTTCCGTTCCGGGTCGGGCGCCGGCACGGCGGAAAGCAGCGCGCGCGTGTAGGGATGCTTCGCTTCTTGATAAATTTTGTCGCTCGGCGCGATTTCCACGATCTTGCCGAGATACATGATCGCGACACGGTGGCTCAAGTGCTCGACGACGCGCAAATCGTGCGAGATGAACAAATAGGTCAGGCGCATTTTTTCTTGCAGCTCTTGCAACAGGTTGACGATCTGCGCCTGGATCGACACATCGAGCGAAGAGACC
>JBGPTS010000105.1:0-13089 GCA_041490745.1 Binatia bacterium | reverse complement strand
CGAGCCGCTGCCCGGCTTCAAGCCGATGAAGCCGATGGTCTTCAGCGGTTTGTATCCGGCGGACTCCGGCCAGTATCAGTCGCTGCGCGACGCGCTGGAAAAACTCCGTCTGAACGACTCCGCGTTCACCTTCGAGCCAGAGACTTCCCAGGCGCTCGGCTTCGGCTTCCGCTGCGGCTTTCTCGGCCTGCTGCACCTCGACATCGTGCGCGAGCGGCTCGAGCGCGAATACGACGTGACGCTGATTACGACCGCGCCGACGGTGATTTACCGCGTCGTCACGCTCTCGGGAAAGGTGCTTTTGATTGACAATCCGGTCAAATTGCCGCCAGAATCAGAGATCGAGCGGATCGAAGAGCCGGTGATCGCCGCCGCGATCCATCTGCCGCAGGAATATCTCGGCGCAATTTTGACTCTATGCGAGGAAAAACGCGGTATTCAGAAGGAGATTCGTTATCTCGGCCCGACGAGGGTTCTGTTGACGTACGAGCTGCCGATGACCGAGATCGTGGTCGATTTTTACGATCGGCTGAAGTCGCTGAGCCGCGGCTACGCCTCGATGGATTACGAAGTCGCGGGCTATCGGCCGGGCGATCTCGTCCGCCTCGATATCCGGATCAACGGCGAGCCGATGGACGCGATGTCGATGATCACGCACAAAGACAAGGCCTACACGCGCGGGCGCGACCTGGTCCAGCGGCTGCGAGCGGTGATTCCGCGCCAGATGTTCGAGGTCGTTATTCAAGCGGCCGTCGGCAGCCGGATCATCGCGCGCGAGAGCGTCAAGGCGCTGAGAAAAAACGTCACGGCCAAGTGTTACGGCGGGGATATCACGCGGAAAAGAAAGTTGTTGGAGAAACAGAAAGAAGGAAAGAAGCGCATGAAGCAGGTGGGGCAGGTGGAGATTCCGCAGGAGGCGTTCCTGACCGTTTTGAAGTCGGGCGAGAAGTGAAACCGGGCGCGGTTTGCCAAACTCTCGCTCGATAGAGCTGGGTTCGGAGAGATTCTTCGCTCCGCTCAGAATGACAGTTGAGAGTGTCATCCTGAACAAAGTGAAGGATCTCTCTTAGAGTTTCTTGTTTTTCGGGGTGGTAGGATAGGAAAGGGGATTTACAATAACGTGGCTAAAGATATGGCGGTAGAGACGAAGAAGGTTAAATCGACGTTCCGCGAATACGGCGAAGCCATCGTCATGGCTTTGTTGCTCGCGCTTTTCATCCGCACGTTCATCGTCCAGGCGTTCAAGATTCCTTCCGGCTCGATGATTCCGACGCTGCAGATCGGCGACCATATTTTGGTCAACAAGCTGGCGTACGGCGTGCGCATTCCATTCTGGGATCACTACGTCGCGCAATTCAAAACGCCGCAGCGCGGCGACGTGGTGGTTTTTATTTTTCCCGAAGACCGGTCGAAGGATTTCATCAAGCGCGTGATCGGCACGGCCGGCGACACGGTGGAGATCCGCAACAAGAAGATTTACATCAACGGCGAGGCGATCGACGATTCCCACGCCTACTTCGAAGGAGACGAGGTGCCGGGCGGCGTCCAGATCAAGGACGATTACCCGCCAAAAAAAGTTCCCGACAATCATATCTTCGTCATGGGCGACAACCGCGACAAGAGCTACGACAGCCGCTTCTGGGGCTACGTCGATCTCAACGACGTGAAGGGGAAAGCTTTTCTCATCTACTGGTCCTGGGACGGCGGCGACAGGTGGGTGAGGTGGGAGAGGCTGGGGGGAATCATCTACTGAGGAAACAGGAATTGGGAATTACGGTTTAGGAGTTCGGTTTTTATTCTCCAATTCCTGGTTCTCAACGCGTAATTCCTATCTTTCATGTTATTCCATCCTCTCGTCCAGCGTTGGTTCGCTGAAAACTTTCCACACGGACCCACCGCGCCGCAGGAGCAGGGCTGGCAACACATCTCGGCCGGACAGTCGACGCTGATCGCGGCGCCGACGGGATCGGGCAAGACGCTCGCGGCGTTTCTCTGGTCGATCAATCGTCTGGTCGAGCGCGGCCTGGCCGGAGATCTGAAGGACGAGACCAGCGTCGTCTATGTCTCACCGCTGAAAGCACTCGGCAACGATATCGAAAAAAATCTCCGCGTTCCTCTCGCCGGAATTCTCAAGCTCGCCGAGTCCGGCGGCCTTTTCTTGCAGCTTCCGGAAATTCGCGTTGCCGTGCGCTCAGGCGACACGCCCGCGGCGGAGCGTCGTCTTATGGTGAAACGGCCGCCGCACATTCTCATCACTACGCCGGAGTCGCTCTACATCCTCCTCACCGCGGAAAAATCGCGGAAAATTCTGCGCAGCGCGGAAACTGTGATTGTCGACGAGATCCACGCCGTCGCCGGCGACAAGCGCGGCGCGCATCTCGCGCTGTCGCTCGAACGGCTCGACGCGCTGGCGGAAAAACCGCTGCAACGAATCGGCCTCAGCGCGACGCAGAAGCCGGTCGAAGAGATCGCCCGCTTGCTGGTCGGCTTGAAGAACATCGGCCGGGACGGTGGGCCTCCCTTCGAGTTCCCTCAGGGTGGTGAGCTTGTCGAACCACGATGTTCGATAGTCGACGTCGGCCACCGCCGCGCGCTCGATCTCTCGATTGACGTGCCCGATCAAGAATTGGGGCCGATCGCGAGCCAGGAGGTCTGGAACGAGATTTACGAGCGCATCGTCGCCCAGGTAAAGTTGCGCCGAGCCACGCTGGTATTTGTTCACACGCGGCGGCTGGTCGAGCGCGTCGCGCATCAATTGACCGCGCGTCTCGGCGAGGAAAACGTCGGCGCGCATCACGGCAGCATGTCGCGCAAAAGCCGTCTCGCGGTGGAGGAAGGTCTCAAATCCGGCAAGTTGCCGGTCGTGGTCGCGACTGCGTCCCTGGAGCTCGGCATCGACATCGGCTACGTGGAGCTGGTCTGTCATATCGGCGCGCCGCGCAGTCTGGCGACGCTTTTGCAGCGCGTCGGTCGCTCCGGCCACTGGCTCGGCGCCGTGCCGAAGGGGATTTTCTATCCGCTCACGCGCGACGATCTCATGCAGGCGGCGGCGGCGATCCGCGCCGTGAAGCACGGTGATTTGGACCGTGTCGTTATTCCGGAAAAACCGCTCGACGTTTTGGCTCAACAGATGGTCGCGGCGGTCGCGAGCATGACGAACGATCCTGCGAATATGCGTTCCGCAACCCTTCGATCCTTCGGCGAGGCTCAGGACAGGCAGGCTCAGGGTGACCGGCCAAATGTAGATGGCGATGTCCAACAACCGTTCGTGCTGAGCCAGTCGAAGCACGACCCCGTTGAACAAACTTCGGCCGGTCAATTGGGACTGAACTTCGGCATCGCCGAAGACGATCTGTTCGCGCTTGTCCGCCGCGCGTATCCGTACCGGAATCTCACGCGGCATGAATTCGACCAGGCGCTGGAAATTTTGTCTGAAGGCATCGCAACCAGAAGAGGGCGGCGGCAGGCCTACATTCATCGCGACCAGGTACACGGCCGGTTGCGGCCGCGCCGCGGCGCCCGGCTCGCCGCGATCACCAACGGCGGCGCGATTCCCGACACGGCGGACTACGACGTTATTCAAGCCGTGGATGAAGTGCTTGTCGGCAAAGTCAACGAAGATTTCGCTATCGAGAGCCTGGCGGGAGATATTTTTCTCCTGGGAAATAATTCCTGGCGCATCCGCCGCGTTGTGTCGGGGAAAGTCTGGGTCGAGGACGCACACGGCCTGCCGCCGACGATTCCTTTCTGGCTCGGCGAAGCGCCGGCACGGAGCCGGGAGCTTTCCGCGGCGCTCGCGGAATTGCGGGAAGAGATTTCGCGGCGCGCCGGCGATCGTCCCGCCCTGGTCCGCTGGCTACAGGAAGAAACCGGCGTTCAAGAAACGGCGGCGGGGCAGATGATCTCCTATGTTTGCGCCACGGAGGCGATGCTCGGCTGCGTGCCGTCGCAAGCTTCCATAGTCGCGGAGCGCTTTTTCGACGAGGCGGGCGGGATGCAACTCGTGATCCACGCGCCGTTCGGCGGCCGGATCAATCGCGCCTGGGGCCTCGCGCTGCGCAAGCGTTTTTGCGTGACCTGGGACCGGGAGCTTCAGGCGGCGGCGACCGACGACGGCATCGTCATCTCTCTCGGCGAGCAGCATTCGTTCGCGCTGGCGGACGTGTTCGCTCTGGTCCGCTCGGCGAATCTGGAGCGCGATCTCGTTCAGGCGGCTCTGGCCTCGCCGATGTTCACCAACCGCTGGCGCTGGAACGCGGCGCGCGCGCTCGCGCTGCTCCGTTTCAGCGGCGGAAAGAAAGTTCCGGTTGCGCTGCAGCGGATGCGCGCGGAGGATTTGCTCGCGGCGGTTTTTCCCGAACAGGTGATGTGTCAGGACAACCGCGTCGGGCCGATCGAGTTGCCGGACCACCCGCTGGTCGCCGAGACGATGCGCGACTGCCTGCACGAAGCGATGGATGTAGAAGGCCTCAAGGAAATTATTTTGGCCATCGAGTCGGGAAAACTCCGCCCTGTCGCCGTCGATACGCCGGCGCCGTCGCCGATGGCGCACGAGATTTTAAACGCGAACCCGTATGCGTTTCTCGACGACGCGCCGCTCGAAGAACGGCGCGCCCGCGCGGTTTCGCTCCGCCGCACCGATCCCGATCTCGCGCGCGGCATCGGCGCGCTCAGCGCGGAGGCGATCGCGCAAGTTTGTGAGGAGGTCCGGCCAGATCTGCGCGACCGGGAGGAGTTGCACGATCTGCTGCTCTCGGTCGGTATTCTTCCGTTACAGGAAGCGTCCGTGTGGTCCGAGTGGGCGCTGAGTTTAATAAAAGATGGCCGGGCGACGGTCGCGTCCTGGAATCTCGACGGCGAGAAACGCCGCGCCTACGGCGCCGCCGAGCGGCTCGGTCTCGTCCGTTGTTTGCTTCCTGACTCGCGCTTCGAGCCGGAAATCCGCCTCCCGGCTCAGAAAGAAACGGTTTCATCCATCGAGGACGCCGCGCGCAAGGTCGTGCAGGGCTGGATGGAAATCGCCGGCCCGGTGACGGTGGCGGCGTTAGCGAAGAAACTCGGCCTGCCTCACCGCATGGTCGAGCAGGCGTTGCTCGCGCTCGAATCCGCCGGCGCGGTGCTACGCGGCGCATTTACCGGGCACAGCGCGCCGGGCGATATAGAATGGTGCGAGCGCGGCCTGCTCGCGCGCATTCACCGCCTCACGCTCGGGCAGCTGCGCCGCGAGATCGAGCCGGTCGGCGCCGCGGATTTTTTGCGATTCTTATTTCGCTGGCAGCACGCGCAGCCGGGAACGCAGCTTCGCGGCAGGAGCGGCGTCGAGGAAATCATCGGCCAGTTGCAGGGCCTCGAATTGCCCGCGCCGGCGTGGGAGCGACACGTCTTGCCTGCCCGCGTGGCGGAGTACGATCCGAGATTTCTCGACGAGCTGTGTCTCGGCGGCGTCGTCAGTTGGGGCCGGCTTCATCCGACGCTAAAGGAAGAAGACGAACGGGCGCCGGGAATGCCGGGAAAAAGGCGAAGGAGAGCGCCCGGCCGGGCCGCGCCGATATCTTTCGTCCTGCGCGAGGACCTCGATCACTTTCTCACCCGACAAAGCGCGCTCAGGCCGCTTTCAGCCGCGGCGCGCGACGCGCTCGCTTATCTGGAGAAACACGGCGCGTCTTTCTTGACCGACATCGCGCGCGGCACGAGCCTGTTCAAGACCAGCGCGGAGAAAGCCCTGTGGGAGTTAGTCGCCGCGGGACTCGTCACCGGCGACGGCATCGCCGGCTTGCGCGTTTTGCTTCTGCCCGAAACCAAGCGGCAATCGAGAAGGCAGCGGCTGCGGATCATCGCCGGAGGGAAATCGCCGGAGCGGCTGATGCCGGTCGGCCGCTGGTCGCTGTGGCGCGCGCACGCTTCGGCGCAAAATCCCGAACCGTCCGCCGAGTTCATCGCGCGGCAACTTCTCAGACGCTACGGAGTCGTTCTCCGCGAGTTGCTCGCGCGCGAGAGTTGCGCGTCGTCGTGGCGGAATATCCTCGACGTTTGCCGACGGCTGGAAGCACGTGGGGAAATCCGCGGCGGGAGATTCGTTAACGGGTTCGTCGGCCAGCAGTTTGCGTTGCCGGAGGCGGTAGAGATTCTTCGCGCCACGCGCCGCGCTCCTAAAAACGGCGAGACGGTCGTCGTGTCGGCCGCCGATCCGCTCAACCTCGTCGGCATTCTCATCTCCGGCCCGCGCGTCTCGCCGTACTCCGGCCAGATGATCGCCTACACCGACGGTGTCCCGACCGAGATCGGTCCGCTGGGCGCGGTGCTGAGCAGGCTCCAGATAAGCTCCGTAACAATCGAGCAAAGTTAAGGACGGGAGCAAAAAATGGCAGACAAACTCACACATGCGATAGAGCATTTGGTCGAAGCCACCGGCTACTCGCTCGCCGGTCTCCGCGCCGCTGTACGCCATGAAGAGGCGTTTCGCCAGGAACTACTTGCGCTTGTCATTGCAGTCCCTGTAGCTCTGTGGCTGGGAAAAACCGGCGTGGAGCGCGCGCTGCTGATCGGGCCGTGCCTACTTGTCATAGTCGTTGAGCTTGTCAATTCGGCTATTGAGGCCACGGTCAATCGCATTGGGCCGGAACGAAACGAGCTGGCGAGACGGGCGAAAGATTTGGGTTCGGCGTCGGTTTTCTGCGCGATTGTCCTGGCGATTGTGGTTTGGATTCTGGTGCTCGTGGGATAGTTGCGCGATAGGAGAAGTTTTCAGCGACTTCCGTGCTCAGCCGACCAATTTTTCTCTTGACAGGACCTTGGCAGTGAACTGATAATTCAAACCCGAGTAATCCACAACTTCCGACATCTCTGCGAGCAATGATCGTGGTCGGCCGCGCCAAGCGCGCATGGAGGACCCGTCATGTTTATCTCGAAAAGAGCAGGGCTGAGCTTGGTAGGGGCCGGAGTGTTACTGGTACTCGCACTGGCCCTGGGAAATCCAGGCGCCCAGGTCGGCGCGCCGTTAACGCATTCTACCCAAGTGGGATTGGAACTTAACACCAACCGTCCCGGACAGGATATCGCAAACTTTTGGCTCTCTGGAGGAGCCGAGGAGTGCCAGGCGGCATGCGCCAGGGATCCAAATTGCCGGTCATTCACCTATGTCAAGCCAGGCATCCAGGGACCGCAAGCACGCTGCTGGCTGAAGTCCGGTATCCCGGCTCCACTCCAAGACCAATGTTGCGTCTCCGGCCTCAGGCCTAGTGCGGAAGCGGCCCAACAAGGGAAACGGGAGCCGGAAGGTTCCGCGATCCAGAAGGGGATCGGTGATCTGATCGGAGGGTTGCTCGAATCGCTGCGCTCGCCGCCGAAACCGGCGCCGACGCCGCAGACGCCGGTTGGGGTGGCGAGCGAACAGCCGCCGTTTGCCGCGATAGCCTGTCCCGATCCTAACTTCGACTTCGAGGACGGCCTCATTTGCTGGACCATCGAGGGCACGCTGCGCGAAGGGGGCACTGAGTACAACGCCTTCCTCAACAACCCGGTGCCCGCGCTCGCCGGTCGTTTGCCGAACCCGAATGCTAGCGGCTTGGCCTATGTCCACTCGGGCGCGACCGGCGTGATTTCGGCAAACTTCGTGATTGACACGGGTAAGCTCGTCTCCGTGCCCTTCCGCCTCAGCCGTCGCTACCTATCTTTCCTGATGGGCGGCAACCGTAGCGCCGAGCTGCGGGTCGAGCTACTCGTCAGGGACAACGCCGGCGATGTCGTCGAGCCGGACGGACGGTATCGGATCGTCGCGACGATGACGAATCCGGTCGAGAATCCGACCGGCATGCGCGAGCTGTTTTTCAACGTCGGCGACTACCTCGGCCGCGACGCGCGCATCCGCGTCGTCGATAACTCGCGCGAGGGCTTCATCACGGTCGACCGGTTTGCGCTCGTCGACACATTGGCGGAGAATTGGGACTTCGAGCGCGGGCTCGATTCGTGGTCGATAGCCTACGGCGACGCGTTCAATAATCAGCCCACCTGGGGCGACAACGTAACGGTTTCGCGCGCGCTGCCGCCCGGCTTCAACCATAGCCAGGTTCAGTCCCTCGGCGGCGACTACTGGAACTCGCTCTACAATATCGGCCAGCATAGCAATCGCTGGATCGGCACCTACGAGGACCATCCCGAGCAGGAAGCGCGGGAACGCGGGCGTACCCAAGGCGACCGCAAGACCGGCGCGATCGTCTCTCAAGAGTTCACTATCGAACGCGCATACATCACGCTGCTCGTGGGCGGTGGGCGTGATCTAAACCTAGCGGTTGAGCCGAACGAAGTCGTTGCCGTCCGGTCGGTTGCCCGCTTCGCCGGTGAAGCGGGCGGTCCGCCTGCCATTGTAAGCCCAGACATCACGCTCGCGGCGGTCTTGCAGACGCGGGACGGCGAGCGCTGGGTGGATCGCCGCTACGCGACCGGCAAAAATAGCGAGATCTTTGATCGTTGGGCATGGGATGTCCGCGATCTCACCGGCCGGCGGGCACGCATCGTCATCGTGGACCACCGCGCCGACTCCTGGGGGCACATCAACGTGGACGATATCGTGTTCACCGACCAGCCGAACGTCCAGCCGTTTCAGTACGCTTCGCGCCGCTTCATGCGCGACCCGCAGCGCGACGACCGGCCCGAGGTGTGGGGGTTCATCGACGCGCACACGCATCCGATGAACTACCTGGCTTTCGGCGGCGACGGCCGCATCTTTTGGGGACGGCCGGACGGTCCGATCGAGCAGGCGCTGCGTGCCTGCGACGGCTACCACTCGAACGCGATCACCGAGGTCACCATCGGGGGACGGTCGTTGCCACTGGCGGTCAGCCGTAAGATGGTGCAGACGCTGGAACAGATCGACGACAACCCGGACCTGATCATGGGGACGGCCATCACGAGCGTCCTGGACCTGCTTGGGATGAACAACACCTTCGCCCTCGTCGGGCTGCTACGCTCGTTGCCCATCGTCAACTTCGTGGCGCCGCCGGTCCTGACCGAAATTGCAGTTGGGCCGATCCTGCTCAACTTTAACAACAAGCGAAATGATTTTAATCGCGGCATTCCGCACATCGGGCGTGGCGCGCCCGAGTTTCCGCGCCGCGCATGGGTGATCGAGGATCGGCTGCCGGGTTACAGCTCCCGGCCGGTGCCGCCGGGCAGCCGGCCCGAGCCTGAAGTGCGCCGGTATCCGGCGGGACTCGGCGTGACCGGCGGCTGGCCGAACCACACGACACGGCTGCATCAGCAGATGCACATCGACTGGATCCGCCGGGCACACCAGGGGGGTATGCGGCTCATGGTCGCGCAGGCGGGCAACACCGAGCTGTTCGGTCTGGTCGGCGGAAATCAACAGGATATCAGAGTGCTGCTGCCGCAGCAGCTCGAGTGGATGCGCCGGTTCGTGTGGGACAACCGGGACATCCTGGAGATCGCCGAGAGCGCGGGCGAAGCGCGCCGAATCGTCAGCAACGGAAAGATGGCGGTCGTGCTCGGCATCGAGATGGTAACGATCGACCGTCTGCTCGATCGCTCACGACCCGACCCCTACGCGGATCTCGCCGAACGGCTAAGGCAGATGGGACTGCGCCACATCTACCCGATCCATAACACCGACAACAGCTTTGGCGGCACGGCCATCTACAACGGGCTGTTCAACCTCAACAACTATTATCTGAACGGCAGCTTATGGCAGGTCAGAGACGGCACGCGCCACGGGATCGACCCCGGCATGCAGTTCCTTCCGGCTAACGTCCACACGAAGCTGCGCGCCGAGATATTGGGAGCGGAATACGATTTCTGGCCGGCGCTGATGCGAGCGGTAACCGGATTCGGCGAGGCGCACATCGGCGGCTGGACCCTCAACCTTGGGAACCTGATTCGGGACGTCGATGCCGCGTCGCGCGAGTACGCGAAGGCGCGCGGTCACGTGAACGCGAGAGGACTGGAGAATGCCGGCGAGCGGTTCATCGTCGAGATGATGCGACGAGGGCTTATTGTCGATATCGACCACTCGTCGATTCTAGCGCGGCAGCGGATCGTCGATCTGGCCGGCCGTTTTTGCGATGACCGGGGCTGCTATCCGCTGACCAGTTCGCACACCAATTTTCAAGAGATGCACCAGAAGCCCAACGAAACGATGACGCTGCCGGACGAAGTGGACCGGCTGCGGGAGCTTGGCGGCATGGTGAACCCCGTTTCCAGCCTTGACCCCGACATGAAGCTCGGACCCGATGTCCGGAGGGGCGGCGCGCGTCGATGTGCCGAGAGTTCCACGGCATGGCTGGAAGCCTACCAGTATGCCGTCCGCAAGATGGGAGGACGCGGCGTCGGCTTCGGCAGCGACTTCAACGGTTTTCTTCCCACGCCGCGGCCCCGGTTCGGCGGGGAAGGGTGTTTGCCGGCGACGAACTACCAACCGACCACCTTCGATGGGGATCCTGGTTCGGGGGTACGATATTCGCACTACACGGGGGGCATGACACCTGACAGCTCGCGGCTTTTTCAGCGGACTCCTGACGGCTCACAACACTACGCGATGGGCTTTGGCATGACCGATCAGATGTCGATTCGGCAGAACCAGCCGCCACTCGAGGCGAGCCGCAGCGGCGGTCGCGTCTTCGACGTCAACATCGACGGCGCGGCTCACATCGGTATGCTGCCGGACTTCTTCCAGGACGTGTACAACCAGTCTGGGGACATCGGCCTGTTCAAGCCGCTCCTCGGATCGGCGGAGTCCTATATCCGAATGTGGGAGAACGCGGAGCGCTTAAGCCGGACCGGGCAATTGCGGTAGCGGAGCATCGCTGCGGAGGACTACGACTGTACCTGCGGTTACTGCAGACCGTACGCTCCACAACCCATAGCTAACTTACGGCCTCCACCCGGCCTGGTTGAGCTGGCGGTCGGCTTCCAAAGCAAAGCTGAAGTCGTAGGCGCGGCTCGGCGGCAGATCGTCTTTAACTCCGGCAACTTGCCGAATGATGACAAGATCGTTTTTCTGAGTCTCCTCATCCACCGTCCCATTTCTTGTAAAGGTCCCGATCAGATCGTCGTAAATCCTGGCTGCGAGATTCCGCTCGATGCCGGAAAATTTCATCACTGCGGCCACACTCGTCTCTTTATCCTGCCGTAGAAAGCGCAGCGCCTTCAGCGTCGCCGTCATGAAGCTGGTCAGCAGCTTCGGCTGTTCTTTGATGAAACGGTCGGTGGTCGCGAGCGTGCCCCAGGAATTTTTCACTTCGTTGCCGAAGTAAAACATCTCCTTCATTTTCTGATCCAGGCCCACATAGCGCTGCTCGACGCTCAAAATCGCGCCGTCCACCACACCGGCGAGCAGGGAAGTAAGCTGATTGCCCGTGCCGGGGTCGAGGAAGGTGACGTCCTTGTTCGGATCGAGTCCGTGCTTGGCGATGATCTGCTTGAGCATGAAGGTGGTCACGGCAGCTATGCCCATGGTGGCGATCTTCTTTCCTTTGAGGGCCTTCGGGTCCGTGATTTCCGGTTTGGTTAAGAGCCACTGGTGAACCCGATCGTTGACGGCGAGAACGACTTTGAGTGGAGCGCCTCCCTTCGTGAGGGCCACGAGCGCGCTGCTGCCGGCGGCGGTGAAGTGGACACTGCCCGCGAGCGAGGCCTGGATGCTCGGCGTCGGTTCGATGAAGGTGATCTTGAGATCGATGCCTTCTTCGCGCATGTAGCCGCGATCGAGTGCGAGGGGGTAAATTACCTGCTGGAAGCTCTTGGTCGGGATGGCGATCGTCACGGTTTCGAGCGCGAGAGCGTTCGTTCCGACCAAAAGCGCCAGGGAAAAAATCCCGAACCGGAGCGGCCCGCGCGGATCAAGACGCGTCATTTCCATGTCCTCCCGCATGAAATTACAGCGCGTAGAGCCGCCGCGCGTTGTCGCACAGAATTTTTTCCGTGAGACCGGCCGGAATGTCTGCGCGCGAGCGCATCGTCGCTACGAGACTGTGCTCCGCCGACGGATCGTTGTGGCCGTAGTCGGAGCCGATGATCAAATGATCCTCGCCGGTGTAGCGCGCGAGGTAGGCCACGTCCTCGTCGGCTTCGCAGGCGACGAACAGCCGGTAGTCACGAAAGAGGTCGGCGCTCGAGCCATATTTCCAGCGGTCGCGCAGGAGTCTTTTCAGAATATGAAAAAGAAAAGGAATCCAGCCGGCCGACGCTTCGATGAAACCGAACCTCAGCCTCGGAAAGAGCTCGGGAATTTTGTTGGCCACAATGTCGCGGAACGCTACGAGAGGCAAAACCCGGCTGGCGAGGAAACTATGGTTTCTCTCTACGTCGATGAGATTCAGAAGTGTCGTGTTGCCGATCGCCGTATGAACGCAGATGGGGAGATCCAGGTCGTTTGCCGTTTGATAAACCGGATAGAAGTAGGGGTTGTCCAGGGTTTTGTCGCCTTCGAGCCCGCGGAAAAATACGCCGACCGCGCCGTGGTCCTTCGCCCACCTGATTTCCTTGACGGACTCCTCGATCGATCTCAAAGGCGGGATCATGACCCAGCGCAGACGACCGTTCGTCTTGGCGCACGCCTCCGCGAGATATCGGTTGTAGGCGCGGCACAGGGCAACGTCCAGCGCGGGATCGGCCGTAAGGTAAACCAGAAACAAAGTTGGGTAGATCACCTGCAGCTAGACGCCGAGCTTGTCCATGTCGGCCAGGCGCGCCTCGGGATTCGTCAGCTCGCGGCATCCGATATGGATGTCGCCTCTGGAGGATTCATGTCTGGACGCAGACGGTGTAATCAAACGGAAGCTTCCTTTGCCTGCGGGTCTGGGAAAAATATTTCCATCGATCAGCCAGAAAGCGTTGCGTGGACCGTAGAGTGTGTCGTCGGGGACGGAGACGACGACGGGCCTTCTTGGATACATCTCACGATCGATCGACTCCCACATGTGATTCGACTCCGCAACGTGAGTGTCGGCATCAACAACGCCATTCATGGGTGCCTCCTTACTCAGGCCTGAAAGAGAACGGGTTAACTGATCAAAACTTGATTAGTGTATACTCTAGGCCCAGCCATGGTTGTCAAGGATGGACAGACGCCACAAAAAT
>JBGPTS010000104.1:0-13116 GCA_041490745.1 Binatia bacterium | reverse complement strand
TTTGGGTCTCAACCCCGAGTACGTGCGCGCGGGCTTGCTGCGCTGGAAAGAGAAGAGAATAGCGAAACATGCCCGAGGTAAAACTTGGGAAAAAGAAACAACGCCTCGAAAAAACCGCGAAAGCAGCGCGACGGCAGCCGGCCGTGGGTTTTCGCTCGTGCCGTTGCTGCTCGGTGATCAAGAGCTTCCCGCCGACGCGCGGCGCGCTTTGCTCGAGAACCGTCTGCAGGATGCGGCCGAAACGCTCATGCGAAGCTATGGCTTGAGCTGCGTCGAAGCGAGCCAGCTCCTGAACGTCGCCGCCTGCCAGTAGAGCAAAGCTTAAGCAGTCGAGCGAAGGAGACGCGCCACCGCGTTTACCAGGACCCATCTGACATGTGACAGCATCTGGACAGGCTCGGCGTCAGGAGACGATAATCAGCTTGACGGATGAGGAGCGAAGCAAACCATAGAGAGGGATACGATGGAGCCCGCCAATCGTAATCGTGGAATCAAAAAAGCCTGGAAGAGCCAGCCGACGATCGAGGGCGCCGGGGTGCGGCTGAAGCGCGCGTTCGGCTTCGACGAGCTGGGCCGGCTCGATCCTTTTCTTTTGCTCGACGCGTTTCACTCGGAGAATCCCGACGACTACAAGCGCGGCTTTCCGTGGCATCCGCACCGCGGCATCGAGACGATCACCTACATTCTCGACGGCGACGTCGAGCACGGCGACAGCATGGGCAATCGCGGCCTCATCTCCGCAGGAGACGTGCAGTGGATGACCGCGGGCAGCGGGATCATCCATCAGGAGATGCCCAAGGGCGACCGCAAGGGAGAGATGTGGGGATTTCAGCTCTGGTCGAACCTTCCCGCGCGCCAAAAGATGATGGACCCAAGGTATCGGGAAGTGAAGCAAGGCGAAATTCCGCAGGTGAAAACGGCGGACGGCGCCACGGTGCGTGTCGTCGCGGGCGAGGTGGCCGGAACCCAGGGTCCGGTTCGGGAGATCGTGACCGATCCGTTGTTTCTCGACGTGTCGCTTCCGGCCGGCAAATCCTTCACGCATGCGGTTAAGCCGGACCACACCGTCTTCGCACACGTGATCGACGGCGAGGGTTTTTTCGACGCCGCGCCGCTCGCGCCCGAGACACCCGTCGCGCACGGCGAAGGCACGCTGATCCATTATGGACCCGGGAACAGCATCGCCGTGACCACGGACAAGAAGCCCGTCCGCTTTCTTCTCGTCGCCGGCCGCCCCTTCAACGAGCCGATCGCCTGGTATGGCCCCATCGTCATGAATACACAGCAAGAGCTCGAAACCGCGTTTAAGGAATACCGGGAAGGGACGTTTGTGAAGCGAACATGATCACACTCAGACGGAGCGATGAGCGCGGCCGAACCAAACTCGACTGGCTCGACAGCCGCCACACGTTTTCGTTCGGCGAGTATCACGACCGGCGTTACATGGGATTTCGCGGGCTCAGAGTCATCAACGAAGACCGCGTCGATCCCGGCAAAGGCTTCGGCACGCACTCGCACCGCGACATGGAGATCGTCACCTACGTGCTGGAAGGCGCCGTGGAGCATAAAGACAGCATGGGAAATCAGACGACCATCGTCCCGGGCGAGGCGCAGCGGATGAGCGCCGGAACGGGAATCAGCCACAGCGAGTACAACCCGTCGAACACCGAGCCGGTTCACTTCCTGCAAATTTGGATATTGCCCGAGCGGGAGAATCTCCCGCCTTCTTACGAGCAGCGGGCGTTCGATTTGGACCCAGGCCGCGGTCGCTGGACGCTCGTCGCGTCAAACGGCGGCCGCGACGGCAGCGTCACCGTGCATCAGGACGTGGCATTGTCGGTCGCGCGGTTGCTCGCCGGCCAGCAGACGACTTATCGCTTGAAGCCCGGCCGCCACGCCTGGGTGCAGGCGGCGCGCGGAAGCGCGACGCTTAATGGCGCGGCGCTCCGAGCGGGCGACGGCGCCGCGGTCAGCGAGGAAGAAATTCTTGAAATCAGGACGGTCGAGGCGGCCGAGATCCTCCTATTCGATCTTGCCTGACGGTGATATAGTTCACCGAACGAGAGGCTCCAAAAAAACGAACTTGAGGGAGGGCGGCCATGGGAACCCTGTTGGCTACCGAACCATCGTTTTCTCTCTTTCTTCTCCGAATCGTGCTCGGCATTATTTTTTTCGCCCACGGGGCGCAAAAAGTCTTGGGCTGGTATGGAGGCCACGGCCTCAAAGGCACGGTCGGATTCATGACGTCGATGGGACTACCGGTTCCGATCGCTTACACGGTTTGTTTCTTCGAATTTCTCGGCGGCATCGGCTTGATCGTCGGTCTTCTAACCCGCCTCGCGGCGCTGGCCATAGCCGTCGTGATGGCCGGCGCGATCGCTACCGTCCACTGGAAGAACGGCTTCTTCATGAACTGGGAGCTCACGCCGGGCAAAGGGCAAGGCATCGAAACGAACCTGGCGTTTCTCGCGATGGCCGTGGCGATCTTCCTCGAAGGCGCGGGCTTGCTCTCTATCGACAGGCTGATCCTTCCATAGGAAACCGCCAAAGAAAATCACATTGACTCGCAAGAACTGTTGGCGTAAAAATCTTCCGAAGGAGTAACGTCTCTATGCTGCGACGGATCGCGCTGAGTTTACTATTTCCGGTTGTCTTCCTGTCGGCTCTGCCCGATGCCTGGGCGCAAAAAGGCCGGATCAAGATCGTGACGCAGTCGCCGCTCTCGGGCGAGCAGGCGGCGTTGGGCGAGCACATCAAGCTAGGCGCGCAGCTTGCGGTCGAAGACGCGAGCAAGAGATTCAAAGCGCTTGGCTACGATCTGATTCTCGTGCCGATGGACGATCAGGCGAAGCCCGAGGTCGGCGTCGCCAACGCCAGGAACGCGGCCGCCGATCCCGACGTCCTGCTGGTCGTCGGCCATTTCAATTCCGGCGTCGCCCTGCCGGCCTCTGACGTTTATAAGGAGTCTCTGTTGACCATGATTTCGCCGGCCAACACTGCGACGGATATCACCGATCGGCGCTATCCCAACGTGAATCGAGTCTGCGGCCGTGACGACGTTCAAGGGCCGGTGGGCGCGCGATTCGCCGCTCAGGAACTCAAGGCCAAATCGGTTTACATCATTCATGACAAGACGGTTTACGGCCAGGGCGTCGCGGAGAATTTTCGCGCCGAAGCCAAAAAGTTGGGCGTGCAAATCTTGGGCTTCGAAGGCACGGAGGAGCGCGCCAATTTCGGCCCGTTGATTATTCCTCTGAAGGCGAAAAATCCCGATCTGGTCTACTTCGGCGGCGTCTATCATCAGGGCGGGCTGCTGCTCAAGCAGATTAGAGAAAAAGGCGTCAAGGCGGCGTTTCTCGGACCGGATGGGCTCGATTCGTCGGAGATGGTCAAGATTACCGGCAACGCGGTTGTCGGCTCTTACTACACTACGGTTGCCGCGCCTCCGGAAGCATACCCGGAATCCGCCGCCTTCGCGAAAAAATTCAAGCAGCGCTTCGGCAAAGAAGTCGAGTCGTTCGGAATCTACGGTTATGACGCCGCCGCCGTCGGGATCGCGGCGATCGAACATGCGATTCAGGAGCTCGGCGGAAAGAAGCCGACGCGCAAAGAGGTCTCAGCCGCCGTGAGGAACCTCAAAGACTATAAAGGCATCACCGGCTCCATCACGTTCGACGATAAGGGCGATCCCGTCAAGACGAAATACTTCGTGCTCAAATTCGAAAAAAAAGAGTATCCGGGCAAAGTCGTCAAGACCGTGGACTACGAGTCGCTCGAGGCGAAGAAATCGTAGCAACAAACTGAAGCTCGACTCGCCCTTCGACCCTTCGAGGGGTCTCAGGGCAGACCCCCTCGACAGCTTTTAGTCCCGAGCCTGTCGAGGGGTCAGGGCGAACGGGTCAGATAGTAATATCATCGGCTATTTTCCGTTCGTGCTGAGCCTGTCGAAGCACGACAATCCTTTTCAGCAAACCGCTAGAACGTCGTCGCTTCAATCCAATGAAAAAGAAACTCCGCGTCGCTGTCCTCTTCGGCGGAAAATCCGCCGAGCACGAGATTTCCCTCATCTCGGCGCGGAACGTCGTCGAAGCGATCGACAAGAAAAAATACGAAGTGGTTTTGATCGGTATCGACAAGAAGGGAAAATGGTATTCCAGCGACGACGCGCGACTGCTCGAGAAAGCGGACCGACCGAAGCCGATCAAGTTCGATCGGCGACAAAACGCCCTGGCCCTGGTGCCGAGCGACAAGAGCAAGCAATGGCTACGACTTGCCTCGCGCCGCGCCGACAAACCGGTTGATGTGGTCTTTCCGGTGTTGCACGGAACGTTCGGCGAAGACGGAACCGTTCAGGGTTTGCTCAAGATGGCCGACATTCCTTTTGTCGGCGCCGGCGTTTTGGGTTCTGCCGTGGGGATGGACAAGGACGTGATGAAGCGGCTCTTGCGCGACGCCGGCGTGCCGATTGCGCGATTCGTCACGTTGCGCCGTGCGGAGCGGCAGCGGCTCGATTTTGCCGCCGTCGCGAGCGAGCTGGGCCTGCCGTTTTTCTTGAAGCCCGCCAACTGCGGTTCGTCGGTGGGAATTCACAAAGTCAAAGACGAGCGGCAATTCGCCGCCGCGGTAAAAGACGCCTTTCGTTACGACGAGAAAATTTTGCTCGAAGAGTACATCCGGGGGCGCGAGATCGAATGCTCCGTTCTCGGCAACGATGATCCCATTGCATCGATCCCCGGCGAAATTATCACACGGCACGAATTTTATTCTTACGAGGCGAAGTACCTGGACGTAAAAGGCGCGGCGTTCGAGATTCCGGCGAAGCTGCCGTCTGAAATCGTGGCGGAAATTCAGCAGCTCGCGGTCAAGACCTTCAAAGTGCTCTGCTGCGAGGGCATGGCGCGCGTGGATTTTTTTCTCCGCGGCGGGAGCGAAGTGATCGTGAATGAGATCAACACGATCCCCGGCTTCACCAAGATCAGCATGTATCCCAAGCTCTGGGAAGCCAGCGGCTTGAGCTACGCCGACCTGATCGACCGCTTGATCCAGCTCGCGCTGGAGCGGTTCAAGCGGGAAAAGAAGCTGAAAACAACCTTCAGCGTTTGAGCCGCTGCTCCTCTCCGGCAAATCCGTCTTGCTGGTTAGAAAATTTTTATGGAAATTGCTGTGATCGGCTGGGGTTCATTAATTTGGTGTCCGGGTAGTCTCAGAATCAAAACGAAATGGCGCTCGGACGGTCCCAAGCTTCCCCTCGAATTTGCTAGAATCTCACAGGATGGACGACTAACTCTAGTGATCCGGCCCGGCGCCGAAAAGCAACCGACATACTGGGCTATCAGTGAATTCGATAACCTCGACGATGCATGCCAAAACCTTAGAGAACGGGAAGGGTGTGCGACACCACATATTCACTGGGTTACCGCAAAAAATGGAGCTGCTGACGACGTTCCGCCGATGGTTGTGAAAGCGGTTAGCGGTTGGCGCACCACGCGAGAATTAGACGCTGCTATTTGGACGGGGTTGACTACGAACTGGAAGGAGAAGCGAGGTGGACGAGACTTCACACACAAGGATGCTGTTCGCTACCTGCAAGAGTTAGAGTCTGAGCGAGACCGAGCGAAGAGCACGTATGATCGAGCGCGAGAGTACGTCGAGAATACGCCACCGCTCATTCAGACTAAAGTACGTCGAGCAATGCAACAAAAGGGATGGCAGGACGCCAAGCTATCCAAAGTTTTATTCGACGACTGACTAACACTTTGGCAGTGGCGTAGCGGGGCAACCTGCCCGCATGTCTGCCGACAGGAGATAGCCTGATGCAGATCTGTAGGGGTTTTACAGATACTCAATGGAAGGAACTTCGGAAGCGTCTTGAACAAAACAAAGCTTCCGGGTACGACGAAGACGCTTGGCATTGTGCTGTAGAAGTTTTTGAGCGTCGGATTCGCGAGCGCTTTCTTTCCTGCATTGAGGCTCTGGAAAGCGCCGACACGAAATCCGATATAAAGGTCAACGAGAAGGCTACAGGTGATTGTTCGACACTCCCACAAGATGGCGATGGGGACGTGGTAGTGCCAGGATTTGCCATTATGGGCCTCTGCTGCCTGCTGATAGAGACGCTACAGTCTTTCCGAGCGGCACATCAGTCTTCCCCGTTTCAGGAATTCCTACAGCTCCCTTCGTTCCATGACGAGTTTGTTGATGACAAAATCGTGAAGAGCTTCGTCAAAGGGATTCGGAACGGGATCTTACACGAGGCAGAGACACGAAGGTGGGTCATTTGGAGGGAAGAACCAGAGGGTCGAATAATCGCGCCAGAGGCTGGTGGCTATGCGGTGAACCGCACCGCTTTTTACGAAGCCGTGAAGACCGAGTTTCATAACTATCTTCGAGAAGTGCAAGATGCGCGTAACATTCCCCTCCGGAAACGCTTCGTCAAAAAAATGGACGACATCGCGAAGGATTGCTGAGAAACTCATGATGGGGCCGCGTCTTGCATTACAACCATGTGTGAGTGCAAGACTGTCCCCACTTCTTTTGGTGAGGAAAAAAGGAAGGAGGGCTAGATGAGAATGAACGCCATCATGGGATCGCTCCTGGTCGTAGCGATGGCCGCCACGTCCGCATCCGCCGAATGCGCGTGGGTACTATGGACTCGGATGGAATTTAAGGACAGCACTCGGCCAGACTGGGCGAGTGGCGGCGGTGCTTATCCTACCTACTCGAAGTGTTGGGACGAGATTCATCGCTTCACCGGAATTGCGGCAAAAGGCTCGTTGGGTGACTGGTCCGACTGGATATACGGGTTAGGCCGGTATCGGAAATATCCCATAAAGTTATCTACGGGAGATATACGTGCAACCCCGACGGAGTTTGGAGCCATTGTGCAGACCGGCGAAATTTTTACCCAGTGGAAGTGCTTGCCCGACACCATGGACCCGCGCGTTTATTTGAAGAGGTGATGAGCATGGCGACGAAAAGAGACGTAACGATAATAAAAGCAGCCGAAGTGAGCGCGATGACGGACGAGACGCTCGCAGCGACATAAAATCAAAAGAAGCATGGAGGGTCAAATCCCTCCGGGCGCGACAATGTACCAGCGCCCCTGACAGTAGGCAAGAACAAAAATGCCCAACGACGAGGATTTGATACGACGCGGGTTTGTAGCTGAGAGGCGGAACCTAATTGCTGTTAGTCTGATCTTGTTTTTTTATCAAAGCTCAGAGATCGTAATCAACAAAATAAATGTTTTTGGCAACGATTGGCCGATCCGCGATCCTTCGCAAGTATCGGTAGCTCTATGGATTTGGTGGGGCTACTCTCTCTTCCGCTACTATCAATATTTTCGTGACCTGCCTGACAAGGGGTTTCTAAGCGGCTACCGCAGAAAGTTGAACACAATCCTAAGAACGGTAAGCCAGAGACATTTTCGCCGCGTATTCGTCCCGGATGATGAGTTGAAGGATTCGAAGATGTTCTTCACCTTTGGGAGTACAGATGTCGTGATCGAAAGCCGAAATTATTTACAGTTAGAAATGCACGCTACCGTAAACCACTACACTAAGGATGGGAAAACCGTCGGACAAGGCACGACTAAGAAAATAGAGCTGTTTTGGCGGCATTTAATTATTCCGCAAATCAGAGCCTTTTCCCATGTAGTTTTAAGCACCCGTTTGGTGACAGAGTATATTTTACCATTCTTAGTCGCCCTGTTTCCTTTTTGGTATCTGGTATTGCGATTTTCTTCTCGCAGTTGGTTCACCTTTCCATAAATGATAGGCCGCCATTAACAACTCGGACACTGAACTTTTCAACGGCGTTCACAGGATTCGACGATTCCGTGATGTTCGTCGAAATCCGCGGACCGAGTGATCGCGACCGATGCCACGACCTTGGAAGGCGCAAAAAGGCTTATGCACCGATCTGTCTACTTCCGAGTGCCTCCTGGTTATTGAGCGCCTAATCCATCTGCCTTCTCAAAAACGTCGGCACGTCGAATTTGTCGTCCTCGTCCTGGCTGAACTGCACGGCGGATCTTTCCGCCGCCGGCTCGGCCGCTTCGCCGCCCGGCTTTTTCCGCTGCCAGGTCGGAGCGTCGAGATCGTCCGTGATCGTTCCCAGATGGACGACCTTTTTCTGTTTGCTCACGGCCGCGGCGTTCGCGAGGCTCGCGAGCGCGGGCTTGCGCTGCTCGGATTTTTCGCCGAAGCCGGTGGCGATGACCGTGACTCGAATCTCGTCTTTCATTCGGTCGTCGATCACCGCGCCGAAGATGATGTTGGCGTCTTCATGCGCTTCTTCCTGAATCATCGTCGCCGCCTCGTTCACTTCATGCAGCCCGAGGTCCGGGCCGCCGGTGATGTTGATGAGCAGCCCGCGCGCGCCGTGAATCGAGATGTCTTCCAACAGCGGGCTCGAGATCGCCTTTTGCGCCGCCTCGACCGCGCGATTTTCCCCCGACGCGGTGGCCGCGCCCATCAGCGCCAGTCCCATCTCGGCCATCACGGTGCGCACGTCGGCGAAGTCGAGGTTGATGAGTCCGGGCGTGATGATGAGATCGGAGATGCCGCGCACGGCCTGCAGCAGGATGTCGTCCGCCTTGTGGAATGCCTCGAGCATCGTCGTGGTCCGCGCCGCGATGCTGAGCAACCGCTGGTTGGGAATCACGATCAGCGTATCGACGGTGGCTTTCAACTCTTTAATTCCGTCGTCCGCCTGGTTCATTCTCTTCTTGCCTTCGAAGAGAAAGGGCTTCGTCACGACGCCGACGGTCAGCGCGCCGATTTCGCGCGCGATCTTGGCGATGACCGGCGCTCCGCCGGTGCCGGTGCCGCCGCCCATGCCGGCGGTGATAAAGATCATGTCCGCGCCGGCGAGTAACTCGCGGAGCTTCGCTTCGTCTTCCATGGCGGCGCGGCGCCCGATCTCGGGATTGGCGCCGGCGCCGAGCCCCTTCGTGATCTGCTCGCCGAGCTGGAGCTTCACCGTCGCCTTGTTCGCCTCGATCGCCTGCGCGTCGGTGTTGGCGACGATGAAATCGACACCGGTGAGCTTGCCCGCGATCATCGTGTTGACGGCGTTGCCGCCGCCGCCGCCGATGCCGATCACTTTGATCCGCGCGCCCAAATGAATTTGCTCTACCAATTCAAACATAAGTTGCCCTCCTTTTTTGTTCACGACTTCACGCCCGTTAAAAAAATTCGCTGAACCAATCGACCATGCGGCCCTTAACCTTGCCGAAAAGATTGTCCTCGCGGATGCGAAAAAAGTTTTTGTCCTGGCGCTTCATGCCGTAGAGCACCAGGCCGACGCCGGTGGCATAGATCGGGCTGGAGATCACATCGACCAAGCCGCCGACGTGGATCGGCACGCCGGGACGCGCCGGCATGCCGAGCACCTCTTCGGCCATCTCGACCATGCCGCGCAATAAGGTGGACCCGCCGGTCATCACGACGCCCGAGGCGAGCGAGCCGTCGTAGCCGGATTTGGCGATCTCGCGCCGGATGAGCTGAAAAATTTCGTCGAGGCGCGGCTCGATGATCTCGCAGAGAATCTGCCGCGAGATCGTGCGCGAGCTGCGGCCGCCGACGCTCGGCACCTCCACGCGCTCGTCTTTCGTCACCATCGAGGTGCGGGCGTAGCCGAATCGTTGCTTGATGCGCTCCGCTTCGCCGATCGGCGTGCGCAGCCCGGCGGCGATGTCGCCGGTGAGATGATTGCCGCCGATGGCGAGCACCGCCGTGTGCTTGACCGAACCGTCGTGAAAGAGCGCGATGTCCGTCGTGCCGCCGCCCATGTCCACCAGAGCGACGCCGAGTTCTTTCTCTTCGGCGGTGAGCGCCGCCTCGGCGGAGGCGAGCGGCTCGAGAACAATGTCGGCGACGTTGAGGCCCGTGCGATTGCAGCACTTGATGATGTTCTGCGCCGAGGTGACGGCGCCGGTGACGATGTGCACTTTCGCTTCGAGCCTGACGCCGGACATGCCGAGCGGCTCTTTGATGCCGTCCTGGTCATCGATGATGTAATCCTGCGGCAGGATGTGCAGCACTTCGCGGTCCATCGGAATCGCCACCGCCTTGGCCGCGTCGATCACGCGCTCGACGTCGCGCTCGCTCACCTCTTTGTTTTTGACCGCGACGATGCCGTGGCTGTTGAAGCCCTTGATGTGGCCGCCGGCGATGCCGGTGAAAACGGTGTTGATCTCGCAGCCGGCCATCAGCTCGGCCTCCTCGACCGCCTTCTTGATCGACTCCACCGTGCTTTCGATGTTGATGACTACGCCCTTGCGCAGCCCGTGCGAAGCGTGCGTGCCGACGCCGATCACCTCGGCGCCTTTTTCCGTCATCTCGCCGACGATGGCGCAGACTTTCGACGTGCCGATGTCCAATCCGACAACGATGCTGTTTCTCTTAGCCATATTCCTATTTTGGATTTTAGATTTTCGATTTTAGATTCAATCCAAAATCCCAAATCCAAAATCTAAAATCCCTTGATCCCTCATCCCTTCTTGAGTCTTGCGACCACCTGATCGCGAAAACTCAAATCCAAAGCCGCGAGACGTCCCTCGTCGCCCTTCCATTGCGCGAGCACGCGCTCGAGCCGCTTTAGCTTGTCCTCCCAGTTGCCCGAGCCCATGGAGAGCGCGACCCGGTAACCGACCGGATAAACGATCACGCCGCGGTCGGCGTCGAAACGGATTTCGGACAGCGCAAGGTTGCCTTTGGCCATGAGGTCGCTCAAAACGAGCGCCTCGCGGATTCTCTGCCGGGTCGCGAACGAAGTCGGATATTGCAAATCGTCCTGCTTGAGCCCGGTGAGCAGCGGAAAATCGGTCCGCTCGCCGGATTCGACCGCTTTGAAAATAAAGCCGTCGCGATCGACGTAGTAGAGTTTTCCCAGCGCGGCGACGGCTTTCGCCTCGCGCTCTTCGACTTCGATCGCCACGCGGCGGGGAAATTCGCGCCGCACCAGAACCCGGCTCACCCAGGGATGGCGCGCGATTTCTCTTTCGATCGCCGCCGGCTCGACCCGCCAGATGCTCATGCCGTGGCGCAAACCGGCCATCGCGACGATCTCGCCGCCGCCGACTTTCTCCCCGCTTTTCACCTTGATCTCGCGCACGGAGAAGATTTCGTGGTCGATCACGCCTTCGTAGGCGTGCTCGGCGGCGAGCATGGCGCGCGGCCAATCGACGTAGAAAAGCGGCGCCGCGAGCGCGAGGCCCAAAGTCACCTCGACGAGCAGCCGAAGCCGCCCGCCCTTGCGCTCCGATTTTTTATTGCTGCGGGTGGAAAAAAACTTCATGTTCACCGATCGCCTTCCGGCGGCCATTCGCCCAACAGTCGAACTTCCGGCGCGAGCTCGACGCCGAACTTCTCTTTCACCGCGGCGCGCGCCGTCTCCATGAGCCGCTTCACGTCGGCGGCACGCGCGCCGCCGAGATTGACGATGAAATTTGCGTGGCGCTCCGAGATCGCGGCATTGCCGATCCGCCGACCTTTCAGCCCGGCGGCCTCGATCAGCCGGCCGGCGAAGTCTCCCGGCGGATTGCGGAACATCGAGCCGGAATTGGGATAGCCCGCCGGTTGGCTCTGCTTTCTCCGGCTCACCAGCTCGCGCACCTTGGCGCCGACCTCCGCCACGTCACGCTTTTGCAAGCGCATGTGAACGACGGTGACGATCGTGCCCGGCGGAAGATGAGAATCGCGATAGCTGAAAACCATTTCATCGCGGCGAAACCCGACTGCTTTGCCGTCCGCCGCGACTCCCTCGACACGCTCGACGATCTTCTCCATCTCCGAGCCGTAGGCGCCTGCGTTCATGAACAGAGCGCCGCCGACGCTGCCCGGTATGCCCTCGGCGAATTCGAGTCCGGCGTAGCCGCGGCGCGCCGCCTCGCGCACGAGCTGCGATACGGCCGAGGCCGCGCCGACCTCGATCCGCGCGTCGTTGCCTTCCTCGCGCCACGCGACGCGTTTGAATTCTCCGCCCAGGCGAATCACCGCGCCGCGCGCGCCGAGATCGCTCGCCAACGCGTTGCTGCCCTTGCCGAGAATAAAAAACGGCACGCGATGCCGGCCGAGCGCGCCGAGTGTCGCGCCGAGCGCCGCGCTCGTTTCCACGTCGAGAAAATAATCGGCGGGGCCGCCGATTTTCATCGTCGTGTGGCGCGCCAGCGGCTCGTCGAGCTTTACCTTCAAGCCGGCGATCCGGTTAAGCTCCTGGACGAGCTCGCTTTCGTGTTCCTCTTTGCGCATTGGAAACATCAGCTTCGTGCTCGTGACTCGTGTTCGTGCTCGTTAGGAAAAGACGGCATTGTCGAGCACGAGCAACGAGCACGATCACGTCTTTTCATTTCTGCAACGCCTCCACCAATTTTTCCCCAACTTTATAGATGTCCCCCGCGCCGAGGGTGAGAACGATGTCGCCCGGCTTCAATTGCGGCAGCAGGCGAGGGACGATCTCCTCCTTGTCCGGCACGAACGACGCGTCGAGATGGCCGCGCTGCTTGATCGCCTGGTAGAGCGCCTTCGCGGAGACGCCGTCGAGCGCTTCTTCTCCCGCGGCGTAGATCTCGGTCAGGACCAGCCGGTCCGCGCCTTCGAACGAAACCAAAAACTCCTCGAACAGGTCGCGCGTCCGGCTGTAGCGATGCGGCTGAAAGACGACCGTCAGCGGCCGCTTCCAGCTGTCGCGAATCGCCTGGATCGTCGCCTGAATTTCCACCGGATGGTGGCCGTAGTCGTCGATCACGAGAACGCCGCCGCGCTCGCCTTTGATTTCAAAACGCCGCTGGATGCCGGCGAAAGCGCCGAGGCCTTCGACTATTTTCGCAAAAGGAATTTCCAACTCTTCCGCGACCGCGACCGCCGCCAGCGCGTTGAGCGCGCTGTGCCGGCCGGGCGAACCGAGCCGGAGCCGGCCTAAATTCTTCTCCCGGCGCGCGACGTTGAACTCGACCTCCATCGGGCGGATTTCGAGCTCCCGCGCCGTATAGTCCGCCTCGGGAGAAAATCCGTAGGTGACGAAGGGCTTCTTCACTTTGGGAACCAGCGCGCGCACGTTGGGATGATCGAGGCAGAGCACGGCGAGCCCGTAGAACGGCACCTTGTTGATGAA
>JBGPTS010000103.1:0-13121 GCA_041490745.1 Binatia bacterium | reverse complement strand
CTGCGAGTCCGCCACGACCATGCGCGGCTTCATCAAGTCTGCGGGTCCGCGCACGATCGTCACGGGAGCAACCGGCTGCATGTACGTGGCCAATACTTCGTACTTGACCACGCCGTGGATCGTGCCGTGGATGCACACGCAGTTGGGCGCCGGCGGCTCCTCCGCCGTGGGCATGGCCGCGGGTATCCGCGCGCTCAAGCGCAAGGGGAAGATCAAAGACGAGAAGATCAACATCATCAACTTCTCCGGCGATCTCGGCGCCGGCGATATGGGCATCGGCGGGATTTCCGCCGCCCTGCAGAGCGACTACGACTTGCTGATCATCATGTACGATAACGAGTCGGCCGCCAACACCGATATTCAGGCGACGGGTTTGACGACCTACGGCGCGCAGACCACCTTCACGCCTCCGGGAACCAAGCACCCCATCATGCAGCGGCGCTGGAAAAAGAACGTCGCCGGCATGCTGGCGGTCGGGCATCCGACCTGCAAGTACGTCGCCACCGCGTGCGCCACTTATCCGCCGACGGATTATCTGAACAAGGTACGCAAAGCGCTCAACATCGGCGGGCCGACCTTCATTCACACGTACGACCCGTGTCCCAAGGGCTGGGACTATCATCCGCGCTATTCCAACGAGCTCGGCGAGTTGGGAATCAAATGCGGCATCTACCCGCTCTACGAAATCGTCGAAGGCAACATCATCTACACCTACGACGCGCGCAAGTCGGGCAAGGGAAGAATTCCCGTGAAAGAATATCTCACCAATCAGGTCCGCTTCGACCATCTCCAAGAAGAGCACTTCGCCTACATTCAAAAAATGGTGGACGAGATGTGGGAGGAGTGGGCGTACCCGGGCGTCGCTCCGATCAAAGGGATCTTGAAGGCGAGAATTTAGCGCCTTTCCACCACGCCAATCAAAAAGGGAGGCTCCCGATCGGGGGCTTCTTTTTTTTCATCGCGTGTTTGAACTGCGCCGCGGCGCTTGGTTTGCCGCGCCTTTTTTCGTAGAATGAACGCGTGAGATCGTCCGGCAGAGTCGCAGCGAGTCGTTCACGGCAATTCGCAACGGTTGCGCTGACCGCCGCGCTCGCGCTTCTCGGCCCATTCGCTCAAATTCGGGCTTCTGAATACACCTCGGCGCAGCTCGACGCCTACAAGGGTTACACAGGTAAAACTTATTGGGTTGTCGGCGAAGCGAATAAGGTTCCGCCGTTTTCCTCCGCCCCTTCCCCCGCCGCCGCGACTTTCACGCCCGCGCTGAAAGAATCTTTCGTGATCAAAGACATCGTGGCGACCAGCCCTTCCTCGGCCTATTACCGGGCGATTTTCGCTGAGGGCAAAGAAGGCTTCATCCCGATCGTGACTTTCATGGAGCAGATGAACGCTTCGTTCAGCAGCTTCGATCCCGACCGCACCGCAAAGGCCAAGGCCGCCAAGGAAACCTCGGACGAAGAAAAACGCCGCGCATACATTCAGTCGCAGCGCTGGCCGGAGCACGTCAAGCGGGCCGCGCTGGCGAAGCAGCCGGCTCTGGGAATGAACAAGAAAGAGGCGACCGCCGTGCTCGGCAAGCCCAGGAGCATCGTCCCGTTAAAAAGCGCAAATCTCTTGATGAGCAGACAGGAGCAGTGGATTTACGAGAACGGCCCCGTGCTGACTTTCAGCAACGGAATCCTCACGCGCATCCAACCTAAGGAAGAGCCCGGCAAATAAGATTTCCCGGGTTCCGGCTAATCGAGGCTCGGAGTTTTACGACCCCCGGGCAAACCGCGCAGGCGCCGCCACCACGGCGTGATGATGGGCATGGCGAAGAAAAAGATCGCCACCGCCGTGATCGCTCCGGCGATCGGCCGGGTGAAGAAAATCGCCAGCGACCCTTGCGACATGATCAGACTCTGGCGCAGCGCATTCTCCGCCATATCTCCCAACACGAGCGCCAGAACAAATGGCGCCAGCGGATAATCCAGCTTTTTGAAGACGTATCCGATCACGCCGAAGATGAGCATGTACCAGATATCGAGCATGCTGTTGTGTACGGCGTAAGATCCGATCGCGCAGACGACGACGATGAGCGGCGTCAAGATGGCGAAGGGAATCCGCAAAATCGCGGCAAAGAGCGGCACAAAGGCGAGGACCATGAGCACGCCGATGACGTTGCCGGTGTACATGCTCGCGATCAGCCCCCAGACAAAATCCGGATTCTCTTTGAACAGAAGCGGGCCGGGCTGCAACCCCCAGATGATCAATCCGCCGAGCATCACCGCCGCCGTCGGAGAGCCGGGAATTCCCAGCGTGATCATCGGCAGCATCGCGGCGATGCCCGCGGCATGGGCCGCCGTCTCCGGCGCGACCACGCCTTCAAGCTCGCCTTTACCGAAATTGTCGGCGTTTTTCGAGAAGCGCTTGGCGAAAGCATAACTCATGAACGAGGCCGGAGTCGCGCCGCCCGGCTTGAATCCCATCCAAAAGCCGATGAAGCAACTGCGCACAAAAGTCCGCCAGAAGCGCGGCAAGATTTTCCAGGTGTCGAGCACCACGCGCAGGTTCATGCCTGTCTTGGTGCCATGAAAGCTCAGCCCCTCCTCGACGCTAAGCAGGATCTCCCCGATGCCGAACAGGCCGATGACGGCGATGATAAAATCGAAGCCTCTCATCAACTCGGTAATGCCGAAGGTCAGGCGCAGCTGGCCGGTGACGATGTCGAGGCCGACTGTGGCAAGGATGAACCCGATGACAATGGAAACCAGCGACTTGAGCGGGTTGCCGCCGCCGAGACCGACGAAACTGGAGAACGTGAGAAATTGAATGGCGAAAATTTCCGGCGGGCCGAACCGGAGCGCGATCTGCGCCAAGAGCGGCGCGAAGAAAGTAATCAGCACGATGGAAAAAAAAGCGCCGATGAACGACGATGTAAACGCGCCGGTCAGCGCCTGGCCGCCCTGCCCTTGTCGCGCCATCGGGTAACCGTCGAACGTCGTGGCGACCGACCACGGCTCGCCGGGAATGTTGAAAAGGATCGACGTGATGGCGCCGCCGAACAGCGCGCCCCAGTAGATCGAAGTAAGAAGAATGATCGCCGAGGTCGGCGGCATCGTGAACGTCACGGGCAAAAGAATCGCCACGCCGTTCGCGCCGCCCAAACCGGGAAGCACGCCGATGACCGTGCCGAGGAGGATGCCGACCACGGCCATCCATAAGTTGAATGGCGTGATCGCGATGTGAAAGCCGAGTAAAAGATTCTCGATGCCCATCGATCAGTAACCCAGCCACTGCTCGAGCGGTCCCTTCGGCATGGGCACCAGGAACCATTTTTCAAAAACCAGGAAAGAGCCGACCGAGATACCGAGGGCGATGAGCACAACGAGAAGCCACGAATGGCGCCCTACCCAACGCATGTAAAACGCCATGTAGAGAGCCGAGGCGACGTAGAGGCCGACGAAATGCATCAAGAAGACGGCGAGGACCGCCGGCCAGAGGACTTTGAGGACGGAGCCGAGCTGCTCGCGGCTGACGAAGCGCTTTTCTTCACGGCCGCGCCAAGCTTGCGCGAGGATGACGCCGCAGACGACGACCATGATGGCGGCGAGCCAAAAAGGGAAAAATCCACTCTTCGGTCCGTCGCCGCCCCAACCAAAACCCAGACGGACGGCGTCGAAAAGAACCACGCCGCCCAGAAGCATCAACACAGCTGCCGTGACGATGTCAGCGATCCGCATTCCGATTTTACTTCTTGAGCAGCCCGCCTTTGGCCATCAGATCACGGTGGATCTGCTCGTTCTCCTCCACCCATTTGACGTACTCCGCCCCCGATGCAAAGGCCGGCTTGAGCGCGTTATCCTCCATATATTTCTGGAAGTCGGGCGTGTCGAAAACTTTTTTCAGGAATCCTACGTACCACTCGACAGCTTCTTTAGGCATATCCGGCGCGCCGAAAATGCCGCGCAGCATCAGATAATGGATGTCGGCGCCGAGCGCCTCTTTGATCGTCGGAATGGTCTTCCAGTCTCCGACGGAAATCCGCGCCGTATCGAAAACACCCAGCGGACGCACAGTCCCGTTCTTCCAGTGGCTCACGCATTCTGCCGGATTGTTGACCGTCGAGTCGATATGCTTGCCGACGAGATTGACGCAGACTTCTCCGCCGCCCTTGAACGGCACGTAGGTGAACTTCACGCCCAGCGCCTGCTCGAGCTGGACGGTGATGATCTGGTCTTCCTGCGCCGAGCCCGTGCCGCCCATCTTCATCCGATTGTCGCCGCCCGAGTGCTCCTTGACCGCGGCGATGTATTCCTTGGCGGTTTTATACGGAGTCTCGGCGTTGACCCAGAGAATGAACTGGTCGAGCGCCATCCGGGCGACCGGGGTGAGATCTTTCCAGTTAAACGGGACGCCGGTGGCGAGCGGCGTCGTAAAAAGGTTCGAGAGAGTAATGATGATGGTGTGGGCGTCGCCCTTTTTGCCCTTCACTTCAAGAAAGCCTTCCGCGCCCGCGCCGCCGGACTTGTTGACGGGGATGAGCGGCCGGGGGGAAAGCTTGTGTTTCTCGGCGATGCCGGAAATCAGACGCGCCATTTGATCGGCGCCGCCGCCGGTGCCGGCGGGAATCACGAATTCGATCGGCTTCGTGGGTTCCCAGGCCTGGACGGCCTGCCACGATCCAGAGGCAGCCAAGAACAGAACCGCAAGCGTAACGGTAGTCTTCTTCATGGACTTCCCTCCTTCTCTCGGCTGCTTGTACCATTCGCCTCGAAGCAAAGTCAATCGGATTGCGGCCGTCTCAAAGAGGTGTGTCGCCAATGATCCCAAATGCGGAAGATCAATAGGGAAAAGGATTATGAACGGTGACGAACGAGAAGATTGTCATCTCATGGTTGGAGGCCCGCCGCCGGGACGCCCAAGAGAGCAAACAGCAAGTAAATGATGACGCCCTGGACAATCCAGCCGATTGCGCAGACGCCCACAGCCCGCGCCGTGCTCGTGTAATCGAGGGCCTGTCTGACGGCGATGATCATCGCGACCAGCATCCAGACCATGGCGGCGAGAAAGACGATCGTCATGAGGCCCGGAATAATCCCCAGCACACGGAGCAACCCCGGAGAGCTGGCAAAGCCGGTCGTGCGCAGGAGTTGGCCCATGTCGGCCTCGGTCTGGGCTTCGGGAAGAATTTTTGTCCCGATCAAGTACGTGAGATAAGCCCACGCGTACCAGCCGAAGAGCGCCGCAACGGTGCCGACAAAGAGACCGGCAATGCCGCCGTGGACGATGCTGCCGATGCCCGCCGCTACGCTGGCAGCCACGACGACAAGCGTGGCCTGGCCGAGAGCCGTCTGGTCGGCCTCGACCTCTTCGTAGAGACTCGCATCCAGCTTCGCAGCCCGAATTGCGCGATCGATGAGATTAGACATAGTGAGCCGCTTGTATAGCGCAGGCGGAGAGGTTGTCAAGAAGATTTTATGCTTGCGGCGCTCTGCAGTGGAGCAGACCGCTGGCTCCTCACCGCGCGCGTTGAGCCCGCCCATTCCTTCCTGCGCCTTTCGAAACTTTTCTCGCTGGCTTTCTTCTAATTTGCTTTGCCCGGTCCGATTTCTCTCTTTCTTCCAACCGAGGATCGCTTAGCGTGAGTTCTGCGGACATTTTCTAGACCTGGGCGAGTTTTTTTCGCCGATTACCGAACTGGTTGTTAAATTCGCAAAAAACAGGTAAAAGGGTGCGATTTTCAAAGGAAAGGTTCGACCGTTGGCCATCGCGATCAAAAAAGCTAAACGAATCAACGATTTGCCTCCCTATCTCTTCGCCGAGATCGACCGCAAAAAACGCGCAGCGCTGGCTCGCGGGGTCGATTTGATCGACTTGGGAGTCGGCGATCCGGATATTCCGACGCCGGCGCCGATCGTTGAAAAGCTGATCGAAGGCGCGAGCAAGCCCGCGAATCATCGATATCCCAACAGCGCCGGACTGATGGAATATCGCCAGGCGGTGGCCGATTGGTACAGGCAGCGCTTCGGCGTCAAGCTCGACGCGGAAAAGGAAGTCGTCTCGCTGATCGGCTCCAAGGAAGGCATCGCCAACATGGCGGTAGCCTTCGTCGATCCCGGCGACACCGTTCTCGTAGCGACGCCCTGTTATCCCGTGTACCACATCGGCACGGCGTTCAACGGCGGAAAAAATTATTTTCTGCCGCTCACCAAAGAAAATCATTTTCTACCGGACTTGGGCGCGATCCCCGCTGAGGTCGCGCGCGCGGCCAAGCTGCTCTGGATCAACTATCCCAACAATCCGACGGCGGCCGTGGCGGAAAAAGATTTTTTCCTGCGCGCGATCGACTTCGCCAATAAATACAACGTCATCGTCTGCCACGACGCGGCTTATACGGAAATGGGCTTCGACGGCTACCGGCCGATGAGCTTTCTGGAAGTTCCCGGCGCGCGCGAGGTCGGCATCGAGTTCCATTCGCTGTCGAAGAGCTTCAACATGACCGGCTGGCGCGTCGGCATGGCGGTCGGCAATGCGGACCTCGTCGCCGGCCTGGCGCAGGTAAAATCAAACGTGGACTCGGGAATTTTTCAAGCAGTGCAGGAGGCGGCGATCGAGGCGCTCAAGTTGGGCGACAAGATCATCGAGCCGTCGAGAAATATTTTTCAGGAGCGAAGAGATATCTTGATCGACGGCCTCAGGGCCGCGGGCCTGGAGTGCGACAAGCCGCGCGCGACATTTTACGTCTGGGTGTCGGTTCCCAAAGGATCGACCTCCGCGGATTTCACCGCCCGGCTGCTCGATCAGGCGGGCGTCGTCACCACGCCCGGCAACGGCTTCGGCGCGCCCGGCGAAGGCTACGTGCGCTTTACTCTCTGCGTCGATAAACAACGGCTGAAGGAGGTCACGGAGCGAATCCGTCAGGTCAGGCTTTAAAGAATAAAGGATGGCGGATGCGGGGGAACTCTCGACCTTCATCCTTCCGCTTTATTCCTTCTGACTTTCAAAGACTGTGGCCCATCAAGTCTATATCGGCATCGGCTCCAATCTCGGCAACAAGAGAGAGAACTACCTCGAGGCGCTGGAGCGGATCGCCAAGACTCCCAAGACTCGGATCATCAAAGAGTCCTCGGTGTATGAAAGCCAGCCGCTCGGCGATTCCAAGGAATGGTTCATCAACGGCGTCATCGAGATCGAAACCGAGCTGAAGCCCGAGCTGCTGCTCACAAAATTCAAAAACATCGAGCGCGCGATGGGGCGGAAAAAGGTTCGCAAGCGCTGGGGCGCCCGCATCATCGACCTCGACATCCTGCTCTACGATTCGCTGGTCATGAACAAAAAAACTCTCAAAATCCCCCATCCGGAAATGCACCAGCGAAAATTCGTCTTGATTCCCCTGAGCGAGCTCGCGCCCCAGGTCATCCATCCCGTGCTGGGCACAAGCATCTCCGAGCTGCTGGTCGGCGTGAAAGACGACAAGCGAGTGAGCCTGGCGCGGCTTTAGCCGGGCGCCGAAGGCGCTCCCATGATCCTCAGGATTTTATTTTTCTTCCTGCTCGTCTATCTTTTTCTCAAACTCTATTTTTCGCTCCGCCGGTCGCCGCGGAAGCCGCGACGCGACGACGCCGCCGGGCGCGGCGAAGAGATGGTTTTGGATCCGCAGTGCCGGAGCTACGTGCCGAAGAGCGACGCGCTGGTCCGCGGCGGCCAATATTTTTGCAGTGAGCGCTGCGCGTCGCTCTATCTGGCCGGGAGGTCCTCTTGAATATTGGAGCGCGGCGCGCGCGAACGCGGATGAGCCGGGCCACGTCGTGATCCTCGAAGGAAAGATCACCGCCGAAGTTCCCGCCGTCAAAGTCTGGAATTTTTTAATGGACATGGATCGCTTCGCTTCCTGCGTGCCGGGATTGGAACAGGTCACGCAAATCGACGCGCGCACTTTCGACGGCGTCGTCGGCGCGACCGTCGGCCCGATCTCCGGCAAGTTCACGTTTCGCTCCACGATTATCGACAGCGCGCCGCCGAGTCGGATGGTCGTCCAAACCGACGGCGCCGATTCCGTCACTCACAGCGCGGTCAGCGCGACGTTGACCGTCACGCTCGGCGAAATTTCTGCAAACCACACCGAGATGAGCTATCGCGCAGACATCGCGATCAAAGGCCGGCTCGCGATTCTCGGCGACATGGTGCTGCGCGCGACGAGCGCCCTGGCGCTGGAAGAGTTCGCCCGGCGGCTCCGGGAGAAGCTGGAACTTGGCGAGGGCCGGAATGAAGACTGACCTCCTTTGAACGATTTGAACTTTTTGAACGATTTGAACCGTAGCCGTTCAAGACGTTCAATTCGTTCAAGCCGTTCAACGAGTAAGAGAGATCGTTATGCTTGAACACTATGACATAATTATCGTCGGCGGCGGCTCCGCCGGCTGCGCCGCCGCCGCGCGCTTATCGGAAGATCCGAAGCGAAAAGTTTTGCTGCTCGAAGCCGGGCCCGATCCCGAGCCGATTCCCGACATCGTCGCCGACGCCGCCAAGCAGGTACGACTCCTGCTCGAATCGCCCTACGTGGCGATGTATCCGACCGAGCGCAGTCTCGACCGCAGCGTCTTCTATTCTCTCGCCGGCAGAATCATGGGCGGCGGCTCGTCGGTCAACGTCATGTCGGTCCTGCGCCCGACGAAATTCGATCTCGACACCTGGGCGCGTCTCGGCAATCCCGGCTGGTCGTACGACAAGATGCTGCCGGTAATGAAGCGCATCGAGTCGGACCAGGATTATCCCGCGAGCCCGCTGCACGGCCGCGACGGCCCGCTCTACGTCCAGCGGCCTTACAAGTTCGGCGATCCGATCTCCCCTCCCGCGCAGGCGTTTATCGACAGCGCCGTCGCTCTGGGCCTGCCGCTTTGTGACGATATCAATGCCCCCGACGCGACGGGCGTTTCGCTCGCGCCGTACAACATCAAGAACGGCAAGCGCCAGTCAACGACCGTGGCGTACTTGAATCCGGCGCGCGGCCGGCCGAATTTACAAATTATCGCCGAGGCCGAGGTCCGCTCTCTCAAGCTCGCGGGCGCGAAGGCCGACGGCGTCGTGTATGAAAAAAACGGCGCGACGGAAACGGCGGTGGCGGACAAGATCGTCCTCAGCGCCGGGGTTTACCACACGCCGCAAATTCTCATGCTCTCCGGTATCGGTCCGGCCGCCGAGCTCAAGCGCCACGGTATTCGGGTCGCGCGCGCTCTCGACGGCGTCGGCGAAAATTATCAGGACCACGCCGTCGTTTATCTGACCTTCGAGGCGGCAAAGGAATTTCAGGAGAATTGGATCGTCCCGCGCTTTCGCCTCGTCATCAAAAGCGATCCGAGCGCCGGCTGCGGCAATTTTCACATCGTCATGCGCCCGCCGACGGTGATCCAAGGCATCAAGCGCATGCTGCCGGTGTCGGCGCACTTGCTTGAGCAACAAAACCGCGGTCGCTTGACGCTCGCGAGCGCCGACCCGCGCGCGCTGCCGGCGATCGAAGCGCGCATGCTGGAAGGGCCGCGCGATGTCCGCTCGATGCTCTCGACGATGGAATTCATCGAGCGCATGGTGCACAGCGGCCCGGCGCAAGAGTTTTACGGGCCGCTGCTGCAACCGGCGCCCGGCGACGATTGGGCCACGTTCGCACGCTCGACTTACGACAGCTATCATCACGGCGTCGGCACCTGCATGATGGGTCCGGCGTCGAACCCGATGACGGTCGTCGACGAGCAACTGCGCGTGCATGGAATCGAAAACCTCTGGATCGCCGACGCCTCGATCATGCCGACGGTGACGCACGCCAACACGAATTTGACCGCGATCATGATCGGCGAGCGCGTGGCGGATTTTATAAAAGGATGAAGGATGACGGATAAAGGATGAGGGTGAAGCCGGTTTGAATTTATTTCATCCTTCCGCCTTTTGCCTTCATCCTTTCTCAGAATGTCTCCGCAACTTCTCGCCCTGCTGACCTCGATCTTCTACGCCACGACGCTGGTCTCGGCGCGGCGCGGCTTGCGCCACTCGACGCCGATTACCGTCACCTGCGTCTCCGTCCTGACGCAGAACGTTCTCCTCTGGAGCGCCGTCTTCTTAACCGGCGGCATCCCCGCGGTCGCCCGCACCGCCCTGCTGCTTTTTGTTTTGGTCGGCGTCTCCCAGTTCGCCGTGCGCATGTTTTCCTACACCGGCGTGCACAAGATCGGCGCGTCGCGCAGCAGCGCGCTCCAGTCGGTAAGCCCGCTCGTCAGCACGACGATCGCCATCGTCGCGCTCGGTGAACAGCCGCATCTCGGAGTCATCCTGGGAACGCTGCTGGTGGTCGGCGGCATCGCGCTGCTCTCCGGAAAAGCGAAAAGACATATCGCCGGCTTCCGCTGGTGGCATCTGCTGTTGCCTCTCGCCGCCGCCTGCCTCACCGGAACCAATCAGCCGATCCGCCGTTACGCGCTTTCGCTGTCGAACGAGCCGCTTTTCTTCGCCGCCGTGATGGGCGGCGTTTCGCTCGTTTGTCTTGTCGCTTACCTCGCCTCGTTCCCATCCAACGACCGGCTGGTCTGGAATCGCGCCGCCCTCTGGCCGTTTCTCGTCACCGGTGTGGCGGAAACTCTGGCGATCCTGCTGATCATCACGGCCCTGAGCAAGGGAGAAGTCTCCGTCGTGGCGCCGATCGCGACGACCTATCCGCTCTGGTCGATGATCGGCGCGGCGGTTTTTTTGCGCGACGCCGAGCGCATCGGCGCGGCGACCGTCGCCGGCACGCTAAGCGTGGTAGCCGGCACCGTCGCGATCATCGTCAACTCGTGAGCGCGCCGAAGACCTTCGCCCGATAAGCGAGATACCGAGCGCGACGCCCGCCAGCGGCGCCAATATCGAGAATGCGAGACTCTGCGCCGCAGCGAACGACGCCGGTGTCGCGCCGCCCGCGCGCGCCATCGCCGTCTCGATCAAGGCCACTGTCAGCGTCGTTCCGAGCGTGCTCGCGGCGGTGCCGAACGACGCCAGCATGGCCGAGAGAATGCCGTAGTCCTCGCTTGCCACCGTCGCGAAAGCGGCCTTCTGATTCGCCGGGATGAAAAATCCGGTGCCGCAGCCGATCAGCATCAAGGCGAGCGCCACGGAAGATGCGCTCGACGCGACGCCGAGCGCGGCATAGACCGCGAGTCCGGCGAGAATCAGCGCCAGCCCGACGGCGGCGACCGATCTCGGTTCGAGACGGTCGGCCAACGTACCGCTGATAGGCGATGCGCAGGCGGTGCAAACCGGCAGCGCGGCCATGACGAAGCCGACCGTCAAGGGAGAAAGCGCGAGCGCCTGCTGCATGAAGAGCGGCGCGGTTAGATTGATCGGCGAATAGGCCGCGGTGCCGACGGCGAGCGAAACGAGCGCCGCGGCGAGCGGCCGGCTTTTGAAGAGCGCCACGTCGATCAGAGGATTTTTCGCTCGCCGCTCGATGAAAAAAAAGAGCGTGAGGCCGACACCGGCGAGCGACGCCCAGAAAACTGTCGGCGCGGAAGTCCAGGCGGAGTTCGCGCCAAGGCTCAGCGCGATCAGCAGCGCCGGGAAGCCGATCATCAGAGCGAACGCGCCGGGAAAGTCGAAATTGCCGCGCTTTCTTTTCTCCCGCCCCTTGAAAACGGAGAAGACCGCGGCCGAAACGGCGACGCCGATGGCGAGATTCAGCACGAACACGGCGCGCCAGCTCGACAGGTGGAGGAGAAAGCCGCCGACGGTCGGTCCGGTCGCCCTGCCGACCGCGATGGCGGCGGCAAAAACGCCGAGCGCCCGGCCGCGCCGCTCTGGCGGATAGATCGCCGCAAGAATCGCCGCCGACATCGGCAGTGCCATCGCCAGGCCGACGCTCATGACGCCGCGAAAAAGGAGCAGCTGCGGGAACGTGGTGGAGAGCGCCGCGAGGCCGGCGCCCGCCGCGTAGAGGAGAACGCCGGCGCGATAAATGGTTCGTTGCCCCAATAAATCGCCGGCCCGACCGAAACAGAACGAGAGGCTGGAAAGCATCACCAGGCCCATCATCGAGACCCATTGGATGGCGGCGAGACTGCTGCCGAATTCTCGCTGGATGTCGGGCAGCGCGACGTTGATGCTGCCGAAGCTGTTGAAAAAGAGAAACGCGCCGAGGCAGATGACGGCGAGCTGTTTCCTTTCCTGTCCTCCGTTTTTCGGCGCTTCGGTTTTCACGTTTCGATCCTGGCTTTTTGTCGCTCACGAGCACGAGCCGCCCGTTCGAGGACCTCAGGGCCCTGAGCAAAGCCGAAGGGCGAGCGCGATCACGCGTCTTTTCTTTTTACGTTTTCCTTCATATGATCTGCTGCCAGAGCGATTTGCAACCCGAAAGGAGAAGATCATGGCGCGGGAAAAAAGAAAATCGCAACGGAACAAAATCGACAAGATCGAAGCGCGCCTCGCCGTGCTCGGCTTCGAGCTGCCGCGGCCGCCGACGCCGGCCGCGACTTATATCAGCCACGTCAGAGTCGGCAACCTGCTCTTCGTCGGCGGCAATATCGGCCGGCTGAACGGCCAGCCGCCGAAATATACCGGCAAAGTCGGCGACACGGTCACGCACGAACACGCCTACGAGATGGCGCGGCACTGCGCGCTCAATCATCTCGCGATCATCAAGGCTGCGCTCGGCAGCCTCGACCGGGTGAAGCGGATCGTGAAAGCTCTCGGCTACGTGAACGTCGCGCCGGGATTTACCGACATGCCGCAGGTCGTGAACGGCGCGTCCGATCTCTTCGTTCAGCTATGGGGCAGCCGCGGCGAGCACGCCCGCGCCGCGGTCGGCGTCGCGTCTCTCAGCAAAGACGCGCCGGTGGAGACCGAGGTCATCGTGCAGGTGCGGTAGGACCCTTTCACGGTTCACGTTCACGAATCGCCTGGTCTCATCGGAGCTAGGAGAATTTGAAAAATGGAGGGAGACTTTTGGCTCTTACAATTAAGAGGATATTTTTGGGGCTGGTAATTGCTTTCGTACTGCTATGGATACTATTCAACAAATGGAGAAATCGAAATTAGGACACTTGTCTGTTGCCTATCGAATCGGCCCGCTACTCCCCCTCGTCGCCGAATTCGTAGTAAAGGTAAGGGAACACCCTCTTTGCGAT
>JBGPTS010000102.1:0-13131 GCA_041490745.1 Binatia bacterium | reverse complement strand
GGAAACCGAAGAGGCGCTGGCGAAACTCGCCAACATCGAGCCCGAGCCGTGGGCCGCGGCGTGGAACGGGATCGCCGCGCGCTGGGAAGAAAAGGCGAGGGCCGCGGAAGCGAAAGGGAACGCGAAAGAAGCCAAAGAAAATTTTATCAAAGCCTACGGCTATTACGGCATCGCGCGCCATCCGTTTCCCAACTCGCCGGGAAAACAGCACGCTTATCTGAAGACCAGAGAAATGTATCTCGCCGCGTCGCGCTACTTCGACATTCCGCTCGAGTGCGTGAGCCTCCCCTTCGACGGCAAGACCATTGTCGGCCACCTTCGATTGCCGAAAAAACTTCCCGCGCCGCTCGTCATGCACTGGGGCGGCATCGACAACTGGAAAGAAGAGCGGATGACTTTCGCCGAGCGGTTCGTGAAAGAAGATTGGGGCTGTTTCGTCATCGACAGCCCCGGCACGGGCGAATGCCCGATGCTCGCCGCGCCCGACGCGCATCGCGTCCACTCGGCCGCGCTCGAATATTTAATCAAGCGTCGCGAAGTCGATCCGAAACGCATCGCCGTCGTCGGCGCGAGCTTCGGCGGCTACTGGGCGACGAAGATGGCGCACGTCGAGCACGAGCGGCTTCGCGCCGCGGTCAACTGGGGCGGCGGCATCCATTATTTCTTTCAGCCCGAGTGGCAGGAGAAGTCGCGCAACGCGCCGTCTTACTTGTTCGATCTCATCGAGGCGCGCGCCAATCTCTTCGGCAAGAAGACTTTCGACGAGCTGGTTCAAGTCATGCCGGCGCTGTCGCTCTTGACGCAGGGCTGGCTCGACAAACCCTCGGCGCCGATGCTGCTCGTCAACGGCAAGGAAGACAAGCAGGTGCCGATCGAAGATTTTTATCTTTTGCTCGAGCACGGCGAGCCCAAGGCGATGCGCCTTTTCCCCGGGGGCCACATGGGTTCGAGCGAGAATATTTTTCAGACCGTTATCACTTGGCTCCACATCCAGTTGGACTGACGCCGCGAAAAAAAATCTCTTTCCTGTCGGCGGCAAATCGCGTAAAATGCCCGGCAGATGGCTCACGCGCTTGAGTTTCCGTTCACCTTCACGCCGCCGATGAGGAAGCGGCTGTCGCGCCGCGTCATCGACATGCTGCAAAAAGCGCTCGGCGAATTTCCCGAGCTCGAGGGAAAGAAAATCACCGTCGGCTACACGTCCGCGCATCTCGGCAGCGCGATCGTGCCGCTCCGAGAAGAAGCGGCGGCGAAGCTGACCATCCGCCTCAAGGTAAAAAAGCTCACCTATCAGACGATCGGCCACGAGCTGACGCATCTGGTTCAGGGCCTCTCGAAAATTCATTTGAAGGCGGGGAGGCGGCAACAGGTCGAGCCGATTCCCTACGGCGAGAAGCAGTGCGACATCTGGACGCTGGCGCGGAGCCATTTATTTTGCGACGACGCGCCGACGTACATTCGCCTGCCACGCGCGATCCGCGAGAACTGGCCGCTCTTCGCGCGCCCCGTGCGGCGCCTCTGCATCGCCGCGCTGGAGAAGCGGAGGACGCACCGCTTTTACATGAAGTGGCTCGAATCGCGCATCAAAGCGCTCGCTCTCCGGCCCCGCAGTGAACCGAAAGCGGGCGAGCAAATGGCGCTGCCGTTTTAGTCACCAAAAAATTAGGAGGATAATATGAAAAATTCTTTGACAATTCTCGGAGTGGCAATTGCATTGGCCGTTGCGTGGATCGGCTCGGCCCAGAGTCAGGAGAAACAAGCCAAAGGTAAGCCCGTGACGTACGCCACGCCGGACGAAGCGAAGTACAAGGAAGTGGTTCCGGGCGTTTCGAGGGCGATGCTTTGGGGAAACGATCAGAAGGGGCCGTACGGCGCTTTCACTAAATTCACTCCGGGAACGGACAACGGGATGCACACGCACACGAACGACGTGTGGCTCGTCGTGATCAAAGGCGCTTACCTTTATAAAGACGACGCGGGCGAGAAGCGAGTAGGCCCGGGCAGCTTTATCCGCATCCCCGGCAAGTTGAAGCACTGGAGCGGCGGCGACAAAAAAGAAGGCGCGCTGTTCTACGAAGAGTCGTCGGGCAAATTCGACCTGATACCGACTAAGTAATTTCCGAAACTCTCCGGCAGGCTTGTGGAAGATGGGAAGATGGCTCGCCGCGGGCTGACCGCCGATGCTCCGGACTCGACCGGCAAGACCACAGTCTTCTACGACGGTCATTGCGGATTGTGCCACGGCTTTGTCCGCTTTACCCTTGCCGAAGACCGGTCCGGCGCCATCGAGTTTTCTCCGCTGCAAGGGGAGTTATTCTCGTCGAGCGTGTCCGAATCGCAACGCGCCGCTTTGCCGGACAGCATAGTGGTGCGGACTCCCGATGGACGATTGCTCACGCGCAGCGAAGCGGTGTCTTTTGTCCTCGCGCGGCTCGGCGGAATATGGCGGCTGCCGGCGAGCGTCGCGGCCTTGTTGCCTCGGCGCCTCTTGGACGCCTGCTACGATGCGGTCGCGCGCGTTCGTCTCAAGCTGTTTCGCCGACCGCCGGAGACTTGCCCGCTGGTTCCGGCCGAGTTGCGGTCTAGATTTCGCCGTTGACGGAACCGATGTTCAATCGGTAGAGGAGGGCGTTCCATGGTGGTGCTGCACGTGACGATTCAAATCAAGCCGGAGCACGTTGCGGAGTTCTTGGAGATAGCCCGCTACGACGCGGAGCACTCGCAGCAGGAGCCCGGCTGCCTGCGCTTCGACGTGATCCGGGACCGCGACGACTCCAACCGATTTTATTTTTACGAGGTTTACCGGAACGAGGCGGCGCTGGAGGCGCATCGGCAGACGCCGCATTTCAAATTCTATTTTGAGAAGACCCAGTCGTGGCTTGCGGCTCCGCCCGAGCGGCGCTTCGGCAAGAATGTCATCCCCTCCGACACCGATTGGCGTTAAGCAGGCCGGCCACAAAATCAAAGATGAAAGCTGAAAGATGAAAGCTGAATTTTAGGAAGTCCCGGCGCGGGTTCTTGCATTGTGCTGATTTCAGCTTTCCGTTTTCATCTTTCATCTTTTCAGTAAATCACCACGCTTCGAATCGATTCACCCGCACGCATTAATTCGAACGCCTCGTTGATTTTCTCCAGCGGCATAGTGTGCGTGATGAGGTCGTCGATGTTGATTTTCTTTTCCATGTACCAATCGACGATCTTAGGCACGTCGGTGCGGCCCCTCATGCCGCCGAACGCCGTGCCTTTCCAGACGCGGCCGGTGACGAGCTGAAACGGGCGCGTCCTGATTTCCTGCCCGGCGCCGGCGACGCCGATAATCGTCGAGACGCCCCAGCCGCGGTGGCAGCACTCCAAGGCCTGGCGCATCACGTCGACGTTGCCGATGCACTCGAAGCTGTAGTCCGCGCCGCCGTCGGTTAAATCGATAAGATAGGAGACAAGATCGTCTTTGACTTCTTTCGGATTCACGAAGTCCGTAAGGCCGAACTTGCGCGCGAGCGCTTCGCGCCTCGGATTCAAGTCCACGCCGATGATTCTATTCGCGCCCGCCATGCGCGCGCCCTGGACGACGTTCAAGCCGATGCCGCCGAGACCGAAGACGACGACGTTCGCGCCCGGCTCGACTTTCGCCGTGTTGAGCACCGCGCCGATGCCGGTCGAGACGCCGCAGCCGATGTAGCAGACTTTGTCGAACGGCGCGTCTTTGCGGATTTTCGCCACGGCGATCTCCGGCAGCACCGTGAAGTTGGCGAAGGTCGAGCAGCCCATATAATGGTAGAGCTTCTCGCCGCCGACCGAAAACCTACTTGTCCCGTCCGGCATCACACCTTTGCCTTGTGTCGCTCGTATCGCCGTGCAGAGATTGGTCTTGCCCGAGCGGCACGCCTTGCACGCGCGGCACTCGGGAATATATAGCGGGATAACGTGGTCGCCTTTCGCCACGGATGTCACGCCGCGGCCGACTTCCACAACGATGCCGGCGCCTTCGTGGCCGAAGATTACCGGAAACAATCCTTCCGGGTCTCCGCCCGAGCGCGTGAACTCGTCGGTGTGGCAAACTCCGGTCGCCTTGATCTCGACGAGAACTTCGCCGTCTTTCGGCCCGTCGAGGCTGACCGTTTCAATTATTAGTGGTTTTCCCGGCTCGAACGCGACGGCGGCTCTGACATCCATCTTTCACCGGCCGTTCGCAGCTTTTACTTGTCGTCGCCGCCCGTGCAGCACGGGCTCGGTGTAGCCGTTGGGCAATTCGCAGCCCTTGAAGACCAAATCCAGCGCGGCCTGAAACGCGATGCTCTTATCGAACGTCGGCGCCATGTTGCGGTAGTTGCGGTCGCCGGCGTTTTGGCGATCGACGACCTGCGCCATGCGCTGGAACGTCTCCCTCACCTGTTCCTTCGTCACGATCCCATACTTCAGCCAGTTGGCGATGTGCTGGCTGGAAATTCTGAGCGTCGCGCGGTCTTCCATGAGCGCCACGTCGCGGATGTTCGGCACCTTCGAGCAGCCGACGCCCTGATCGACCCAGCGGACGACGTAGCCCAAAATTCCCTGCGCGTTGTTGTCGAGCTCGCGCTGAATCTCCTCCCGCGTCAGCTTCCGGTCCAAGAGCAGCGGCGGCGTGAGGATAGCGTCCAAGCTTGCGCGGCCGCGTTTCGCCAACTCCGCCTGCCGCTTCGCCACATTTACATAATGATAATGCAAAGCGTGCAGCGTCGCCGCCGTCGGCGACGGCACCCAGGCGGTGTTGGCGCCGGCTTGCGGATGAGCGATCTTTGTTTTCACCATCTCGCGCATCTCGTCCGGCGCGGTCCACATCCCCTTGCCGATTTGCGCTTTGCCGCGCAGCCCGGCCGCGATGCCGATATCGACGTTCCAGTCTTCATACGCCTTGATCCACGGCTCGGCCTTGATCTCTTCCTTCGGCAGCATCGCCCCCAGCTCCATGCTGGTGTGGATTTCGTCGCCGGTGCGATCCAAAAATCCGGTGTTGATGAAGACCACGCGCTCTTTCGCCGCGCGAATGCATTCTTTCAAATTCACAGTTGTCCGGCGCTCTTCGTCCATGATGCCGATCTTGAGCGTGTTCTTCTTGAGACCGAGCGCCTTCTCGATCCGGGCGAACAGCTCGCCGGTCGCGGCGACTTCTTCCGGCCCGTGCTGCTTCGGCTTGACGATGTAGATGCTTTTCTTTTTGCTGTTGGCGAAGGGTCCCTTGCCCTTGAGATCGTGGACGGCGGCCAAGGCCGTCACCATCGCGTCGAGAAATCCCTCGGGAATCTCCTCGCCGCCGCTCGTCGTCACGGCGTCGGTGTACATGTGAATGCCGACGTTGCGCACGAGCAGCAGGCTTCGTCCCGGCAGCGTGAGCTTCCTTCCGGCCGGCGTGACGAAGGTTCGATCGGGATTCAGGCTGCGATTTACCGGCCGGCCGCTTTTTTCAAACGTCGCTGCGAGCGTGCCTTTCATGATGCCGCACCAATGACGATAGACCGTCGCCTTGTCGGCGGCGTCGACGGCGGCGACGGCGTCTTCGCAGTCTTCGATCGTCGTGATCGCCGACTCCAGCACGACGTCCTTCACTCCCGCCGGATGCGTCTTGCCGATCGGATGGCTGCGGTCGATCCGGATCTCGATGCGCGCGCCGTTGTTGCTCAAAAGAACGCTGCTGAGTTCGCCGTCCTTTTCCTGGTAGCCGAGAAATTTTCGCGCGTCCGCGAGACCGACGGTCGCGCCGTCTTTCAGCGTCGCGGCGAGTTGTTTCCGGCCGCCGGCGCGCTTGAGGAAAAATCGCGTCACCGCCGAGAAGCTTCCCCGCTTGAGGCCGACGACCTTGTCGAGAAATTCTTCCGTGTAGGCGATCACTTTCGCGCCGCGCCGCGGATTGTAGCCTTCGCCCTTCTCGGCGCCGCCGTCTTCGGGAATCACGTTGGTGCCGTAGAGCGCGTCGTAGAGGCTGCCCCAGCGCGCGTTGGCCGCGTTCAGCGCATAGCGCGCGTTGTCGAGCGGCACGACCAACTGCGCGCCGGCGATCGCCGTAATCTCGGAATCGACGTTGGCCGTCGTGATCTTGAAATTTTTTCCTTCGGGGACTAGGTAGCCGATCTCTTTGAGAAACGCCTTGTACGCTTCAAGCTCGAACGGCCGGCCCTTGCGCGCGAGATGCCAGCGGTCGATGCGGCGCTGCAACTCGTCGCGCTTCTTGAGCAGCGCGCGGTTCTTCGGACCTAAGTCTCGCACGATCGCGCCGAGCGATTGCCAAAAACGATCGGCGTTCACGCCCGTGCCGGGCGCGATCTCGTCGCGCACCAGGCGATACAATTCGTCGTCGATCTCGAGTCCTCCCACCGCAACTCGGTTCGCCATGTATTTTCTCCTCCGGGAGGGAATCATAAACGAGCGAAGCGGGACAGATCAATAGGCGCGAAATTTTCGAGTTTCGAGGGAAATGCGAAAGCGATCCTGAATTGTATTTTCTGGTTGACGCGGATCGGCTTCCGTATAAAATGGGCCGCACATGGCCAGACTCGGACGCTCGCCATATCTCGCTCTCGCGTCGACGCTCGCGCTCGTCGCGCTCACCGCGGGCTGTCGCCTTTCATTCCCGAGCTTTACGGGCAAATTGCCGCCCGGACCGCCGGCGAATGCCGGGCGCGCGCCGGCGCAAAAGAGCGCGGCGAAAAATCCGCCGCCGCGCGCCGCCGCTAAAGCCAAGGCCGCCACCCCCGCGCCGCCGCCGGTCGGGCCGCGCCTGTCGACGCTGATCGCGCGCGACGAGCTGGAAAAACTCGCGGCCGGCCGCGTCGTTTTCGATGCGCCGGAGCAAATGCGCGCGGGCGTCACAGAGAGAGTCGAAGCGCGGCTCGGCGAGAGCCTCTACGAAGATTTTGCCCGGCGTCTGGAGGATCTTGGAATAACGAACGGAGACGAAATCGTCTCCGCGAGTTCCGTGAACGCCGCTCTTACCGGAAACGGCTTCGAGATCAAAGCGACGACCGACAAAGAGACCGCACGCGGTGGGGCCTTCACTCCGTGGAGCTGGGAGGTGACGCCGCTCCGGTCGGGGGAGCGATCGCTGGCGCTGACCGTGACGGTTACGACCGGTATTCCCGGAGGTCCGGACGAAAAAATGGATCTTCCGGTCTTGACCAAAACCGTGACGGTATCGGCGAGCCCGGACACCTCGACGGGGCAGTTCATCGAAGCCATTTGGCCGTGGATCGCCGCCGCGCTCTTCGCGACGGCGCTTGCCGCGTGGCTCATACGGCGGCAGAAAATTTAATCTCACGTCGCTGAATAACCGCCCGCTAAAAATAAAAAGGCCCGCCTCGGAAGAGGGCGGGCCTTTGTGTTCCAAACGATTTACACGGTGGTGCGTCAAGCGAGAATAATCTAAATGCAGCCTGCCGGGCTTCCCTTGACGCCGGTCCGGGTCTACTCTATTTTCCGACTGTACGGGCCCACAATACTGAAGCGCTGAAAGGACGGGTGAACTTTGATTAAGCGAATTCTGTTTGTTTGGGGAGCGGCGATCTCGGCGTGCTTGGCGCTTGCCGGAGCGGTCGGCGCGGAGACGGTGAACATGGGCTACAGCGGCACGGGCGTCAGCGGCACGCTCAGGCGAGTCATCGAGAAGGAGAAACTCTGGCAGAAGCGCGGCCTGGACGTGAAGCCGGTCTATTTCAACAGCGGCAGCATCATGTCGCAGGCGATGATCGCCGGGGACGTTATCCTCTCCGATTCCGATGTGCCCGCCCAGCTGAGTCCAAAGGTAGCGGGCATTCTCGACGTAAGAGTGATCGCCGTCACGATCAACCGCTTGGAGCACTTCCTCATCGTGCGCAGCAATATCAAGACCGCGGACGATCTCAAAGGCAAGCGCATCGCCATCAGCCGCTTCGGCTCGGCGTCGGACGTGACGACCAGGCTGGCGCTGCGCTTCTTGAAGCTCAATCCCGAGAAGGACGTGGCGCTGCTGCAATCGGGCAACACGCCGACGCGCATCACCGCGCTCGTCGCCGGCTACGTGGACGGCGCGCTGGTGAGTCCCGAGCAGGTTTACAAGGTGCTGGCCTCGAAGTGCTGCCGCGTCCTGGCGGATCTTTCGGAGCTGCCGCTGGACTACGCGCGCTTCGGCATCGTCGCTCCGGTGGCGGTTCTTCAAAATAAGCGGGAGACGTTGAGAAAATTACTCGAGGCCTACGTCGAGGGAATCTACATCTTCAAGACGCGGCCGGAAACGGCGCTCGCGGCGCTGAAGCAGGAAGGAGTCGATGACGCGCAAGCGGCGAACGAAGTATACGCCAGGCTTGCGGGCAGCCTGCGCGAATATCCCATACCGGAGTTGAAGGGAGTTCAGGCGGCGCTCGACTCGATCATGACTTCCAAGGACAAGAATCCGCAAGCGAAGGATTTCATCGACACGACCCTCATCGAAGAGATCAAGAAGAGCGGGTACATCGACAAGCTGTACAAGAAATAGTTCAAAGTTCCAGGTTCCGGGTTTCGCGTCTTGACTTCAATCGGAAGCTCAGAACCTTGAACTTGGAACTTTGAACTTTGAACTTTGAACTTTGAACCCCAATGGGCAGCGTCCATAGACAAACCGTAGCGAGTTTCGTTACTCTTCTCAGCTTGTTTGCGCCAGTGTCCCTTCACGCCCAGGATAAAATCCGCATTACGTACGCGAACAACTCGCTGTCGTTTCTCGCCGCGTTCATCGCCAAAGACCGCGGCTTCTACGCCAAGAACGGCCTCGGCGCCGAGCTGGTGCAGGCGCGCCCGGCGGTCAACATCGCCGCGCTGATCAGCGGCGACGCGGATTACGCCGAGGTTTTCGGCTCGGCGATCCGTTCGGCGGCCAAAGGCGCTCCGCTGCGCGCGTTTTCCACCAGCATCCGGGCGCCGTTTTTCAGCCTGGTCGTCCCGCCTGCGATCAAAAGCGTCAAAGAGTTAAAAGGGCGCGTGATCGGCGTCACGAGCCTCGGCGGCACGAATCAAATCAGCGGGCGGATCTTGTTCCAGTATTTCGGCCTCGATCCCGACCGCGACGTCAAGTTTCTCGCTATCGGCGAGGAAAAGTTCGTCGTCGAGGCGCTCAAGGCGAAGCGGGTCGATGCGATCCTCGTCGCGCCGCCGTTTTCCATCCTGATGAAGCGGGAAGGTTTCGTTTTGCTCGCGAACACCGCGGACATGGCCTCGATTCCCCTCGCGGGATTGTCCGCGACCGTGGACAAAATCAAACAGAATCGCTCGCAAGTGAAGCGCGTGCTCAAAGCCGAGATCGAAGCGCTTCGTTACCTGCGCGACGACGCCGCCGGCGCGACCGAGGTGATTCGCAAACGCTTCGCCATGGACGAGGCGATGGCGCGCGAATCTTACGCGGTGGTCGTCAACGCCTTCAGCCGGGACGGAAAAATTCCCGTCGAAGCGGTCGAAAATATTTTGAACCTGGAAAAGAAGGAAGGCCTCATCGCCAAGACGGTCACGGTCGATCAGGTGATCGACGCTTCGATCGCGGAAGAGGTTTTGAAAGAGATGGGGCGGTAGCACGAACCGACGGAGGCGAATGATGAAACTATCGATCTGTGTTTTTGCGTCGCTGCTCTATCTGGCGCTGATGCAGAGCCCGGCGGCGGCCGACATGACGGAGCCGAGCCCGAAGCCGCAGTCGCCGAGTTTCGAGGCGGGACGCAAGGCGGTCGAAGCGAAAGATTTCAAATCCGCTCTGGCGCACCTCACGAAGGCGGCTGAGGAGATGCCGAAGGACGCGGACGTGCAAAATTTGTTGGGCTACAGCTACCGCAAGACCGGCCAGTTCGACAAAGCGATGGAGCATTACCGGCTCGCTTTGAAAATCGATCCGAACCATCGCGGCGCGCACGAATATATGGGCGAGTTGTATCTCGAAACCGGCCGGCTCGCCGACGCCGAAAACGAATTGCAGGCGCTGTCGAAGGCCTGCCCGTGGTTTGGAAAGTGCGAAGAGCGCGACGACTTGAAAGCGGCGATCGAAAAATACAAGGCGGCGAAGAAATAAACGTCGCTGCAAAATTCTGCCCGTTGGCCGCCATCCGGCGTAAAAGCTAATTAGTGGCAGCAAAGGAGCCGCCGCCATGAAAGCTATTCGCATCCATCGCTTCGGTCCCGCAGAGGACGTTCTTCAATACGAGGATGTGCCGACTCCCACCCCGGATTCCGGCGAGCTGCTCGTCAAAGTCGAAGCCGCGGCGCTCAACCGCGCCGACATCAGCCTGCGCCGCGGGACTTATCGCGTGGCGCCCGAAGAGTTGCCGATCATTCCCGGCAGAGAGTTCGCGGGAATCGTCGCGTCACTCGGTCTGAATGTGAAAGATTTTCAAGTCGGACAGCGGGTGGTCGGTTATCCCGGCAGGGGAGGGTACGCCGAATATGCCGCGACCAAAGCGGCGCTCGCCCGGCCGGTGCCGGACGGCGTCGCTCCCGCGGTCGCGGCCGCGGTTCCGACCGTTTGTTTGACGGCGTGGTTCGCGCTCGCGACAGACGGCGCGATTAAAGCCGGCGATCAAGTGTTGATTCAGGCTGGGAGCAGCGGCGTCGGCCACGTCGCGGTTCAGATCGCCAAGCACTTAGGGGCTGCGCGCGTCTTCACAACGGCGGGCAGCGACGAGAAATGCGCTCGATTGCGCGCGCTGGGCGCCGACGAGGCGGTCAACTACACGCGGGCCGACTTTGTCGAAGAAATCCTGAAGCTCACCGCCGGAAGGGGAGTCGATATCGCGCTCGAGATGATCGGCGGCGAAGTCTATGAGAAAAGCATCGCGGCGCTGGCGCCGGGCGGCCGGCTCGTATCGATCGGCGGCGCCGTCGGGCCCGTGCCCGAAAAGCCGCCGGCGCTCGCCGAGGGACGCAAGGCGACGCGCTTCTCGATCACCAACTTTCTCAACGCCGCGCCGGAGAAATTCAAACAGCTCGACGCGCTGCTCGATCTCGTCCGCCGCAAACGACTCGCGGTCGTCATCGATCGCGCCTTTCCGCTGGCCGAGGCCAGGACCGCGCAGCGCCGCCTCGAAGGGCGCGACCACTTCGGCAAGGTCGTGCTCGTCATGGGATAGGCAATAGGCGAGAGGCAACAGGCAACAGGCAACAGTTTTTCTCCCCCTCATGCCTCATGCCTTACGCCTCGCGCCTTTCGGTGCTCGACCATGAGGCAGCGATCCTGCACAACTTTGATTCCAGCGCGGGCGAGTTTTTCCCCCGCAGCGTCGTTTCTTATTCCCGACTGAAACCAGACGGCCGCCGGTTTTTTCGCTAACATATCTTCAACGTGCGCGTCGATGTCGTGCGAACGCCGGAAGACATCCACAAGATCGATCGCACCGGGGACGTCGATCAGCCGGCGATAGACGCGCTTGCCCAAAATTTCCGTCACGTCGGGAAAATAAACCGGCACGGGAATTACCTCGAAGCCGGCGTCGTCGAGATATTTCGGGACGTAAAAGGCGGGCCGGCTCGCCTGGCGCTCGGTCTTGATGCCGAGGACGGCGACGCGATCGCTTTGCAAGATCAGCTCTCGGATCCGAGCGGTCTCTGCGATGAGGTTGTCTCTCCACTCCACGTTGCGATAGTAGCAACCGCCGATTGATTCAGCCAGCGGTTTGAGATATGCGCTCCAACTGTAGCGGGGTCATTCCGCGAGGAGGGCGGCTCATGCTCGAAGGGAAAGTGGTTATCGTCACCGGTGGAGGCAAAGGGATCGGCCGGCATGCGGCCACGACTTTCGCCGAGCAGAAGGCGAAGGTTGTCATCGCCGACGTCGACAAAGAACGGCTGGCGAAGACTTCGAGCGAGCTGGGCCGGCTTACGGATACCTTCGCGGTCAACGCGGATGTGCGCAACGAAGACGACGTGAAGAAGATGGTCGAGCAGGCGCTCGACCGGTTCGGCCAAATCGATATTCTGGTCAACAACGCCGCGATCGTGCCGCATTTTGCCTGGGGCATCCCGCGCTGGCCGCGCATCCGCGATATGGACAAGGCCTTCTGGGACCGTGTCATCCAAACGAATCTCGGCGGAACTTTTCTCTGCGCGAAACACGTCCTCCCTCATATGGAGACGAGGCGATCCGGCCACATCGTCAATCTTTACGGAGGAGGGGGCGTCAAGCCTGCCGGCGCCTGCGCGTACATGGTGACCAAAGAGGCCATACGCACGTTCACTCGCTACGTCGCGGAGGAGGCAAGGGAGTCGAACGTCTGCGTGGTTATTTTTTCGCCGCGCGTTCCGATCGCCACGGAAGGCGCGCCGGAGGAGGCGCTCCACCGATTGCCGGGTCCTGAGATTTTGGGCCAGGCGTTCGTTCTGGCGGCCGGGCTTCCCATGGACCAGAGCGGCCGGTGCTTCGCGTACGAAGAAGGCAAGCTTGTGAACGAATCGTAGAGCAAAAAGCCGAAGGTGAAATTATAAAGAATCAAAGGCGGAGGTTTTGCCGGTGTTGATGATCGACGCGGACGCGCACGTGATCGAAAACGAGTCCACCTGGGACTACATGCTCGAATCCGAGCGTCCGTTTAAGCCGCGGATCGTATCCTCGACCAACGGAGGCGCTTCGACCGATTATTTATCGATCGACGGAAGACTCATCCCCTGGACCAACATCGGTAAGGACACGCCGAAAGCGGCGCGTGAAATGACCGACCTCGACGCAAGACTCGGGCACATGGACGAGTTGGGCGTGGACGTCCAGGTGATCTATCCGACGGTCTTCATCTTCCCATGCACCCGGCGGCCGGAAGTCGATCTCGCCTTGTCCCGAAGCTACAACCGATGGATGGCCGATGTCTTTAAGAAAGCGCCGGATCGTTTTGGATGGGTCTTGGTCCCGCCTCTGCTCACGATGGACAGGGTCTTGGACGAACTGAAGTTTGGAAAAGAGAACGGCGCGTGCGGCGTTTTCATGAGGGGACTGGAAGGCGACCGGCGTCTGAGCGATCCGTATTTTTTTCCTTTATACGAGGAAGCCGGCCGGCTGGACCTGCCGATCTGCGTCCATTCGGCCAACGGAAGCATGATCGTGCACGACTTCTTTGCCGATGACTCGGGCTTCTGCAAGTTCAAGCTGGCGGTGGTGGGCGCGTTTCACTCCCTGATTTT
>JBGPTS010000101.1:0-13139 GCA_041490745.1 Binatia bacterium | reverse complement strand
GAAGAGACGATGCTCGTGTCCAGAAGATAGCGGAGCGTCAAAGAGATACCTCACGGCCGACCCTCTTCTCCCTAATAGACCGGAAAAAGTCCTTTTCGAGGCCAACCTCTTTGAGAGAGTACTTTTGAAGGAATTTCTTGTAACCGTCGCTGAAGCCGCGGCCTTCGTTCCGCCGGCGCGCGAATTCACGCAGCGAAACCACGACCGCGACCGGCTTGCCTCGGCGAGTCAGCTCGATCTCCTGCCCCGCCTCGGCCTGGTCAACGATGGTCGGCAGATTGGATCGCGCTTCGGCGATGGAATATCTCTTAGACATGGCTTAAATGTACATCAATTTGTACAAGGCCGCAATCCTGTGGTGAGCCGCATGTCGTCGGAGTTTTCACAACCCAAAAATCTTTCTGAACTCTTCCGCGTAGCGGTCGGAATTGGCCGAAACTTCGGGCGGCACGAGCTTCAAGCGGAGCTTCGATTGGTCCATCTTCGGCGCGAGCCGCTTCACGTCGCTGCGCGCGACGCTAAGCGTTGGACTGCTTAGGCGGCCCGAGAGGTGGAGATGATTCGGGAAAGCTCGCGGTCTGAGGTTCCAAGCACGAGCAGAGATCGGATTAACAAGTCCAATGAGACCGACGGGTCGCCTACTTCCATTTTGGCAATGCGCGATTGGCTCGATTTGAGCACCTTCGCAAGATCCGCTTGGGACAAGTGATTCTGGCGTCGGCGCTCTCGCAGAGCTTCGGCGAGTCGAATCTTGAGCTCGATATATGCGGACTCCTGGTCGGAAAGCCGCAGAAACTCCTTGACGCTTGCAACCTTCCAACCCTTCGCTTCCAATCGCCTCTTCTTTTCTTCACGCATCTTCATAATTGTTGAGTCTTCTCTTGCACGCTTGAATGACCGGCTGAGGCGTCTTCGAAGTCCTTTTGTTGAAGATGTCCAAAATCACGATCGCGTCCAGATCGATTCGGTACACGATGCGCCATGTGGTGTCGGCATCTTGGATGCGCAGCTCATAACACCGCCCTCCGATTACCGGCATGGGCCGGGAGTGCGGCATTCCAATCATCTCGCCCCTCTGCAACCGCCGCAAAAGATAGCCCGCTTCCAGTCTGGCAGCTTGAGAAAAGGGCGGTGTTTTAATTTCTCCGTGCAACCAGACGAGGGGTTTGTCGCTCGGGCTCACGGGTAAGGTTATGTCAGATCTGACATGTTGTCAAACGCGCGAACATTCACAACCCAAAAATCTTTCTGAACTCTTCCGCGTAGCGGTCGGAATTGGCCGAAACTTCGGGCGGCACGAGCTTCAACTTGAGCTTCGACTGGTCCATCTTCGGCGCGAGCGGCTTCACGTCGCCGCGCGACGGGACGCGCCGCATCTCGCGGACCATCTCCTGTCCTCGCTTCGAGAGAATAAAATCGATGAAGAGCTTGCCCGCGTTCGGCGCGCTCGCCTTGGCGCCGAGGCCGACGCCGTTGATCGTCGTCACCGTCGGATTGAAGCTCGTCACCCAATCGATCGGCGCGCCTTCCGTTTTCATTCGCTCGACGCGAAAACTGTAAGCCCAGCCGAGCGGAACTTCTCCGGCCGCGATCAACTGCGCGACCAGGCCGTGGCCGCGCCGCCACGCGGGCGCCTGCTGCGCCAGGCGCTGCATGTAGCGCAGCGCCGCTTCCCTGCCCCATGCAACCGCGAGCGTGCCGTACCAGTCGTAGTCGGTCGAGTCCATGAGCATCTTGCCCTTCCATTTGGGATCGAGGAGATCGGGGTAATCGCGCGGCGCTTCTCGCTCGGAGAGCATCTTCGTATTGTAAACGGGGACAAGATTGTTGTTATAGACCGCGGTCCAGCGGTGCTCGCGATCGCGCAGCTCGTCGGCATAAGCCTGCGCTTCGGCCGACGCGTACGGCGACAAAAAATTTCTTCCCGCGAGAAGCTGAATGCCGCTCGACGAAACGACGTCGAAAAACGATTTTCCCGCGCGCGACTCGGTCAAGATGCGATTCAAGAGCTGCTCTTCTCCGAGCCGCACGAGATCCTCCTTGATGAACGGATACCGCTTCAAGAATGCGTCGAGCAGCGGCCTCGAGGTATCGATCGCCATCGAGGTATACCAAACCAGCTTGCCTTCTTTCTTCGCCGCCTGGAGCAGCTCCGGCGACGGCTGCCCCATCGCAGTTTCCGCCGCCGCTAGCCAGAGCGCCAGCAGTGAGAAACACGCGATTTTCTTCATGGCCGATCTCCCAACCTTGAACCTTTAACTTTATTTGGTCGATCTCCAACCTTGAACTTTGAACCTTGAACTTTGAACTTTTTTATTTGCTTCCCAATTCTTTCAGCGCCTCGCGCAAATAACTTTGATCCACGTACTTCGCCGGCGTCGGCAGCGGCCCCTTCATCTGCATCCGCTCGGCGTAAATCTGGATGACGACTTTTACGCCTTCGATATTAAGATCGGCGTTCGGGTCCCAGATCCGATTCTCCGTGTAATATTCCCAGCCTTTGCGGGCCTGATCCGGCCTCAAATTCATTTCTTTGCCCAGAAACGCGATCGCCGCTTCCTTGTTGTCGTAGAGCCAGCGCATCGATTGCGCCATGGCCTTCATGAAGCGGACGAGCAGAGGACGGTTCTTCTCCGCCCAGGTGCGCTTCGAGGAAATTTCGGTGAGCTGGTAATTGGGAATAACGTCGACCACCCGGCCGATCACGTTGAAGCCCATATCCGCGGCGTCGAAACTGAGCGGCACCGCAATGATGGCCGCATCGACCCTTCCGGCGGTCAAAGCCAGGAAGGATTGCGACGAGCCGCCCACGTTGATGAGCTTGTAGTCGCGCGGATATTCGAGCCCCTTCGCTTGCAAGACTCTTCTAAGAACGAAAGCGGTGCCCGAGGTGAGGCCGGACGAGCCGATCGTCGCGCCGCGCAGATCCTCGTAGGTGCGGAATTTTTTCGCGGCCATGATCATATGCGTCAGGCCGTTGATGACGCCGCCGATGGAAACGAGATCCGCTCCCTGCTCGGCGGCGGCGATGCTGGCGTCGATGGCGCCGCTCGAGACATACACGGAGCCGCCGAGGAGCGCCATCATCGATTTATCCGCGCCCGAGATCAGAACGAGTTGAACGTCCAGCCCGTTGCGGTTGAAGAAACCCTGCTTCTGCGCCACCCACATCGGACTGTAGCCGAGCGTCTTCGACGACGCGCTCACCGGGAATTTGACTTTATCCTGGGCGAACGCAACCGAACAGAGCAAGAGAACTTGCAACACCGAGACAGTCGCCCTCAGGGCCATCATTGAATCTCCCCTCCTGGCTATTTCCCTCTCTCTCCCATTCCCTCCGTCTCCATTTCCCCTATATCGAAATTGGTCCGGTTCACCGGCCCAGGCCGTCCGGGCCGACCTCACCGCTCCGCGCCGGTGACGAACAGCTCCCTGAACTCCTGAGCGTAGCGGGCGTAGTTCTTCTGCACCTTTTCCCAGTCCATCTCCATCAGCTTCACCTTCGTTACGCGCGCGATCGGTTGCTCGACGTCGACCCGCGAGCTGTTCCGGCCCATTTGCCGGATCACCTCCTGCCCATCGCGGGAAAGAATATAGTCGATGAACAGCTTGGCGGCGTTGGAGCGCGGCGCGCCCTTCGGCAGCATCACAGTGACCGGCGGGTTCGGCGCCAGGGGCTCGATAGCATGCCAATCGATCGGGGCGCCCTTGCGCTTGATAGCTTCAGCCTCATGGACCCGCAACGTCGGCGCCAACGCGAACTCTCCAGCCGCCATGAGCTGGCCGAGCAGCGTGTGGCCGCGGCGAATCTGCGGGCGCTGTTGAGCGATCCGGCGCATCAACTCCTTCCCCTTCTCCTCCCCCATAAGCTGCAAAATGGAGGCGTACCACTGGACATCTTCCTCCTCCAGGCCGACCAGCTCTTTCCACCGGGGGTTGGCCAAATCGTCCCAGCGCTTGGGTACTTCATGAGGCGGCACCAGTTTCGTGTGGTAGCCCAGGACCTCAAGGTTCCAGTATATCCCGCTCCAGTAGCCCTCGCGGTCTTTCAGCGCAGAGTTCACCCGTTCGCGCTCGGGCGAACGGTACGGCGCAATATATCCGGCGTCTTTCAGGAGCCAGGCTTGCATCCCGCTGATAATATAGACATCCGCCAGATGGCGGCCGGCCTTGATCTCGGTAGTGATGCGTTGGATCAGCTTTTCCCCGGTCGCGCGAAACGGTTCGACGGCGAGATAGGGGGCGCGCTGGCGAAAGCCTTCGAGAATCTTCTGCGTGTCGGGAACGTTGGTAGTATGGTACAGGACGAGCGACTTCTCCTCGCGCGCCTTTACCGTCCAGTCCTGAGCGAACACCGCGCCGTTGACGATGAAGATTGCGCCTAGCAAAGCCGCCCGGATTCCTCTGCGCAGTAGCAAGTACCTCATGCCCTGCCTGTCGACCAGAATGATCTGATATTGCGCCATAGATGATTCCTATTCGGCTGCTGAGCGCGCCGCTTACTTAAATCTTTCCTTTAACTGTTCTTTCGCCACTTTTCCAAGCTCCGTGTGCGGCAGCGAGTCTACGATGTCCACAGACTTGGGGACTTTGTAAGGCGCGAGGCGCTGCTTGCAAAATTGAATCAGCTCCTGCGCCGCGACGGCGGACCCCGTTTTAACCACCACCGCCGCTTTGACGGCTTCGCCCCACTCGGCGTCCGGAACGCCGATCACCGCCGCCTCGACGACGTCGGGGTGGTGATAGAGAACCGTCTCGATCTCCAGAGGGTAGACGCTGATCCCGCCGCTCTTTACCATATCTTTGCGCCGCCCCGCGACGTAGAGATACCCCTCTTCGTCGAAGTAGCCCAGGTCGCCGGTATAAAACCATCCGTCGCGAAACGACGCGAGCGTCGCCTCGGGATTTTTGTAATAGCCCTGAGTAGCCAGCGGGCTCTTGCAGACGATCTCACCCACCTCGTTCACCGGAAGCGGATTGCCGGCATCGTCCAGGATCTTAAGCTCGACGCACCATACCGGCCGTCCCGCCGAGAGCGGCTTCCGCTCCAGATCCGCAGGCTTGGAAATTGCCATCTGTCCGGAGTCGGTCGACGCATAGGTCCGGTAGATATTCGGCGTGATATGTTTTTTCAGTCCCTCCAGCACCGGCGGGTGAACCTTCCCTCCTGTAATGGCCAGACAGCGAAGCGAGCTCGTATCGCAGCGCTCCACGTCGGGCGCTTGAAGCAGCCTCTCGCACATCGTCGGAACTGCGCCGAGATAAGTCACTTTTTCCCTCTCGATCGTCCGTAACACTTCCAACGGATCGAAATGATCGTGCACGATCATCGAGCCGCCGAAGTACAAGATTCCCAGCGTGAAAGATCTCCCGGCATTGAAGTAAATCGGCGAGGCCAGAAGCGCGGTGTCGTGAACCCCGAGTCCCTTCTCGATCGCGTTGTTGATGCAGTGAAAGACAAATGTCCTGTGGCTTGCCACGCAGCCCTTGGGAAGGCCCGTGGTCCCGGAAGTGATCAGCACGGCGAACGGATCGTCTTCGGCGACCTCCACTTCCGGCTCCCGCTCGTCCAATCGGTCGACCAGTCCTCCGTAGGTCGGCTCGGAGACGGATATGGTTTTCAGCGAACGCAGATCCTTTTCGTCTTTCGCCTTCGCGAACTCGCTCTCGCAGTCCGACTCGAGGAACAACGCCGCCGGAGCGAGCGAAGAAAGCACGGCGCCCATCTCGAGGGCGCGCCACTTTACGTCGAGCGGGATCGCCAAAGCTCCGATCTTCGCGAGCGCGAAAACGATCTCGAGATGTTCGATGCGATTGCCGACGAGGAGCGCCACGGCGTCCCCTTTCCCGACGCCCATGTCCAACAGAGCCCGCGCCAGCCGGTTGACTCTGCCGTTGAGCTCCCGGTAGGTAACCCGGCGCCGCGAATCTTTGATGGCGATCTTCGAGGCGAACTTGTAAGCGTTGCGCCGAAGCGCGTCGCCCATCAACAAAGGAATCGTCATCGCAACTTACCTTTCAATTCCTTCCCCCCTCAGTCCGCCTGGAGGTGCCTTGAAGGCCTGATGCACCGGACGAGGAGCCGCAATCGTACTTCAGAAGCGCCGGCACCGATTTCGTCGCGCGCAGATCGGCTATATTGCATCAGGCCGGAAAGGCATCTACAGGCGGACCCCCTACTTTCCCTTCCAGATCGGCTCGCGCTTCTCGGCGAACGCGCGCGGCCCCTCTTTGCTGTCTTCGGTCGTGCCGATGAGCGCTGAAAGATCGGCTTCCAGGCGCAAGCCCTGATCGAGCGGAAGCTCCATGCCCTTGGAGATCGCCTCCTTTATATAGCGGAGCGAGGTCGGCGCGCCTTTGAGGATCGCCTGCGCCAGACGCTCCGCCGCAGCCGCCAGCTCTTCCCGCGGCGTGACTTCGTTGACCAGGCCGATACGAAACGCTTCCTTGCCGTCGATCAACCGCCCCGAAAGACAGATCTCCAACGCCTTCGCCCTTCCAACCACGCGCGCCAGCCGTTGGGTTCCCCCGGCCCCGGGGATGATGCCGTGCCGCACTTCGGTGAAACCGAGCTTGGCATTTTCGGAGGCGACGCGCAGATCGCAGGCCAGCGCGATCTCGAGCCCGCCGCCGATGGCGTAACCGTTGATCGCGGCGACCGTCGGCTTCGTGATAGCCGCCACCGCCCGCGTGGGCGTGGCGGGCGTCGGGCTTATTTTCTGCTGCCTTCTTTCCAGCACCGAGAATGCCGTCTGCGCCCGCTCTTTCAAATCCATCCCGGCCGAGAACGCCTTGTCGCCCGCCCCCGTGAAAATCACGAGCCGGACGTTCTCATCCTCCTCGGCCCGGCGGCAAACGCTTACGATCTCACCCGCCATCTCCTGGTTGAACGCGTTCATCGCCTCCGGCCGGTTGAACGTAATCCGGCCGAGCCCTTCTCTGTTTTCATAGATGACGTGTCGGTATTCCATGTGTCGCCTTTCTAGCGCGTTGGGGCTTTCCTTTCTTTTTCCAGCCTCTGAAGAAACGAGAGATCGAGAATCTCGGCCGGGTTGAGCGACATACCGGCGAGGTCCTTATCGTACTTGATGACGTTTTCGATCGACTTCGCCGTGATGACCGGCAGCCCGGGAGTGACCTGGCTGTATGCCCGGCGCGTTTCGTCGAGTTCTTCCACCGCGTTCGACCGGTAATATTCGCCGAGAAATTTGATGACCCTGTCGCGATTTTTTTCGTCGCGGTAAAAATTCATTCCGTCGGCCAGGCCGCGCATAAAATTCATCACCGTCTCCGGTTCGGCGCGGATGAAAGAACGGGTGGTGAAGACTGCCGAGATCGGATATTCGAAATCCTGTTTGGAGATGTCGATGATCGTCGGATAGCCGGACTTGCGCGCCAGCAGTGTATAGGGCGGCTGCGCGACCGTGGCGTCGATGTGCCCGCCGGTCAGCGCCGCCCACCGCTGCCCCATTCCACCCACGGCGAGAATCGTCACATCTTTCTCCGGATTCAACCCCAGTTGCTGCACGGCGTAGCGGGCGATAAAGTCCGAGCTCGCGCCGATCTGGCTGACGCCGATCTTTTTGCCTCTGAGGTCTTCGGCTTTGCGGATCGACGGCGACGCCACGAGAATATAATCGAGCTTGTTTCCCACCGCTCCGACCAGCGTAATTTCTTTCGCCCCGCGCGCCCAGGCCCTGACGCCCGCGGGACCGGCTTCCATCTGGATCGACAGTTCTCTGGCGAGAAGCGATTGGATCGCGGTCACGCTTCCTCGAATGTATACGGGATTCAGTTTCAGCCCATATTTTTCAAACGCGCCGGAGCGGTACGAGACCCAGAAGAAACTGGTCGAGCCTCCGAGAGGATAAGACGTGTTGATTTCTCTCAGCCCTTTAGTCTGGGCAAAGACAACAGAAGGAACCAGGAGCAGATAAAATAGGAGTGGAAGAACCGAGTTACGTTTCGTCATCTTGTCCTCCGTCCCGGCCGGCCAATTTCTTTCTACCGCCTATTGCCTCGTGCCTGATGCCTTCTTTTATTTGATCACCGTGTCCGCCCGCGCGACGACGTAGGGCGGAATCGTCAGCCCGATCTGCTGCGCCGTTTTCAGATTGATCGCCAGATGGAACCTGGTTCTCTCGACGGGAAGCTCAGCCGGCCTGGCGCCTTTGAGAACCTTATCGACGTAGACGGCGACGCGCCGGAAATTCTCCTCATAGTCGGCTGAATAGTCCATCAGACCGCCCGCCTTCGCGTAGTCGCTCCTCTCGGCCATCGAGGGCAGGCGGTTTTTCAGCGCCAGCTCTGCGATCGGCTTCAGGTAGCGGGCGAGCACCGGATTGCTGACCGTGATGAGGGCGCCCGCGCGCCCTTTGACGGCGGCGTTGAATGCGCCCTCGATGTCCGGCGTTTGTCCTCGCACCTCGAGCGATTGAAGCTGGACCTTTCTGGGGCCCGCCGAGGCCTCGTATTCCTTGAAAGCGCCGGCCGAGGCGCGTCCCTCCACATTCCAGAGCACGCCGACGCGCGACAGCCCGGGAATCGCCTCCTTGAGCAATTCCAGAGCTTCTTTCCTCAAGTCCCGGTTGAGACTGACGATTCCGGTGATGTTTCCGCCCGGGCGGGCGAAGCTGTCGACGATGCCGATCGCGACCGGATCGACGGAAATCAACATGACGACCGGCACCACGGCGGTCACTCGCTTGGCCGCGCGAATCGCCGGCAGGGAGGAAACGACGAGCGCGTCGACGTTGACCCGCACGAGTTCGTCCACGAAGCTCGGGACCCGATCCAGCTTTCCTTCGGCATAGCGATACTCGATCTGGATATTTTTTCCTTCGCTGTAACCGAGCTCCTTGAGCTTTTGACGGAACGCTTCGACCAGAGTTCCGGGAGAGCGCGGGTCGCCGCTCGAGGACACCAATCCCACCCGCGGAATTTTCGCCGCTTGCTGCTGCGCGACGGCAACGCCCGGGAACACAACGAACGTCATCGTGAGCACAAGATGTCGATAAATTTTTCTCACCGCTCAAGCTCGAACACCGGCAATTTGATCCCGGGGTCCGCGGTCTCCTGAAAAACGACTTTCACCTTGTCGCCGATCTTGACCTGCTCTTTATTGTCGCCGAGCAAACGGCTCTCGATGATCACGCCTTCGTCCAAAATCACATTGATATAGTAGATCGGCGCTTCTTCTTTGAACGCCGGATTGCGCGGCACGCGCACCAGCGTGAACGTGTGGATCTTCCCGGTGCCCTTCGCTTCGATCCAGTCCAATTCGCCGAAGCAGTCGACACAGGCGACGCGCGGAAAGAATTGAACCTTGCCGCAGCTTTTGCATTTCTGGAGCAGAAACTTATTTTTCGCCGCCCCTTCCCAGAACGGCCGGTCGACGGGATTGATTTTCGGCAGACTTTTTTGCGGCGCTCTCGCCTCGGCCATTACTTTCTCCTCTCCATGACGAGCGCGGCGGTGGTGCCGAGATTGCGCCCGTAGTTGAGCCAGCCGATGCCCGTGACGAGCGCGCGCTGCGCTTTCTTGACATGATGGCCGTCGGCCTCGCCGCGCAATTGCCTGAGCGCTTCGACGACGTGGAGAAAGCCGCCGGCAAGACCCGCCTGACCGACCGACAATTCCCCGCCGCCCGTGTTCACAGGAAAGTCGCCGTTGTACGTCAGATCGTGCGCGTCGACGAATTTGCCGCCGTCGCCCTTCCCGCAGTAGCCTAAATCTTCGATCTGGATCATCACCGCGATCGGATAGTCGTCGTAAATCTCGAAGAGATCGATATCTTCGCGTTTCACTTCGGAAAAGATTTTCTCGCCCACCAATTTCATCCCGAACGTGGTTTTCTCCGGCAGCATGTCGGCGACTTGATAATGCACCTTTTCGGCGTCCGTAACCAAATAAACGAGTTTGTCGGTGATCTGCCTCGCTTTCTCTTCCGAGGCGAGCACCAGACATTCCGCGCCCGAGCACGGCATGACGCAATCGAAGAGCCGGATCGGATCGGAGATCATGCGCGAGTTGAGATAGTCCTGGATCGTCATCGGCTCGCGAAACAGCGCTTGCGGGTTGTTCATCGCGTTGAAGCGTTGCGCCACGGCGATCTTGCCGATTTGTTCCAGCGTGGTACCGAAGTTTTCCATGTGCAGCCGCTGAATCAGCGCCATCAAGGAATTGGGGCCGCCGTAGCCATAAACATCGACAAAATTGCCGCGCTGATATTCCAGCGGCCGCTGGTGCGCCACGCTACGGTCGAAAGAATTGCCGCCGACCAACAGCGCGACGTCGAGATGGCCGCATTCGATGGCATCCGCGGCGCGCCGCACCGCGCCGACTCCGCCGGCGCCGCCGTAGTCGGCATTCAAAACCCAATCCAATTCAAAACCCAGCTGCTCCGCGACATGCGGCGCGGTGTCCGGACTCGCCTGGGTCGTGATCGACAGCCCATGAATGTCTTTCTTCTTGAGGCCGGTCTGATTCAACGCCGCGCGGATCGCCGTCGCATAATGACCGAGTTGCGGCTCTTCGGATTTCCGCGAATACTCGGTCGAGCCGTAGCCGACGAAACAGACTTTTTTCCGCCGCAATTGCTTCTCCTCTCCGTCTACCGGCCGCGGCGCCGCGTGCCAGCCCCCTATTACCACGCCGTCATGTCGCATGGAAAGAGTTGGACGAGCGTTGACCCGGCCGTTGACTCTGTGATAATCGATTCCACACCGCCATGAAGATCAAACCCCAAATCATCCTGGCCGTCATCCTGGTCGTCTTCTTCGCCGTGTTCGTTTACCAGGCGAAGGATTGGCGCATGCAGGCGCGGCTTTATCCCTGGGCCATCGGCATCCCCATGCTGATTCTCGCCGTGGTTCAGGTCGTGCTCGAGTTAAGGGGCGTCGAACCGAAAAAGAGCGCCAACGATGCGCCGGTCGATGTCCAGTTCGCGGCGCGCACCGATCCGGTGTTGGCGCGGCGCCGCATGATCAATATCTTTTCCTGGATCCTCGGCTACGTCGTCTCCATCTGGCTCATCGGCTTCGGCTATTCCGTCCCCCTGATTGTTTTTCTCTATCTCAAAGTCCAGTCGCACGAGAAATGGCCGCTCTCAATCGTGCTCACCGCGTCGGCGTGGCTTTTTTTCTGGTCCCTGTTCGACCGCCTGCTGCATCTCCCGTTTCCCGAGGGGCAACTCTTCGTCTGGCTGGGCCTCGCGTAAAATTTTGCTCTTGGAGGATTTATGAGGATTGTGACTCGCGCCTTTCGTTTAGCGCCGCTCGCCTTCCTCGCATTGTCGGCGTTGCACCCGGCCTTTGCACAGGAGCCGTTCTATAAAGGCAAGACGATCAAGATCGTCGTCGGCTTGAGCGCGGGCGGCGGCTACGACCGCGCGGCGCGCCTGCTGGCGCGCCACATGGGTAAATACATTCCCGGCAACCCGGACATCATCGTCCAGAACATGCCCGGCGCCGGCTCGGTGGTTTCGGCCAACTACGCCTATGGAGTGGCCAAGCCCGACGGGCTGACATTGTTGATGCCGCATAACAATGTGTACCTGAGCCAACTGTCCGCCGATCAAGAGGTCAAATTCGATCTGCTGAAAATGCACTGGATCGGCTCGATGGACAAAGACGACATGATGCTCTTCATCCGCTCCGATGCGCCGTACAAGACGATCAAGGACGTCATTACCGCCAAGGAGCCGCCGAAATGCGGCTCGACCGGCGTTGGCGCCTCGGATTACGTCTTGTCGAGAATTCTCGAAGAAACCATCGGCGCCAAAATCAATCAGGTCATCGGCTATCCCGGCAGCAACGAAATCTCCATCGCAGTCGAGCGCGGCGAGGTCGCCTGCCAGGGCCTCACGATCCAGACGTTTTTCTCGCGCGAGCCTTTCTTGACCTGGGTCAAGTCGAACTTCGTCCGCTTTCTCACGCAGAGCGGGCGCAAGAGAGATCCGCGGGTGAGCAGCCCGACGATTTTTGAATTAATGGACGAATACAAGACGCCGGCATCGAAACGCCGCCTGGCCGAGGCGATGCTCTCCGGCGGCGAGTGGGCCCGGTCGATGCTCGTCGCTCCCGCGACGCCGCCCGACCGCGTCCAGATGCTGCGCGACGCTTACGACAAGACGGTAAAAGATCCCGAGCTCTTGGCGGAAGCGAAAAAGCTGCGCATCGACGTGCAGCCGGGCAAAGGCGCCGAGCTCGAGGCGATGGCCAAAGAGGCGATGAACCAGCCGCCGGATGTGATCGAACAAATCAAGAAGCTCTTCGTCGTTCAATAAACGGCGGCGAACGCGCGAAAATATTTCCCGCCTTGCGTGGAAACTGATTTTTACAGCGGCCGAACGATTCGCGTCGTCGTCGGCGCGCGCCCCGGAGTCGCCTACGATCTCTACGCGCGCCTCATCGCGGGCCATCTGGCGAAATACATTCCCGGCGCGCCGGAGATCGTCGTCGAGAACGCGATCGGCAAAAACTCCCGCGCCGTGGCTAACGACATATACGGCGCGTGCGCGGACGGTCTCACGCTAGCGGCGATCGCCCCGGCGCTCTACTTCGACCAGATCCTGGGACACAAGGATGCGGCGTTCGATTGGAGAGCCTTTTCCTGGATCGGCACGCCGGACCGCTCCGCCCACCTTCTCTACGCGCGTACGGCGATGCCGTATGACAGCCTCGGCGCAATCGTCGGGGCCGCCATCCCGCCGCGCTGCGGCGCCGCCGGCGCAGCTTCCACCGCTTATCACCTGCCGAAATTGCTCGGCGAGATTTTCGGCGCGAGATTTCAGTCGATAACGGATTATAGGGAAGGGCCGGACGTTGACGCCGCGGTCGAGCGCGGCGAGATCGATTGCCGCGTGCTGACTATATCCGGGTTTTTCTCGCACGAGCCGTATCCTACGTGGCGGCGCACCGGTTTCGTCCGTATCTTGCTGCAAACCGGCGCCGCGCGCGATTCCAGGCTGCCGGAGACGCCGACGATCTACGAACTGATGGACGAGCGCGGAGTGGCCTAGCCGGGGCGTAGACTCGCGCGCGTCGTGCTGAGCGCGGAAAGGTTCGGCCGTCCCTGGGTCGCGCCGCCGGGAGTGCCCGCCGAGCGAGTGAAAATTTTGCGCGATGCGTTCGCGCGCG